>NZ_CP127385.1:4036966-4343295 GCF_030378205.1 Bradyrhizobium sp. NP1
CGCAGCGCGTCGGCGCCATATTCGTCGATCACGCCGAGGGGATCGATGACGTTGCCTTTCGACTTCGACATCTTCGCGCCCTTCTCGTCGCGGACGAGGCGGTGGATGTAGACGGTCGAGAACGGCGCCTCCTTCATGAAATGAAGGCCCATCATCATCATCCGGGCGACCCAGAAGAAGATGATGTCGAAGCCGGTCACCAGCACATTGGTCGGGTAGTAGCGCTTCACTTCCGGCGTGTCGTCGGGCCAGCCGAGCGTCGAGAACGGCCACAGCGCAGAGGAGAACCAGGTGTCGAGCACGTCCTCGTCGCGCGTGATGAAGCCTTCGCGCTTCGCCGGGTCGAGCGCCATGTCGTGCCCCTGCTCCGGCGTGATGACCTCCTGCTCGACGTAGTAGCCGAGCGCGTTGCTCACGGCTTCTTCCTCGCTCTCGGCGACGAACACCTTGCCGTCAGGCCCGTACCAGGCCGGAATCTGGTGCCCCCACCAGAGCTGGCGCGAGATGCACCAGGGCTGGATGTTCTCCATCCACTCGAAATAGGTCCTTTCCCAGTTCTTCGGCACGAAGGCGGTATTGCCAGAGCGCACCGCCGCGATCGCCGGCCGCGCCAGCGTCTTGGCGTCGACATACCACTGGTCGGTCAGATACGGCTCGATGACGACGCCGGAGCGGTCGCCATGCGGCACCATATGCGTGTTCGGCTCGATCTTCTCGAGAAAGCCGAAATCCTGCAGCCGTGCCACGATCTTCTTGCGCGCGGCGAAGCGTTCGACCTTGTCGAATTCTTCGGCGAACTGCTGCGCCCCCTCGGGCAGGCCGCGCAGATAGTCCTCGTTGCCGAGCAGGAACAGACACCCCTCCTGGTCGAGCACGTTGATCTGCGGCAGGCCGTGTCGCTTGCCGATCTCGAAGTCGTTGAAGTCGTGCGCCGGCGTCACCTTCACCGCGCCCGAGCCTTTCTCCGGATCGGAATAGGTGTCGGCGACGATCGGAATCTTGCGCCCGACCAGGGGCAGGATCACATCCTTCCCGATCACATCGGCATAGCGCGGATCGTCGGGATGGACGGCGACGCCAGTGTCGCCCAGCATCGTCTCGGGCCGCGTGGTGGCGACGACGATGAAGGTCGAGGGATCATCGGGTGAGAAATTCCTGCCGGCGATGGGGTAGCGCAGATACCAGAGGCTGCCCTTGACCTCGACCTGCTGCACCTCGAGGTCGGAGATCGCGGTGAGCAGCTTCGGGTCCCAGTTCACCAGCCGCTTGTCTTTATAGATGAGGCCCTCGCGGTGCAGCTCCACGAACACCTTGATCACCGCGCGCGACAGGCCCTCGTCCATGGTGAAGCGCTCGCGCGACCAGTCGCACGAAGCGCCGAGCCGCTTGAGCTGCTTGACGATGGTGCCGCCGCTCTCGGCCTTCCACTGCCAGACCCGTTCGAGAAACTTGGCGCGTCCCATGTCGCGCCGGCCGGGCTCCTGCCGCTCCATGAGCTGGCGCTCGACCACCATCTGGGTGGCGATGCCGGCGTGGTCGGTGCCGGGCTGCCACAGCACGTCGCGGCCCCGCATCCGCTCGAACCGGCAGAGGATGTCCTGCAGCGTGTTGTTGAGCGCGTGGCCCATGTGCAGCGAGCCCGTCACGTTCGGTGGCGGGATCACGATGGTGAAGGTCGGGGCGTCGCGCCGTTCGGGGCGGCCGGCCTTGAACGCGCCGGCCTCCTCCCAGAGGCGGGACATGCGGCCTTCGATATCCGCAGGCTGGTAGTTTTTCTCGATCATGGCGTCGCAATCGGGGGCAGAAAGAGGGGTAGAAAGCCGCCCAAGCCCGCCAAGTCAACACGGGAAGTCAGGCCAAAGGCACAATAAAACCTGTCGGGGTGGCTGAATCAGGGCCAGAAAGGCCGGCTTTTCACATCGAGTGGTCCGATTCCAACATTCGCTACCCATTCTGGGAGGCACTTTTGCGAATGTTAGAATCAAGGACCACTAGCGAATCTGAGATTCTAGTGGAGTTCTGGATTTGACATTCGCTTCACGAACTCGCGGCTGGAGGGGAGCGAATGTCACATCCCACTCCACTAGCGGCCGCGCGATACCCGCTCGATTTCGGCCTTCACGATCCGCTCGACGAGTCCGGGCAGGTTGTCATCGAGCCAGGCCTTGAGCATCGGCCGCAGCATCTCCTTGACGAGATCCTCGAGCGTCCGCGCGTTGTTGCTCAGAACGGTGTGCGCCAGCGTATTGAAGGCCGATTCGACGGCTGACACCGTCGATTGCGAGAGAATCGCCTGGGACGGCGGTGGCGCCGCCGCGGGCGGCGGCTCGAACACCGGCTGGCGACTGATGCTTCGCGCGGCCGCCGATTCGGCAAATTCGAGATCGTCCTGCGGTTCCACCCGTTGGAAAGAGGGCTGCTGCGGCGGCGACTGGCGCGGTGGTGGCGGCGGCGCCGGCATCGCCATCTCGTCGGTCAGCTCGAAAACCTCGCCATCTGCCTGCGGCGGCCGAACCTCGTCCGCTGACGTCGCCTCATCGAGCCCCGACAACAGGGCGTCGATATCGTCCTGGCTGTTGGCCTGGTTGCTGGCAGAAGGCGCCGCCGGCGGAGCTGGCGCCGGAGGTGTCGGCGTCGGTGCCGGCGTGGCCGCAGGTTTCGGCGCAGCAGCGGCCGGCGGCATCGGCGCGGGTGGAATGTCGGCCATCACCGATGGTCTTGGCGGCGCGGGCTTCTCCGCCTTGGCAGGCGCTGCCGGCGCCGCGCTCGGTGCCTTGTCGGATGCAGCCGGCTTGGCTTCGTCGTCGGCGATGATGCGCCGGATCGACGCCAGAATCTCCTCCATCGAGGGTTCCTGGACCTTTGCAGGCTGCGTCATCGCCGACTCCACATCATCAACGCGCCAATTTACACCAAGCACGACGGGATTGGCCGGTTCCGGATGCGCAGGTCGGCGCTTTCATCGCGCAAGCCCGACTTGTCCCCAGATCAAGCGCCGAGCGACTCATCGCCCCGCCTTCCCCCCGCCGTGGGGCCGCCAAGCGCGCAGCCAAATGACGCCCAACGCAGCGCGAATCGCTTCAATGCCCCGCAAAAGGCTACGTCATGCCAGCAAATGATTGCAAGGTATGCGGGCTTGCGGCGTTTGACCGCGAGCCCGCAATCGACGCGGCGATCAGCGTCCGTCCGGCGTACGCACGCCAGCCCAGCTGTCGCGCACTTGATGATAATGCACGCTCGGATCGTAAGTCTGGGTCCGCAGCTTCAAGACCTGCGCCGACAACCGGCCGATCGAGTTCAGCACCGAGTAGGACGCAACGACGCGATCGTGCTGCGCGGTCACGAGGGCGACGCGCGCGTTGACCAGTGCCTGCTGCGCGTTGAGCACGTCGAGCGTGGTGCGCTGACCGGCCTTCGCTTCCTCGCGCACGCCGTTGAGCGCGATCTCGGATGCCGTGACTTGCGACTGCGCCGACTGCACCTGCGCCTTGCCCGCGACGAGCTGGCCCCATGCCTGCACGACGTTGGCACGGGTCTGATCGCGGACCTGTTCGAGATTCAAGCGCTGCTGCGCCAGCGTTTCCTTGGACTGGCGGATCAGCGAATATTCCGCGCCGCCCTGATAGATCGGCGCGGTGATCTGCGCGACCGCGGAAGCGCCGAACGAGCGGAAGATGGTCATCGTCTGCTCGTAGGATTGCTGCACCGAGGCCTGCAGCGTCACCGTCGGCAGCAACGCGCCTTCGTTGATCTTGACCTGCAGGAAATTGACGTCGATGCCATACATCGCCGCCGTGACGTTCGGATTCTCGATAAGGCTGAGCTCGACCGAGCCTGCAAGCGAGGGCGGCAGATAGCGGTCGACCGGCGAGCCCGGCGCGAGGCTTACCGGCTCGTCGCCGATGATGCGGCGATAGTTCGCCCGCGTCGTCGTCAGATTGGACTCCGCCTGAAGCTCCTGCGTCTTGCCGGCGGCGAGCTGAGCTTCGGACTGCGCCACGTCGGTGCGCGTCACCTCGCCCACGTTGAAGCGGTCGCGCGTCTGTTTCAGCGTCTGCTCAAGCACGCGGGTGTTGCTCTTCTGGACCTCGACGATGGCGGCGTCGCGCAAATAGTCCATGTAGATCGTCGCGGCCGACAACAGCACCGACTGGTCGAGCACGCGCAAGCCTTCGCGTGCGCCCGAAACCTGGCTCTCCGCCGCGCGCGTCTTGTTGGCGTTCTGATTGCCGTTGTACAGCGTTTGCGAAATCGTGAGCCCCGCGCTGCGCGGCGCATTCGCGCCGTGGATTTCCGTGCGCACGATCGCGGTCGGCGAGCCGCCCGACGTGGTGTTGACGTCGGTGTACTGGTAGCCGCCCGACGCAGTGACCGAGACCTTCGGACGATAGCCGGAGAGCGCCTGCGGCACGTTTTCGTCAATCGCGCGCACCGATGCGCGCTGCGCATTGAGCTGCGGATTGTTTTGATAGGCCTTTACCAGCGCGCCCTCGATGGTCTCCGCCAGGGCAGGTAACGGGCCCATAGCCGCCATCAAAAGGACCGTAGCCGCAGCCCCGGTGAAGAACTTCACCCCATGCATCCCAAGTATCATCCGTTCTTTCGCGCTTACCGGCCCGAGCGCCTGAACCGGGTCACCGTTTCGGCCTGAGTCAGTACCCCGGGCCAACATAGGACGCGCGCAAGGGCAACGGAACTACCCTGTGGGGTTGGTGAGTGGAAACTCTCCGCAGTGCAGCTTCCGGGCCACACTTCTGATTCAGAACGGGATTTTAACAGCCTTCCCGGAACGAAGGGTTAAAAGACGAAGGCGGGAAGCCGTTCAAGCCCCGGCAAAATGGGGGCGGCGGCATCAAAAAGCGTCCGGTCCCCGAACTCGTCATGCGAGCGGGTGACTAGCATAGCCCGTGGGGGACGCTGCTCGGCAAATACCCCGACCAGCCGTCCGCCCTCCTTGAGCTGCTGGAAAAGCGCGTGGGGAACCACCTCGGTGGCGCCGTTGAGCACGATAACGTCATAGGGCGCATCGGCGGGGTCTCCGGCCGGCGCAGGCGCCACCTTGAAGGTAATGTGGCCGATCCCGAGCCGCGCCACGGCCTCCCTGCCCCGCGCAACCAGCGCCGAATCGCCCTCGGTGGCGGTCACGCGCGCCGCCAGGCGGGCGGCAAGCGCGGCCGTGTAGCCCGTGGCGCAGCCGACGACGAGCACATTGTCGGTCTCGGCGATCTCCGCAGCCTGCAGCATCTTGGCGGTGACGGCTGGCTTGATCAGAAACCGCTTGGTGCCGCCTTCACTGACGTCGAGATCGAGGTCCAGATAGGCCAGGGCCTGCCGGTCCGCCGGGACAAACGCCTCGCGCGGGACCTCGAGCATGGCCTCGATGATCCCTGCATCGGTGACGTCGCTGGTGCGCACCTGTCCGTCGACCATCTTCTGGCGCGCGGTGGAAAAGCCGGTCATTGGCGAATCCTGGAACGAAGCGGACGTGGCCCGCGGAACGAAGCGGCGCCATCTTTGGAACAAGGCCCGCCAAAACGCAACATGGTGCTTGCGCGGTCGCGACGCCCCTTCCGGAAATGTCTGGATCGCAAGGCGAAATTTGGCTCCCCGGGCTGGATTCGAACCAGCGACCATTCGATTAACAGTCGAATGCTCTACCGCTGAGCTACCGAGGAACAGGCGAAACAAGTGTTCGCGAGCGGGCAGCGTATAACAAAGCCTTTTCAGCTTGCAAAGGACCAAATCGCGGTGCCGGCATCCGAAAACGGCGACAAAAATGCCCGGTCAGCGCATGGGCGGAACATGACCCGGCGCCGTGCCGGCCGGGAGCAGCTGATCGCGAATCGCATTGACGAGGAACGTGGCGCCACTGCGCGAGAGGTGGACGATGTCGGTGGTAACGAGGTCGGAGGCCGCCGGCCCGGACCGGGTGAGGCAGCCGCGCTCGTCGCACAAGGCCTGTCTCGCGGAGATGTACTCAATCCCCTCGGTGCTGGCGAAGGATCGCATCATGGCATCGGCCTCGGCGCCTGAAAAACCGGTCGCGAGGCGATCGGGCAGCAGGTGGAAAAAGCGGTAGTGGTTGATCAACTCATGCGGCAAGGTTCGCTTCCAGACCGGCACCGGTCCAAGCAGCACGATGCGCGAAACCCGATTGGCCCGGATCGCCGCGATCGTCTGTCGCAGCTTTTCCAGGTCCACGTTCTTGTCCCACATAGCATGAAGCAGGACGACGTCCGGGTGCGAGGCCGCCACGAAGCCGAGCGCGGTGTCATTGGCCTGGCTGCACGCCGGCCGCGGTGAAGCCATGATCGGCGCACAGCCCGGCGACGTAAATCGTGCCAGGCGAAACGCGCCCGCGCTGCTTTCGATCTCCTTAAGCGGCGGATAGATCGCTGCAGCGGTCGAATCGCCCCACAGGAACAGGAGCGGCTTGGTCCCCTCTTCGATGCAGCTTGCATCGAATCCGCTGCCCGGATCCTCCAGGAAGCAATGGTCGGCAAATCCCGGATTGTCGCGCGGACGGACGCGCGCGATCTCCTGCACTTCCGCCGGGAACCGAAAAGCGAATCCCGCACCCAGCACCGAGACGACGCCGACCGCGCCCAGTATCGCCTGCCCCATGACGAGCCTGGGGACGATATGCTTGGCCCGGCGGAGCGGCCTCTCGATCCAATAGAACGTCAGCGCCGACAGGATCACCGCAACGGCCACCCCCGCCCAGGCGTCGAGGACGTTGGGGACGCCGTTTCGCATGATCGAGAGATACGACAGTAGCGGCCAGTGCCAGAGATAAAGCGGATAGCTGATCAACCCGAGCCACACCATCGGCCGGCTCGACAACATGCCCCTGTTCAAGATCGCGTTCGGCGACGCCAGGATCAGGCCTGCTCCGACCACCGGCAGGAGGCCGTAGAAGCCGGGAAACGAGCTGTTGTTGTCGAGCAGAAAAAACGCGGACGCGAGGATGGCAGCCAGGCCCGCGCCGCTCAGCAGGTTTTCAGGAAGGCGGCCGGGACGTGGCGACAGGTCCCGACCAGCGAGAAGACAGCCGGCCAGGAGTTCCCATGCCCGCGTGAGCGGAGAGTAGAACGACCAATCCTTGTCGACGGCGAAGACGACCAGTCCGGCGCAAAACGAGAGCAAGGCAAGAAACAAAATCCAGCTTCGCCGCCGTGCCGACCGGGAGATCATCCACAGCACCGGTGGCCAGAAGATATAGAACTGCTCCTCGATGCCTAGTGACCACAGATGGAGCAGCGGGTTCTCCGCCGCATGCGGCTCGAAATAGCTCGCCTGACCGATCTGAAAAAGATTGGCGGCGAAAGCAACGCCCGCGACGATGTTCTTGGCGAGCAGTTCGAACTGGTCTGGAAACAGCACGAACCAGCCAATGATGTAGGTCGCGGCCAGCACGACCAGCAACGCCGGAAAAAGTCGGCGAACGCGGCGCGCATAGAAGGCGGCCAGCGAAAAGCTCCCGTCGGCCATCTCGGCGGAAATGATCCGCGTGATCAGGAATCCGGAAATGACGAAGAAGACGTCGACGCCGACGAACCCGCCCGGCGCCAGGCCGGGCTGTGCGTGGTAGGCCACCACGAGCAGGATCGAGAGCGCTCGCAACCCGTCGATATCGGACCGATAGCGCATTTCTGGGGCAGACATGATGAGTGATGATTACACGAGGCACGGCCGTATTCCCAGTGTCCGGCAACCGCGCGAGGTGCGGAACCTCAACAGGTTATCCGCAATGTTCCCACACGCGCGGCATCCTGATTTTGCAATGACGCGCGGGCGCTTGCTGCGCACAAATCCACAGCCTGTGGAAAATATGCCGCCGCGCATATCGCGCGCCTCAATTGCCCGACGCGTCGAACACTGTCCGGCAGGCTTCGCTCAAACTGGCCCTGTTCCGGCGCAGGCAGGCCGTGATCGCGCGGACATTCGGAATCTCGCCGGCGCAGAGGCGATAGACATCAGGCGTGCACGCCTTGCGCTGTTCGGGCGTGCCCTGCGCGAAGGCCGAGCTTGATGACGTCAGCGTGACAGCTAGTCCTAGAGCGACAACCACGCACCATAGCGGTTTCGTGCATTGTGCAGATTGCGTGTCCATGGCAATGTTTCCGTTGCGGCGCCTGTGCGCCTGCATCGCCATACGCGAAGCAATTTTCTGGAAATGTGATTTCTCTCACACGTGCGTTTCCCACGGCCTGCGAGACTGTGGCCGGGACATCGAAACAGAGCAGTAACCATTCAGGCTACGATCGTCGGATCGATAAAATTCGAACGATCGATTCAATGAGGAAAAGAAGGAGTTTTGCGACCGTGCGCCCCTGAGTTTGGGGAGTGCGCGATGCGTGAATTTGAATACGAGCTGCTGCTGGACGCGGTACGCGCAGTGGTAACGCCGGTTCCCGAGGAGGATTCCATGGCCTTTTTGGCCCAAAAGCCCGTGTTTTTCGCGGTTCAGCCCCGCAAGGCGGCAAACGACAACCAGCTGTGCTGGCCGCTGGTCCCATTCCCTGACGGCTGGAACGGCGCCTGCTGAGGCAATGCCGCAAGACCGGGCCGCAAGTCCCTGATCTTGTTGTGGAGGCCACGACCAGAATTGAACTGGTGTAAACGGTTTTGCAGACCGCTGCGTAACCACTCCGCCACGTGGCCCCACGCCGAATGCCATAGACATTTCCGTCGGTTGTCGCAAGCGTAACGGTTACGGTAGCGAGAGTGCTCCTGGCACATGTGCCAGATGTTCTTGTTCCGTGTCCGTCACATTCCGTGTCCGTTCGATCGACGGCACTCTCTCCGTATTTGAGCCCCAGTGCCCTCGTCAGATGCGACGATGTTTCTGATTTTCTTGGAAGCCATCCGTTTGAGAACTGCGCTCGCCTTGTTGTTTCTGACCGCATCGTGGCCGGTCTTGGCCCAACCAGAGCAAAATGAAAAACTGCGGCAGGTTATCTCTGACCTTAGAGCTTGCGTACGAACGCATGCGCCACGCGCTCAGGCGGCCGGGATAAGGACAACCTCTGAAGCCGTCGAGTTTTTCTCTGGCAAGTGCGGCCCTCCCTTAAGCGACCTTGCCCCAGCGGATGTCGGCACTGTTCCGCCTGGCAGCTTCCGGCATGCTATCGTCGAGGCGTGGACTGCCGCAAAGGGGAAATCGGGAATCGCTAAGGCCACCCGAAGGCGACTCTGCGATCCAGATGCTTACGTTGGCAAGGGCGAGTTGCGCGGTCAGCGCGATTCACTAGCGCCGCGTCCAATTCCCATAGTGCGAGTTAAACTGCGCGGCTGCGTTAGTGACCGAACGGCGTTTCAATAACTGATGGATACTCGCGCGTCGCCCGGCCGCCTTGGTAGGTGGTCTCTGCAGGTTTCGGCGATCAGTGGACGCGACGCTCCCAGCACAGCAGCCATTCCGGCATCACGTCGAGCGCATGGCACAGCTTTATCAGCTCGATCGGGTAGAGCTGTGCTCGCCCGCGCTCCCAGCTCACGATCTGCGCCTCACTGTAGCCCGTCAGTTCGGCGAGCTCCCTGCGATCAATGTGGGCCTTGGCCATCGCGCGCGTCAGGCGCTGACCAATCCGCTGCTGCTTGGCGACGTAGTTTTCCCCGAGCATCGCCGTGCCTCCTAGTCACACTACATCCTACACTGAATTTGTCAGCGATGGCAGCCTCGGGTGAACTTGGAGCAGCATAAGCTCACTGGAAGATCGTCGCCGCCCCTGCGATTGCCCGACCGCCTTTCGCCTCGACTCAGGCGGTCACGCCCCTCATCGGCACCACGTTGTCCTTAGCCGACGCCGGCGGGATCACGGGGTACCCGCCCTTACCTGTCCGCTGGCACCCGCGGACTGCCCTAATGCTCACGCCTGGAAGTCGCTACGCCAACCGTTGCGTGCTCCTGCGCAATCAGCTGGTGTTCTTCTGCCACCAATTGAGCCGGGGTACGCGCCGGCTGTTTGGCCGGACTAGGTGCGGGCTGCTCGTCCGGCCTCAGTAGACCCATCTGCACCGCTTCCTGCTTCGTGATGGAACGGCCCATCGCGGCATCAAACGCTTGGCACGGAGCAAAGAGGGTGGCGACCGAGGCAGCGGACGGTTGCGGACAATAATAGTCAGTGTCTTTGACGAGATAGATCACCACGCCGGCGATAGCAGCAATAGCCGCGATCCCAGCGACAAACAGGTCTTTCATGGCGACGACCTCCATCGCCCCCCGTCTAAATAAACAGGTTGGCCGGATGTCAGTTCCCTCGCGGACCGCGCTACCTTTCAATCCCCGTGGGTTGGGAGCATCGCGCCGGTCGGCCGGCTTTACGCTGTTCAAACACGTAGGACACCCGCGCGGATAGATCGGCGATCGTGGACATCGCCGCCTAGAAGCCGGACCGAGATCCTACACCCGATCAGGGCAGAGACCCCTATTCGATCATCACCACCAAACAAGCCACCATCGCCGCGCTTCTTTCCGGCGCAACCGCTACAAGTGCCTCCCCAGGTGGATGGATCAAGATTTCTATTCTCCTCCGGAGGTATGCGCGGATTGCTGGGAAGCTTGTACCCCGGGGGGACGACCACACTTTGGCTGGGGCGAACGATGACGTGATGACGTGTGCGGGGGTGATACACCGTTGCGGCACTGACAGGCGCACAAAGGCTGATCAAAAGGCCTAGGGCAAAGGCAGAGCGCATCCAATCTGCTCCAAACGACCCTATCTTTACTTTTATCACACCGGCCGCCGATAGGAACTGTCTGGCATCTGCAATCGCTATTCGATCACCACCAACCAGGCGCCCATTGCTGCGCTGTTCCGGCGCCTGAACCGCTACGTCGGCAACCTTGAGTCGATGCCCGGCGTCTTCCCGGACTTCCCAGCCCCCGTCATCCGCAATGCTGAGAGCGACGACGCGCAGGAGATGGTTTTGATGCGCTGGGGCCTGCCGCCGCCGCGCACGGGCGGCCCGCCCGTGACCAATATCCGCAACACGTCGTCACCGCACTGGCGCGGCTGGTTAGCCCCGCAGAACCGCGGCCTGTTCCCGGCCAATGTCGTTTGGTTCGCGCTCGACGACAGCCGCCCGCTCTTCACCTGGGCCGGCATCTGGACCACCTTCAACGGCGATTGCGGCACCAAGTCGAAGCCCATTCCGAGGCCGCATCTGGTCTACGGCTTTCTCACCACCGCGCCGAACGCCGTGGTCGCGCCGATCCATCCCAAGGCAATGCCCGCGGCGGAAAACGCTGCTGACAGCTACGCGCGTTCGGTGAAGAAGGCTGCGGAACCGAGCCTCGCCGGTAAGCGCGAGAAGCCAATCAACGCGAAGCCGGTCAAAAAGAAGACGGGCTAAATTTCGCAAATGGGTGGCGTCCGGCGCAGTGTGTCCAAATCCCCACACTGCGAAGGGAACAGCGCCTCTGTGTCAGTGATCGAACAGACTGGTCAGGTCAGTCCCGTCAACCTGTTGGTATTTCAGACCAATCAATTATTGGCGCGTCGCCCGGTGGTCTGGTAGGGGCCACCGGGCTTTTCGCGTGGTGACGAGGGAGATTTTTTCGGAAAGAATCTTGCGCGGCCGCGTATGCGTTGGAGGCAGGACCCTCGATGTTCGATCACGAAAGCAGAAAGGCCCCGATCAGCGAACTGCCGCGAATTCCCATAGCCCCAATGTACAGGCTGAAATGATGCGGACGAGGTTACGGAGGTCCTGCCGGATCTCGTGGGATCGATCCGTCATTGCAGCGGTGGCCCCACCGGGCGCGCTCATATACGCCCTCCCCGGATAGGCAACCAAGGCCGCGATCATGGCTGTCGGCGCCGGAAATCCCGCCGCCCCTTGGGCCTCGGCGCCAGCTCGGGCATCGCCGCCTGGACCTCGCGGTAGCGCGCCAGCATGCGCTCAAAACTGGCATTCAAGGTGGCTGCGATATCGGGCCGCTTCTCCAGCGCCGCGATCAGCATCCCGGCGGCTTCGATGGTCGACAGCCCGTCACGCCGCGGCTCCCGGCGCAGCTTGCCGTAACGAGACGGGCTGCGCGGCCCGAGAATCACGCGCCGGCATTTCAGCATCCAGGGATTGCGCCACCACAGCGCCTTGGCCTGGCTCCAGGTGCCGTCGAGCAGCACCACGCCTTCGATCGAATGAAGAATCGCCCGCTGATTGTCCGCAAGCTCGCCCTTGCGGTTCAGTGCCACGATCTCGGCGTCGGTCTCGAGATCGGCGGCCCGCGCCGAGCCCAGATAGAGCACTGCCCAGCGCGCGGGGTCGGCCACCGGGCGGCCCAGCGCCTTCGACAGGCTCGGCCAGGACAGCCCGATCCTGACTACCGCGTCCTTGAAGTGGCGCGCGGCAAGGCCGGCTGTGCCGAGCGCCCTGTCCTGCTCCTGCGGATGCTGCAGGATCAAGAGCGCGATCCGGCTCTCGATCGGCTGGACGCTGTCGCAGATGCAAAGCGGCGCGGGCTTGCGGCAATGTGAACATTCCGCGATCGCGGCCGTGGCTTCGGATGGCTCGGTCATCCCCCGCTATAGCGCCGAAAGGACGCAATTCAACCGGCAAATGAAAGCCGCGCTGCATCCGGCCCCGCGACGTTGTCTTCCGCGACAGCAAAGTCCGCCATGCGCGCCGCCGATCGGCGGTAATCGCTGCCGCCGAGGCGCTTGCGATGCCGCATCTGCGAACGCTGGGAGGTGCTTGGCGGGCGGCGACCGGCGCGTTTATAGTTCCGGAGATTCCATGCTGCAGTGATTGAGGGATCGGCCGATGGCGGGCGCGATTTCGGTAACCCCTGACAACATCGATGCGGTGCTCGCGGATTTGCCCCGCATGGTGCGGCTGGCGCTTGGATTCGCTTCCAGGCTCAGACGCGGAACGCTCGACGTAACGCTGCCCGACGGGCGCGTGATCAGGCTCGGCGGGCTCGAACCGGGGCCGGCCGCGGTGATGCGGGTTCACGCGTACAGTTTCGCATCGCGTCTCATCCGGGGCGGCGACATCGGCATCGCCGAGGCTTACATGCGGGGCGAGTGGGACACGCCCGACCTGACGCAGTTCCTCTATTTGTTCTGCGTCAACCACGACCTGATCCGCACCATGCTGCGCGACAAGCCGCTGATGCGGTTCGTTCAGGTGGTCCGGCACTGGTTCAACCGCAACACCAAGCGCCAGGCGCGCCGCAACATCTATGCCCATTACGACATCGGCAACGCCTTCTATTCGGCATGGCTCGATCCGAGCATGACCTATTCCTCGGCGCTGTTCGAGGACGACACGGCCGACCTGACGGCGGCGCAAACCAACAAGTATCGCCGGCTCGCCGAAGCCATCGACCTGCAGCCCGGACAGAAGCTTCTTGAGATCGGCTGCGGCTGGGGCGGGTTCGCCGAATATGTCGCCAAGGCCTTCGGCGCCAGGGTGGTCGGGCTGACCATCAGCAAGGAGCAGCGCGATTTCGCCCAGAAGCGCATCCACGACGCGGGCCTTGCCGAGAAGGTGGAGATTCGGCTGCAGGACTATCGTGACGAGCGCGACCAGTATGACCGCATCGCCTCGATCGAGATGATCGAGGCCGTGGGCGAGCAGTTCTGGCCGCGCTATTTCTCGCAATTGCGCGACCGCCTGCTGCCCGGCGGGCTGGCCGGCATTCAGGCCATCACCATCCAGGACAGCATGTTCCAGCACTATCGGCGCGAGGTCGACTTCATCCAGCGCTATGTGTTTCCCGGCGGCATGCTGCCCTCGCCGCAGGTGCTGAAGGCGCTCGGCGACCGCTTCGGTGTTCCTGTCATCCGCGAGCGCATTTTCGGGCAAGACTATGCCAAGACGCTCGCGACTTGGCGCAATAATTTCCGCGCCGCCTGGCCGAACCTGATGCCGCTCGGCTTCGACGACCGGTTCCGGCGGCTCTGGGAATATTACCTCGCCTATTGCGAGGCCGGATTCCTGTCCGGCAATATCGACGTCCGGCAGGTGGTGTTCGCCAAGGCGCGCTGAAGCCGCCAATCCGGCCGGCCTTGTTGCGCATGCGCTAACGCCTTGAGGAGCCGGGCGGTCTCACCGCAAGCCGCTTACGCTTGGCGGCATCATGCGCTAGGCTCGACGTGAATTTCAGTCAACGGACGGCCACCGCTCGCATGACCATCAGAAAAGACGTCGTTGAAGCCATCGGCAACACCCCGCTCATCAAGCTGAAGAAGGCGTCGGAGGAGACCGGCTGCACCATTCTTGGCAAGGCCGAATTCATGAACCCCGGCCAGTCCGTCAAGGACCGCGCCGGCAAATGGATGATCCTGGAAGCGGAGAAGCGCGGCGACCTCAAGCCGGGCGGGCTCGTGGTCGAGGCGACCGCCGGCAATACCGGCATCGGGCTTGCCGTGGTTGCGAGCGCGCGCGGCTACCGGACACTCATCGTCATTCCGGAGACCCAGAGCCAGGAAAAGAAGGACATGCTGCGGCTGTGCGGCGCGGAGCTCGTCGAGGTCCCGGCGCTGCCGTTTGCCAATCCCAACAACTACCAGCACGTGGGAAAAAGGCTCGCCGACAAGCTTCGCAAGAGCGAGCCCAACGGCGTGCTGTTCGCCGACCAGTGGAACAACCTGGACAATGCCAAGGCCCATTATGAATCGACCGGCCCGGAGATCTGGGAGCAGACCGGCGGCAAGGTCGACGGCTTCGTCTGCTCGGTCGGCACCGGCGGCACGCTCGCGGGCACGAGCTCGCTCCTGAAGGAGAAGAACAAGGGCATCGTGATCGGCTGCGCCGATCCGCGAGGTGCCGCGATGTACGAGCTGTTCACGCGTGGCGAGGCCAAGGCCACGCCGGGCGGGTCGATCACCGAGGGCATCGGGCTCGGCCGGGTCACGCCCGTGATCAAGGAGGCCAAGGTCGACGACGCCTGGCTCATCCCGGACGAGGAAGCGGTGCCCGTGATCTATGAGCTTCTGGAGCACGAGGGCCTCTGCCTCGGCGGCTCGACCGGCATCAACGTCGCCGGCGCGATCCGGCTCGCCAGGCAGATGGGCCCGGGCCACACCATCGTGACCATTCTGGCCGACTCCGGCAACCGCTATCAGTCAAAGCTGTTCAATCCGGAGTTCATGCGCTCGAAGAACCTGCCGGTGCCCGCCTGGCTCGAACGGCGCAGCAAGATCGACGTGCCGTTCGAATGAGCGAGTAGCTGACGAGGAGCGAGTGGAATGCGATCGCCTATTCGCTATTCGCCACTCACCATTCGCCGCTAACGCAAGATCTGACTCAAAAACAGCTTGGTCCGCGCGTGCTGCGGATGGGCGAAGAACTCCGCCGGCGTGTTCTGTTCGATGATCTGGCCGGCATCCATGAACACGACGCGGTTGGCGACCTCGCGGGCAAAGCCCATTTCGTGGGTGACGACGAGCATGGTCATGCCCTCCCTGGCAAGGTCGACCATGGTGTCGAGCACCTCCTTGACCATTTCCGGATCGAGCGCCGAGGTCGGCTCGTCGAACAGCATCACCTTGGGGTTCATGGTGAGCGCGCGGGCGATCGCGACGCGCTGCTGCTGGCCGCCCGACATCTGGCCCGGATACTTGCCGGCCTGATGCGGGATCTTCACGCGCTCCAGGAATTTCATCGCGGTCGCCTCGGCGTCCTTCTTCGGCACGTTGCGGACCCAGATCGGCGCCAGCGTGCAGTTGTCGAGCACGGTCAAATGCGGGAACAGATTGAAGCTCTGGAACACCATGCCGACGTCGCGGCGGACCTCGTCGACCCGCTTCAGATTGGGACCAAGCTCGATGCCGTCGACGACGATCTGTCCCTCCTGGAATTCCTCCAGCGCGTTGATGCAGCGGATCAGCGTCGACTTGCCGGAGCCCGAGGGGCCGCAGATCACGATGCGCTCGCCGCGGGCGACCTCCAGGTTGATGTCGCGCAGCACGTGGAAGTCGCCGTACCATTTGTTGAGGCCGGATATGCTGACGATCGGGTTCTCGCTCATGGCTCTCTCAGTTGCGCCGATGCGCGTTCAGCCTGTTCTCGACGAACAGCGAATAGCGCGACATGCCAAAACAGAAGACGAAGTAGATCAGGCCGGTGAAGGCGAAGCCGGTGAACAGCGTGGTCGGCGTCGCCCAGGCCGGATCGGAGAAGGAGGCGCGCAACTGGCCGAGCAGGTCGAACAGCGCAACGATGGAAACCAGCGAAGTATCCTTGAACAGCGCAATGAAACTGTTGACGAGGCCGGGGATGACGTGGCGCAGCGCCTGCGGCATCACGATCAGCGCCGTCGTCTTCCACCAGGATAGGCCCAGCGCGGCAGCGGCCTCGCCCTGCCCGCGCGGGATTGCCTGCAAGCCGCCGCGGATCACCTCCGCCTGATAGGCGCCGGCAAACAGCGCGATGCCGATCAGCGCCCGCACCAGCCCGTCTACCGTGAAATTACCCGGCAGGAACAAGGGCAGCATGTAGGTTGCGAAGAACAGCACCGTGATCAGCGGGACGCCGCGCCAGAATTCGATGAAGGCGATCGAGAACACACGAATCAAGGGGATCGTCGAACGCCGCCCGAGCGCCAGCGCGATGCCGATCGGCATCGAGGTGACGATGCCGGTGACGGAGACGACGAGCGTCACCAGCAGGCCGCCCCAGAGCCTGCTATCGACAACAGGCAGACCGCCGCGGTCGAGCCCCATCACGGCAATGATCACGGCCATGCCGGCAAAGATCGCGAGGCTCGTGAGCAGCGCCCGCCAGCCGGCGCGGAAGCCACCGCCAAAGTAAAACAGCAGCAACGACACGACCGCCGCGGTGATCGCGAAATCGATCCAAAACGGCTGGCCCGACGCCTGGATCTGGTCGCCCAGCCAGGTCAGCGGCAGGACGAGATAACCGATGGCACCACCGATAAGGAGCAAGAGCTTGCCCAGTGCCCAGAGCACGGGACCGAGCAGCGAAGCCTGGCTTGCGCTCGCGAGCGCCTGACCGGCACTGGCGATGCTGGCATCGAATACCCCGAGAAAGGCGGCTGTCCAGCTCACGCCGAAGCCGCCCAGGCCGCCGCCGCGCAGCAGGAAGAATGCCACGATCGGAAATGCGAAGAAGAACAGGAGAGCGTTCGGCCCCTTGGCCGGCAGGCGCGGCACCAGAAGCGGCAGCAGCAGCACCGCGCCGAGCAGGAAGGTCAGATTGACGCGCCAGCGCTCGGGCTCCGGATAGAAGCCGTAGATAAACTGGGTGAATTTCGCGGCAATGAACGGCCAGCAGGCGCCGACGGCGCGGCCGGCATTGTCGGCCAGGCACGCATTGCGGTCGCCGCCGCGCCAGACCGCATCGATCAGCAGGAACTTGATGGCGGGAACGAGCACGAACCAGAGCAGCAGGATGCTGACGATGGTGATGAGGATATTGGTCGGCGTGTTGAAGAGCCGCGTGCGCAGGAAGCCGACCAGCCCGGTGGTCTTCACCGGCGCGGGGCGCTCCGGCACGAGCTCGGCGCGGACGAAGGCGGATGTCGTGGTGTCGCTCATCCGCCCATGCTCCGGCCGATGCGCCATCCGTAAAAGCTCATGATGGCGCTGGTTATGAGCGAGATCAGGAGATAGACGCCCATGGTGATGCCGATGATCTCGATCGCCTGCCCGGTCTGGCTCAATGTCGTTCCGGCAAATACCGAAACCAGGTCCGGATAGCCGATCGCGACCGCGAGCGAGGAGTTCTTGGTCAGGTTGAGATACTGGTTGGTGAGCGGCGGCAGGATCACCCGCATCGCCTGCGGAATCACGATCAGTCGCAGCACCGCGCCGCGATGCAGCCCGAGCGAGGAGCCTGCCTCCATCTGCCCCTTGTGCACGGACAGGATGCCGGCGCGCACGATTTCGGCGATGAAGGCTGCCGTGTAGGTCGACAGCGCCAGGGTCAGCGCGACGAATTCAGGGATGATGCGGGCGCCGCCCGAAAAATTGAATCCCTTCAGTTCCGGGAATTCCAGCCGGAGCGGCTTCCCGAACACCAGCATGGTCAGAAGCGGCAGGCCGACGAGAAGGCCGAGCGCGTAGGGCCAGACCGCGATCACCTTCCCATGCTGAAAAAGCTGGCGGCGCGAATAACGCCACAGGATCAGCGAAGCGATGATGGCAACGGCAAGCGCCGCGACGAACGGCTCGAAGCCGGGATCGCCGATCGCCTTCGGCACGATCAGGCCACGGTTGTTAAGGAAGAAGCTGGAGAACAGCGCGATGCTCTGCCGTGGGCCCGGCAGCGCCGCGAGCACCGCCAGGTACCAGAACAGGATCTGGAACAGGAGCGGCAGGTTGCGGATCAACTCCACATAACCGCCCGATATCCGCGACAGCAGCCAGTTCGGCGACAGCCGCCCGAGCGCGACCAGAAAGCCGATTAAGGTCGCGAAAAAGACGCCGATCACCGACACCAGCAGCGTGTTGAGCAGCCCGACCAGGAAGACGCGGGTATAGCTATCCGAGCCGGAATAGGGAATCAGCGTCTGGCTGACGTCGAAACCGGCGGTGTTGCGCAGGAATCCGAAGCCCGCCGTGATGTGCTGCGTCTCGAGGTTGGCGCGGGCATTGGCCACGATCTCGTAGCCGATCCACGCCAGCAACGCGACGAACACGACCTGGACCGCGAAGCCGCCCCATCCGGCGCGGCCGCCCAGCGCGCGCTTCAGTCTGAAGGCGAACTGCGTCGGGGGTGGCCGACTGCCCGCTTTTCCAAGTTCGTCTCCCATCGCAGCGTCCGCCCCTTCACGAATTTCGGAAAGTATCGGGCACTGGCAAGACCACGATTCCGGTGCCGCCTGTCGATTTGAAAACAGTTCGCCGCCCGCTGTGCGGGAACCTCAAATCGGCGGCACCGGCCTCGATGCTCATGCGCAAAACCGCTTGGCGAGGGATCAGCGGATCGGCGGCGCGTACTGGATTCCGCCCTTGTTCCAGAGCTGGTTGAGGCCGCGCGCGATGCCGAGCTTGGAGCCGGCGCCGACATTGCGGTCGAAGGACTCGCCGTAATTGCCGACCGCCTTCACGATCCGGCTGAACCAGTCCTTGGTGAGGCCGAGCTGCTCGCCGAGATTGCCGTCGGTGCCGAAGGCGCGTTTCAGCTCCGGCTTGTCGGATTTCGCCATCTCGTCGACGTTCTTCTGGGTGACGCCGAGCTCTTCGGCATCGAGCATTGCGAACAGGGTCCATTTCACGATGTCGAACCACTGGTCGTCGCCGTGGCGCACCATCGGACCCAGCGGCTCCTTCGAGATCACCTCGGGCAGCACGACATGGTCGGCGGGATTGGCGAGCTTCAGCCGCTCGGCATAGAGCTGGGAAACGTCCGAGGTGAAGACGTCGCAACGCCCGGATTCATAGGCCTTGACGGTTTCGTCCGCGGTGCCGAAGGCGATCACCTCGTACTTCATGTTGTTGCCCTTGAAGTAGTCGGCGAGATTCTGCTCGTTGGTGGTGCCGGTCTGCACGCAGACCGAGGCGCTGTTCAATTCAAGCGCCGAGTTCACCTTCAGCGATTTCTTCACCAGGAAGCCCTGGCCGTCATAATAGGTGACGCCGGTGAAGTTGGCCCCGAGCGAGGTATCGCGCGACAGCGTCCAGGTGGTGTTGCGCGACAGCACGTCGATCTCGCCGGATTGCAGCGCCGTGAAGCGGTCCTTCGCCGACAGCGGCACGAACTTGATCTTGGTCGCATCGTCGAAGATGGCGGCGGCGAGCGCGCGGCAGACGTCGACGTCGAGCCCGGTCCAGTTGCCCTTGTCGTCGGGCGAGGAGAACCCCGGCAGGCCCTGGCTCACGCCGCAGGACAGCAAGCCGCGGTCCTTGACCGTCTTGAGCGTCTGCGCGGTTGCGGTGGTCGACAGACCGGCGGCGAGAGCGAGGGCGAGAGCGAGGGATACGCGTTTCATGGCAAGGCCTTTCAAGGGTCGTCCGGGGCATGGTCGCTTCGTCGCAGCGTCGGTTGCTGGGCTAACCCCGTGATCCACCAACGCAAATATCGGCCAAGCGGCGGTCGAATCTGCGGATCGGCTTAAGCGGTGGATCGAAGGTCGCGGCAAGCCCCTCAACGAGCGGCGACTGAATAGCTGGCGCGCATCACAGAACGGCTCGCAGGCCGGGTCAAGGGGTTGACGGCACTCTTCCCGCTCCTGTTAGTAAGCGTCCGGGCGCGAGTCAGCTCGCGGTCGGCGCTTGCGACGCCCGGCAAAAATCCCCTGAAAAGCGGCAAACCCATGGTTTCTTCGGACGGCTCAACCTCGCAGGCGCAACAAGCCGAGACCCGCCTGGTCACGTCCGGCCGCGACACCAAGGCGCAGAAGGGATTCGTCAATCCACCCGTCGTGCATGGCTCGACCGTGCTCTATCCGACGGCGGAGGACCTGCACGCGCATCGCGGCGAGTTCCAGTACGGCCGCCACGGCACGCCCACGACCAGGGCCTTGCAGGAAACCCTGATGGCGCTGGAAGGCCCGCAATGCGCGGGGGTCGGGCTTGCGCCCTCCGGGCTGGCGGCGATCTCGACCACCCTGCTCGCGGTGCTCAAAGCCGGCGATCACCTCCTGGTCTGCGACAACGCCTACCGCCCGACGCGCAATTTCTGCAACGGCCTGCTCAAGCGCTACGGTGTGGAGACCACCTATTTCGACCCGTTGATCGGGGCCGGCATCGACGCCCTGTTCAAACCAAACACGCGAGCCGTGCTGGTCGAGGCGCCGGGCTCGCAGTCCTTCGAGATGACCGACATTCCCGCAATCGCCGCGGTCGCGCATGCGCGCGGTGCGCTTGTCATCGACGACAACACCTGGGCAACGCCGCTGTTTCATCGTTCGCTCGATCAGGGCGTCGACATCAGCATGCAGGCGGCGACCAAATATGTCGGCGGCCATTCCGACATCATGTTCGGCACCATCTCGGCAAATGCCGAGGCCTGGCCTGTCATCGCCGAGAATATCAGGCTGCTCGGCGTCTGCGCCGGCCCCGACGACGTATTCCTGGCGCTGCGCGGTCTGCGCACGCTGTCGGTGCGGCTGCACCAGCACTATCGCTCGGGGCTCGATATGGCGCGCTGGCTCGCAGGCCGGCCCGAGGTGCAGCGGGTGCTGCATCCGGCGCTCGAAAGCGATCCAGGCCACCCGATCTGGAAGCGTGACTTCACCGGCGCCTCCGGCCTGTTCAGCATCGTGCTGAAGCCTGCGCCGCAGCAGGCCGTCGACGCGCTGCTCGACACGGTCAAGCTGTTCGGCATGGGCTATTCCTGGGGCGGCTTCGAAAGCCTCATCATCCCCTTCGATTGCTCCGCCTATCGCACCGCGACCAAATGGGCGCCGGGCGGCCCGACCCTGCGGCTGCATATCGGGCTCGAAAGCACCGCCGATCTCAAGGCCGATCTCGAGCGCGGCTTTGCGGCGTTCAACGCCGCCGCCTGAAGGCGTCGCGGTCGTCCCGGGCTCGTGGAACGCTCGGGACGCCCACGCGTTGGTGCCCGGTTTTGAGCCGACTGCTTTGCCGACAAAACGATTGATCCGCCGTCGTTTGGCGATAGCCTGAACCTTCATATCAAATCAGGGAAGCGCAAAGCATGGGAAGCCTGGTCCTTCTCGACCTGATGGGCGGCGTGGCGCTGCTGCTGTGGGGCCTGCATATGGTCCACAGCGGCATCCTGCGGGCGTTTGGGCCCGACCTGCGGCGGGTCCTGTCCAAAGCACTGAGCAACCGTTTCAGAGCCTTTGCGGCCGGGATCGGCGTCACCGCACTCCTGCAGAGCAGCACCGCGACTGCGCTGATCACGAGTTCGTTCGCCGCCGAGGGGCTGATCGGCCTCGTCACGGCGCTCGCGATCATGCTTGGCGCCAATGTCGGCACCACCCTGATCGTACAGGTGCTGTCGTTCAACATCGCCGCGGTCGCCCCGGTCTTGTTCGTGCTCGGCCTCGTCGCGTTCCGCAGCGGAGCGCGCTCGCGCATCAAGGATCTCGGCCGAGTCGCGATCGGGCTCGGGCTGATGCTGCTCGCCCTGCATATCCTGCTCGACACGCTGGCGCCTGCGGAGGACGCGCCGGGCGTCCGCGTCCTCGTCGGCGCGATGACCGGCGATCCCGTGCTCTGCATCATCATCGGCGCCGTCGTCACCTGGGCGGTGCATTCCAGCGTCGCCAGCGTACTCCTGGTGATGTCGCTGGCCTATGCGCATTTCATCACGCCCCTGGCTGCACTTGCCCTCGTGCTCGGGGCCAATATCGGCAGCGCCATCAATCCGCTGGTCGAAGGCGCACAGCGCGACAATCCGGCGAGCTTCCGCCTGCCGCTCGGCAACCTGCTCAACCGCCTGGTCGGGGTGGTGCTGGTGCTGCCGTTCCTGCGCTCACTCGCGCAGGCGCTGCCGGGCTGGCAGCCCGACCTCGCGAAGCTGACCGCGGAATTCCACATCGCCTTCAACGTGGCGACCGCCGTGCTGTTCATCGGGATGCTCGACGGTGTTGCGCGGCTGCTGCGATGGATGCTGCCCGACCGGGTACAGGAAGCCGATCCGGCACGGCCGCGCTATCTGGACGAGAGCGCGCTCGCGACCCCTTCGCTCGCGCTTGCCGATGCGGCGCGCGAAGTGCTGCACATGGGCGACCTCGTGGAAACCATGCTGCGCAAGGTGATGGCCGCCCTGTTGACCAACGACCGTGCGCTGGTCGACGAAGTTTCCAAGACCGACAACAGCGTCGACCGGCTCGACGAGGCGATCAAGCTCTACGTCACCAAGCTCACCCGCGGCAGTCTCGACGAGAACGAGGGACGCCGGGCCATGGAAATCATTTCCTTTGCCATCAATCTCGAGCATATCGGCGACATCATCGACAAGAATCTGAGCGAGCTCGCCACCAAGAAGATCAAGCGACGCCTGCAGTTCTCTCCGGAGGGCACAGAAGAATTATCCGCCTTCCACAAGCGGACCATGGAGTCACTGCGCATGGCGTTCGGCGTGTTCATGTCGGGCGACGTCAACGAGGCGCGCAAATTGCTGACGGAAAAGGCGGCGCTGCGCCAGATCGCGCTTGCCGCCACCGAGCGGCATCTCGACCGCCTCCGCGAAGGCCGGCCCGAGACGATCGAGACCACGTCGCTGCATCTCGACGTGCTGCGCGACCTCCGGCGCATTCACTCGCACATCTGCTCGGTCGCCTACCCGGTGCTGGATGCCGCGGGCGAGCTAACCGCCATTCGCGCCAACGAAGGCGAGTTGACGGCCGTGCCGGCGCCTTTGACGCAGCCGTTGCCGCGCTGAGGAGATCCGCGCGGCCGGCGGCCGCCGTCCCGATCAGCGGTCCAGCGTCTTCGATCCGCTGCCGCGATTCTTCACGATCAGCATGATGTTGCGGACATAGATGAGGTTTGCGAGCAGCTGTCCAAAGATGATGACGGGCTCGCGCTTCACAAGGCCGTACAGCAGCGTCATCAATCCGCCGCCGACCGAGAAAAACCAGAACGCCATCGGCACCACGCTGTTGCCGGCGCGTTCGCTGGCAATCCATTGCACCAGGAAACGCGCGGCAAAAAGCAGCTGCGCGACCAGGCCGAATGCAAGCCAGACATCGAACTTGGCAACGAAGACGTCATAGAGATAGCTGCTGAGCGCCTGCCCGTACTGGATCAGCATCACATCACCTCGGTCGCAACTGGAGTGGGCTTCTTGCGGCGGATCAACCACCAGACCCCGGCCAGGTCCATGATCCCGATCCATAGCCGGTCGAAGAAGCCATAATTTGACACGCCGGCGCGGCGTGGCCGGTCGATCACGTCGACATAGGCGATCTCGTAACCTTCCCGGCGCATCAGCGCGGGCAGGAAGCGGTGCAACCCGTCGAAATAGGGCATCATCAGGAAGACGTCGCGGCGGAAGGCCTTCAGCCCGCAGCCAGTGTCGCGGGTGCCGTCGTGCAGGATGGTGCTGCGCACCTTGTTGGCGATGCGCGACTGCAGCTTCTTGAAACCGGTATCTTTGCGCCCGACCCGCTGGCCGGCGGCAAGCCCGATGCGCTCGCCGCCGTTTTCGACCGCCGCGATCAGGTCAGGCAGGAACACTGGATTGTTCTGCCCGTCGCCGTCGAGCGTCGCTACGATTGCGCCGCGCGCGGCACGCACGCCGCTGCGCACCGCCGCCGATTGCCCGGCCGACGCGGCATGGCGGAGCTGGCGCAGATTGGGCCGCTGCTTCATGACGGCGGCGAGCCGATCGGCGGTCGCATCGGTCGAGCCGTCGTTGATATAGATGATCTCATACGCCCAGCGGCCATCGAGCGCGGCGACGATCTCGTCGATCAGCGGCACGATGTTGTCCGCCTCGTTGCGCACGGGAACAACGACGGAAACGGCAGGTTCGAAGGAAACCAAATCGAGGCCTTGGGTTAACGGGGTTTGGGGCGGAGCCCGCGCCAGGGTACCGGCGGGCCGCCCGCTTCTTATGGGCCGGCGACGCCGCGGGCAACCCTTTTAAGCCGGGACAGGCTCCGCCGGCGGCGCAATCCGGCCCGCCTCGCCGATCACAAAAACCAGGCTTCGGCTGGCAAACCAGTAGCGGACCCAAAGCGCGCCGATCACCCCGACCACACCGCCGGCGACGATATCGCTCGGATGATGGGCGAGCAGCACGAGCCGTGTGAACGCGATCGCCAGGGCATAGATCGCCATCGCGACCCGCGCCCGCGGCCAGATCGCGCCGACGGCGAAGGCCAGCGCAAACGCCGTGATCGCATGGCTGGAGGGAAGGCTGAAATAGGGCTCATGTCCGGTGAATGGCGCAAAGTTGAACGGATCGGCCTTGCCGCCAACGAAAGGACGGCCGCGGCCAGCCGCCCATTTCAGGACTTGTCCGATCAAGACCGGCAGCAGCACCGCAAGGAACAGATAGCCCACGCGCGCATCGAAGCCGAGCAACCTTGGGCGCAAGCTTGCTTCGGCGCGCGGCGCGGCGAGCGTGACCACCACCATGACCCCGAACAACAGCCACAGCACGTAGTCGTCCTTGCCGAAATCGGTGAGGATGCGAAACGGCCACAGGCTGGGTGCGCCGCGCGGCGGCATCCAGCCGATCTCGGTGGCATCGAACGCGAACATCAGGACGACGATCGCGATCGCGCCGATCGCGAGCAGCCAGCCGGTCTGCCGGGCCGCGCGTGCCAGCGCCTCACCGCGCCCGAAGTGCGACGGGGCGCGGACCAGCGCCACGAGCGAGCTTCGGGTCAGCGCCAGAACTTGCGGAAAATAGCCCGCCTGCATCTTACTCGGTACCCTCCGAGCGGAAGATCGCGATCGAGACGGCCCTGCCCTGCGAGATATTATAACCGTCGATGCGCCGGGCGACGTTGTAGCGCAAGCCGATCGCCTCCGCGCGCTGCACGAAGCTGCGCTCGGAGCGCTGCTCGACCAGCGCGAAGCGGCAACTGCCCTGATTGAGGAAATCGGCCGCGCCCGAGCCGTCGGTCAGCACCGTCGCGCTGCCGGTCATGAACACCAGGCTCGGCTCGTGGAAACCGGCGGCAGCGGCCTTCGGGCCGACGCAGACCACGTTGCGCAGGGCGCGCGCGATCTCCGCGCTCGGAAACAGCGTGTTCAGCGACGGCATGACCACGCCGTCGATCGCTACCGCCAGGAACATCGCCGCCACCACGGCATTGAGCAGCGAGCGCTCGGCGTGGTTGTCGTCATAGAGCCACCACGCGAACAGGCCGAAGATCATCGATGCGGCGGCGAACGGCCACGCCAGGAAGGCTGGCTGCCGCGTCAGCATGATCGCGCCGACCACCGCGATCGTTGCGGCAAGCGCCGGGATGACGAACCACCAGGCCGAGCCGCGCGTCAGCCACGAGCGCGACAGCACCCGCCGCTCCAACGCGCCGACCGTCAGGATGGCGATCGCCGGATAGAGTGGCAGCACGTAGTGCGGCAGCTTGGTGAGCACGAGCTCGAACACGATCCAGGACGGGATCAGCCAGGCCAGCAAGAATTGCGCCCCCGGCTCGCGCCGTGCCCGCCAGACCGCGGGCGCGGCCATCGCGGCCAGCGCAGCTCCGGGCCAGAACGTCACCCAGAACAGCAGGAGATAGACGCCGGGCGGCGCGCCATGCGACTCCTGTGCCGCGAGTTTGCTCAGCATGTCGCCGCCGACGGAATCGGAGAAGAAGGCATCGCCCGCGCGCCAGAAGATCGCGACGAACCACGGCAGCACCAGGACCAGCATCCACATCAGGCCCCATACCGGGCGCAGCCGCCACAGCCACGCGGCACTGCGATCGAGGATCGCGAGCATGACGATGGTCAGTCCGACAAACATCAGGATCAGCGGCCCCTTGAGCAGGATGCCGCCCGCCAGCGCCGTCCAGAAGATCGCGGGCCAGCGCCACGGCGGCTGCGCGAAATCCTCACCGCGCTGCCAGGACAGGTAGGCGCGCGCCATCGCCCCCATGGCGGCGATCACCGTGAACAGCAGCATCGCGTCGGTCTTTGCCAGCCGCGCCTCGGCGCCGAGCAGGACCGACGAGCCCATGATCAGTCCGGCCAGTACGGCGCCGCGCCGCGTGACGAAGGCAAGCGCTGTCCAATAGGTCAGGAGCATCGCGCCGATCGCGCCGATCAGCGACGGCAGACGGTATACCCAGATGCGAAGCTCGGCCTTCGGCAGACCGAGCGCGGACGCCGTCTCCACCGCCGCAGCCTGCAGCCAGTAGATGCCGACCGGCTTTTTGTAACGGACGTCGTCCTGGAAGCGGATGTCGATGAAGTCGCCGGTCTCCACCATCTGCTTGGTCGCTTGCGCAAAGCGCGCTTCGTCGCGATCAACAGGCGGAATCGAGAAGAAGCCTGGCAGGAAGAGCAGCAAGCCGCAGAGCGCGAGGAAGAGCACGGCGCGGGTGTGGCTCGCGACGACGAAGTCGAGCGCGCGCGACAGACGGCTGCCCGGATTCACCAGGTTCTTGGGCTCGCGCGGCTCGCCGATGCGGCCGAAACGGGGACGGGCGTAGGTCTCCACCATCGGTTCCGCATACGCCGAAACCGCCATGGGGACAACCGCTTAGCACGGTATCATTGAACTCTGACGACAACTGTGTCCGCGGCGCCCGTGGCGTCGATCACAGTGAGGCGGGCAAAGCCTGGACCGGGCGGATCGATCAGCCTTTGGCGGCGGCCGTCGATCTCGCCCACCGCCATGCCGTTGACCAGCATGGTCATCGGCAGCACGCCGCCGGCGACCCTGACCGGCATGGCTGCCGCCTCGCTGCCTGCCGAGCGGTCGACGTCAATCCGCGAGCCGTTCAGCGGGAACTGGATGTGCGGCGCCTGCTCGCCCCCGCTGCGCACGAGTTCCCCGATGGGGCGGAACCGGCGCAACGGCGGCGGCAGCTTGGTGTTGCTCGCGAGCAGCGCGCCCTTGGGCGGTCTGGGCAGCGGAACCGGAAGCTTGCCGGTCCGGGCAAAGGCGTCGAACAGGATCGGTGCGGCCGCCGCCCGGCCGATCAGACCGGGAACCGGTGCTCCGTCGGGGCGTCCGACCCAGACGCCGATGGTGATGCGGCCGTCAAAGCCGACGGACCAGGCATCGCGATAGCCGTAGCTGGTTCCGGTCTTAAAGGCGATCCGGTTGTGCACGCCGTTTTCCGGCGGCGGCGTGCCCATCAGCACGTTGCCCACCTGCCACGCCGCGACCGGGTCGAGCAGGCGCAGCGTGTCCCGCTCCTCGTTAGATGGAGTGACGATCTCGCGCAGCGGGCGCGTGTTGCCGAGCCGCGCCAGCCCGGCATAGAGCTGCGCCAGATCCCGCAGGGTGACGCCGACGCCCCCTAGCCCCATCGCAAGCCCCGGCGCTTCTTCTTTCGGCAGGACGAGATTGGCGCCCGCCTGCCTGATCCGCGACGCGAGCCGGCTGGTGCCGACGCGATCGAGCAAGGCGATCGCCGGCACGTTGAGCGAGAGCTGCAGCGCGCGCTTGACCGGCACCGTTCCCTGATAGGTCAGGTCGAAATTCTCCGGCGCATAGGAGCCGAAGCGGATCGGCCGGTCCTCGATCAGACTTTCCGGATGCACAAAGCCGTCCTCGAAGGCAAGGCCATAGATGAACGGCTTCAGCGTCGAGCCCGGCGAGCGCACCGCGCGCGTCATGTCGACCTGGCCGGCGCGGCTTTCGTCGAAATAGTCGGCCGAGCCGACATGGGCGATCACGTCGCCGCTCGCATTGTCGATCGCGATGATGCCGACGGAAATGTTTGGCCCCAGAGCCAGCGCGCGATCGCGCGCCAGCGGCTCCAGCACCTTCTGCAGGCTTGAATCCAGGGTCAGCCGGATCACGGGTGCATCCTTGATGATCGCGACCGCCTGATCGGACGCGTGCGGCGCCAGGATCGGCATCGGCTTGCGCAGCTTCGGCACTGGTACCGCCTTCGCCTGCACGGCGTCGTCAGCGGTGATGCGGCGCTCCTCGACCATGCGCTCCAGCACGCGGTCGCGCGCGGCGCGTGCCGCTAACGGATAACGGTCGAGCCGGCGGGTCTCCGGCGACTGCGGCAGCGCCACCAGGAGGGCTGCTTCCGCCAGCGACAGCCGTTTCGGCTCCTTGCCGAAATAGCCGAGGGTTGCGGCGCGAATACCTTCCAGATTACCGCCGAACGGCGCGAGCGCGAGGTAGAGATTGAGGATCTCGTCCTTGCTCATCTGCCGCTCGATCTCGATCGCGCGCACGATCTGGCGCAATTTCGCATAGACCGAACGCTGTCGCCGCGGCTCCATCAGACGCGCGAGCTGCATGGTGATGGTGGAACCGCCGGAAACGATGTGGCCGCGGGTGGCAAGCTGGAAGGCAGCACGCCCCAGCGCCAGCGGATCGACGCCGTGATGCGAATAGAAGCGCTGATCCTCGAAGGCGAGCAGAAGCTTCACATAGGTCGGATCGACATTAGCCTTCGCATCGACTGGCAGCCGCCAGCGGCCGTCGGCCATCGCATAGGCGCGGAGCAGCTTGCCGTTGCGATCGACCGTCGTGGTCGAGACCTCCCTCGCCTTCTCAAGCGGCAGCGGGCCGAGCGAGATCACCCAGCCCGCGAAGCCGACGATCGCAAGCACGGCGACGGCAGCGAGGATCGCTGCCAGCAGCTTGAGCCGCGGCCACCGACGCGCCTTGCCCGCCGATGGCGTTATGGTCACCACCTCGCTCATTTCGCCGCGCGCACCTCGACCGTGCCGGTGCCGGTGCGGCCGTAGCGCGAGGGATTGTACATGTCCTCGACATAGGCCTGCGGCAGCACATATTTGCCCGGCGATACCGCGCGCACGACATAGGCGACGGTGAACACCGACTTGGAGTCGGCGGCCCGGTCGATCGCCGCGGTGAAGCGGTCGTCGCGGAACTCGGTATTCTCCGGCTCCTCGCCATCCTCGATCCAGTCGAGCGTGCCGCTATCACCTGACGACACCAGATGCGGATTGTCGATCTCGAGGCCCGCAGGCAGATAGTCCGACACCATGATATGGGCGTACTCCGGCTTCGGCTCGGTGATCTTCAGCACCACCGCGAAGCGGTCGTTCTGCTTCGCCTTGCTGATGTCGGCCGGCTTGCCATCGAGCGTGAAGTAGTTGCGCTCGATCTTGAAGCCGTTGGCAGCGGCAGGCTCCGGCGTGACTGGCGAACCCGACACCGAAACCACGGCCTGCACCGGCGCGTCACCCGTGTTGGTGATCTTGATCGGCTTGCCGCTCAGCGCCTCCGCCTTGTAGCTGCGATAGAGCGCAGTCTTGACCGGCTGGCCGTCCAGATCGAGCGCGAGTGTCTCTTTCGCAAGCGCGCGCGCCGCCAGCACCATCCAGGCATTCTCCTGTGTGGAGGTGAATGGCGTCAGCCCGCGCGCGGCTTCGACCCGGGCCACCGCCTGCGTCAACGTCGCGCGCGGCGCATTGCCCTCGCCCGCCAGCGACACCAGGGCCGCCGCATCGCGCAGCGCCGAGCCGTAGTCGGTCCGGCCGAATTCGAGCACAGGCTTCGGCGCGAGGCTGTCGAGCGCGGCGGCATAGACGCGCTCGGCGCGGACGCGGTCGCCGACCATGGCAAGCGCCGCCGCAAGCTGCGACTTCGCGATCGGGGTCGCGAGGTTGTCCAGCTTGGTGTCGGCGAGATAGCGCAAATCGCCGATCGGAGCCGCGCCGTTGCGCGCGAGCACATAGAGGCCGTAGGCGAGATCGCGCCCGCCGTCCTTCTCCGGCTCGTTGGCGTTGACCACGGAATTGCGGATGCGGTCGAGCGCATTCTTGAACAGCACGTCCGGCACCACAAAACCCTTTTCCCGCGCGCGGGTCAGGAAATCCGTGACATAGGCATCGAGCCAGGCGTCATCGCCGCCGGCCGACCACAGGCCGAACGAGCCGTTCGAGCCCTGACGCGCCAGCAGGCGGTCGATCGCGTCGCGGATACGCTGATCGACCGCGGTGTCCATCGCGAGCTGCGCGGACGCCGCAAGGTCGTTGACGTAGAGCAGCGGCAGCGCGCGGCTCGTGATCTGCTCCGAACAGCCGTGCGGATAGCGGTCGAGCGCCTGCAGGATGGTTGCAGCGTCGAGCGCGCTCGACAGGCCGGCCGAGATCGAGACGCCGCCGGTGCCCGGCACCAGATCGGAGAACATGTCCGAGGTCAGCGTCAGGCTTTCGCCCTTCGCCAGCGTCCGGATCGAGCGGCGCGCCAGCACCTGCGTCGCGGGCTTGACCTCCAGCGCATAGTGCCGGGCCAGCGTGAGGCCTTCCGGTCCCCTGACCGCGACGTCGAACTGTGCGGTGCCGGCGCTGCCGGCGTCCAGCGCCAGCGACAGCGAGCTGCGCTGCCTGGCGGCGAGCTTCACGGTGCTCGATTCATTGCCGGAAACCTTCACCGGACCCGTCGCCTTCACGTCGATGGTGTAGTCGCCCGCCTTGCCTTCGACATTGTCGACCTCGAGGTTCATGGTGCCGCGGTCGCCGTTGAGCAGGAAGCGCGGCAGGGTCGCGGTCAGCACGACGGGGTCGCGCACCGTGACATCGGTCGTGGCGCGGCCGAGCTTGGTCGCAGTCCAGGCGATCGCCATCACCCGCGCGGTGCCGGCAAATTCCGGAATGTCGAAGCTGATTTCGGCGCTGCCGTCGGAAGCGACCGTCACGATGCCCGAATAGAGCGCGAGCGGCTTTTGCGTGGGCGGCGAGCCCTGCAGCTCGCCACCGGAATCACCGCCGGACTTGATCGCACCGCGCGTGCCCTGCATGCCGTCGATTAGTTGCCCGTAAAGATCACGGATCTCCGAGGTGAGACGACGCTGACCGAGATAGTAATCGTCAGGCGCCGGCGGCTTGTAATTCGTGAGGTTGAGGATGCCGACGTCGACGGCGGCGACCACGACCTTGGCGTCCTCGCCGGGATTGAGCCCGGACAGCTTGACCGGAATCTTCAGGGTCGCGTTCGGCCGCACCAGCGCCGGCGGCGAGAGCTTCACCTCGAGCGTCCGCGTCTTCTTGTCGATGCCGAACCATTTCAGCCCGATGGCGCGACCCGGCATGCGCTGGGCCGCCGCGTCGAGCGGCCGGCGCAGCGTGGTCACGACGTAGGCGCCGGTGCCCCAGTCCTTGCCGACGGGAATCTTGACCTGCGCGGTGCCTTCCTTGACGCTGATGGTCTGCGTGGTCAGGAGCCGGTCGCCGACCACGTTGACGGTCAGCCGGCCGGCAGTGCGGGCATTGACCGACACCGTCATGGTGTCGCCGGACTGGTATTCCGGCTTGTCGATCGAGGTCTCCAGGAGGTCCGGCGTGTCGGAGCTGCCATCGGAATACCAGCCGACGTCGAACTGCACCGAGGTCAGCGGACCATCGGCGTCACCGGACTTGACGTCGAGGCGATAGCGGCCCGGCTCCGGCGAGAACGAAATTCGCGACGGCTTGTCGGCGGCGATCGCCAGATCGCCGTCGGCGACGCGCCGCGTCGACTTGACCGGCTCGTACTCCCAATAAGAGTTCTGCCGATACCACTGATAGCGGGATTCCAGCTTGAGCAGCTCGTAGCGCAGGCCGCTGCGCGCCAGCGTGTTGCCCTCGGGACTTGCGAACACGACGTCAAACTCGGCCTTGTCGCCTTCGGCGACGTTCTTGTCGCCGAACAGCGGCTTGACGCCGATCATCGCGTTCGTCGGCACCACCGGCAGCACCAGCTTGCGCTCGACCGCGCGGCCACCGGCTTCCGCCATGCGGATGAAGATCTGCGCCTCTTGGGGCCGCGTCGATTCCGGCGGCTTGGGCAGGCTGACCGGGAAGGTTGCGACGCCATTGGCATCGGCCTCCGGCAGATTCTCGATCGGCGTGCGTTCGTTGGAAGTGGTTTCCTCGTCGGCGACGCCGAACTGATAGCCGGCGAAGCCCGGCCGGCCGGCGGCCGGCGCGACCAGCATGTCACCCTCGAGCTGCAGGCCCGAGGCCGGCGCGCCATAGAGGAAATGCCCGTCGGCCTTCAGCTCCACAGGAGCGTCAGCTTTGATCTGCTTGTCCTTGGAAGTTAAATCGAATTCGATCCGGTCGGGAACGTAGTCCTCGACCATGAAAGTGGTCTCGCCGACCGAATTGCCCTTCGGGTCGGTGAATGCGCGGACGCGCCAGGTCCCGGTCGGCACCGCCGAATTCAGGGGCACCGCGAGCGAACGGCCGCCGGCGCCCTGGTCGGCCAGCACGGCACGGCGGAATTCGACGCCATCGGGCCGCTCGATGACGAGCGTCAGCGGCCCGCCCGTGACCGCATTGCCCTGCCCGTCGCGCAACAGCGCGGTCAGGTACACCGTTTCATTCGAGCGATAGACGCCGCGCTCGGCATAGACAAAGGCATCGGCAGCGCCGGCAGGCACCTCGCGGCCGGCGACGCCGCGATCAGACAGGTCGAACGCATTCGATTTCAGGCTGAGGAACGCGTAGTCGGTCTTCTCTCCGGTCACCGTGAGCAGTGCCGGCGACAGTCCGCCCTCGCCGCGCGCCAGTCCCGTCTCGAACAGCACATGGCCGGACTCGTCGGTCTTGCGGGTCGCCAGAATCTCGTTGTTGCGCGCGATCAGCCGAACGTCCGCGCGCGCGACCGGATCGGTCGAAGCCAGCGAATTGACGAAGACATGGATGCCGTCATTGCCGGAGAACGCGGCGATGCCGAGATCGGACACGATGAACCACTGGGTCGCAAGCTGCCCGTCATCGTCGCTGGACGGAGCCTTGGGCGCCGCGGTCATGACATAGACGCCCGGCTGCAGATCGCCGAGCGCCTGGTCGACGGGGAATGCGGTCGTGACTTCCTGGTTCAGCGTGGTCGCGGTCGCAAGCTCGCCGGTCCAGACCTTGGCGCCGCGCTCGTCGCCGAGATCGGAGAGCTGATAGCGACTCAAGGTGCGCTGGAAGTCGCTGTCGATCACCGTGTTGATCAGGTTGCGGTCGCCGATCCGGAACACGTTCACGGTCACCGCCGGGGTGTTGACGCTGACCAGCGGAATGCCGCGCTGGCCGGTGCGCGGCAGCACATAGGCGCGCCCGGTGAAGCGTACGAACGGCTTGCGGTCGCGCACATAGATGTTGAACTCGGCCGATTTCGGCAGGCCTTCCTTCACCGACGACGGCAGGCCGGCGCGCAGGTTGATATTGTAGCGCTCGCCATGCTTGAGCCCGTCGACGCAGAGCTGCTTGGCTTCCGAGGAAAGCGCCGGCTTGTCGGTGCCGGCGAGCGCGATGAAGGGCGAAAAATCCGTGCGCTTGGCTAGCTCTTCGGAGAACTGGAAGCAGGCCCGCGGCGAGGCCGAATCGGAATCCACGGTGTAGTCGAGCAGCCGGAAGCCGTGCTCGTCGCGCAGCTTCTCGTACTGGCCACGGACATCGGCGACCTCGCGCAGGTCGAGCGACATCCGCAAAGCATCCAGCGCCGGGCGCCACAATTTGCGGTCGGCGAATGCGCGGCCGAGCACCGCGAGCGCATCGGCCTCCTCGCCCGGATTGCCCGCACGCTGATAGGCGATATAGGCCGCGGTCGAGGCGCGCTCGAGGAAGAAGGTCTGCTCGCTCGAGGTCGCGGTCCTGATCTGCAGGATGCTGCGCGCAAGGCGGAGCCAGTTGCCGCTGTCCTCAGGAGCCGTGGTGGCGATCTGCCCGAGAATCTGCAAGCCGCTGCGGAAATCGTTGCGCTTGAAGGCGGCATCCGCGTCATTGCGCAAGGTGGCCACGGGTTTTGCGACGACGCCGGCCTCGCTCTTGATCTGGGCCTCGAGCTTGATGGCGGAATCCGCAAGATCGTCGCGCTTGAAGGCCTTGTCGGCGGCCTCAGCGGAGGTGAGCCCGAGCACCAGCGTTGCGCAAAGTGCGAGAGCGCGGACCAAACCGATCATGACGGAACTCCTGGGGGACGGCAGCCAACGGCCGCCTTTGAGAAGGGCGCGAAATGGTGACGGACTCAAGGCATACGAAAGCACGAACGAGAACCTCGCATGCGATAGACCACCGGAAAGACACGTGGTCAGCATGGTGCTACCGGCGGGCTGCGCAGCCGCCGTTTCGCTTAGTCGCTCTGGCTGAGGAACGGGTTCGGGAGGACTTTCCGGAAGCAGCGGATTTTTCATTCCCGCAGTGCTAGAAAGCGCGAAGCGATCACTTCGCGAAATGCGGTCCCATAGCTCAACTGGATAGAGTAGCGGATTTCTACTCCGCGGGTTGCAGGTTCGAGTCCTGCTGGGATCGCCAATCTTTTCAATTACTTAAACAGAATAAATAAAACCAAATCTGGAATCGCTTCAAGCGATCGGCAGCTCGCGCAGCGCTAGGGCCGCACGGTCTGCCCACAAACAAAAAGGCCCCCGGTTAGCGGGGGCCTTCTGTTTTTAAACGGCGTCCTTGGCGGCCTTGACCGGCCTTGCGCGGACGATCTTCCGGGCGGGCTTCGCCTTGAACATCATCTCTTCGCCGGTGAACGGGTTGGTGCCCTTGCGCGCCTTGGTCGCCGGCTTCTTGACGACGACGAACTTGGCGAAGCCCGGAACGAGGAACACCCCGTTCTTCTTCAGCTCCTTGTGGCCGACGTCGGTGAGGGTTTCCATGACGTTCTTGACGTCGCGCTTGGAAAGCTCGGTGGACGTCGCAATTTTTTCAATCAACTGCGACTTGGACAATTGTGTAGGCATCGTGTCTCCTCTGATTCGTGCCGGAGTGACAATAGACGACGCCGCGAGACTCGCAGAGCCTTCTGCAACAGAATTGTGGGTTTTTACCGAAGATTTCCACTTGTCCGGCGCTCGAACCCCTATTTTTAAGGCCAAAATCAATAGCCCCGGCCTCGGCCGGGGCTTTTTCGCGGTAAATCGGCGGGGTTCGCGCGGCCGATCAGGAGCCGCAGGACCAGACGCGCGGGGCAATCGGCGCCTGGTAGGTCCCGGCCGGCGCACCATCTCGACGCTCTCGCGGGGGCATGTTGCGGCGCGACGCGCTCGTCGGCGACGCCCTCGGGCGCGACCACCACGGTCTGCGGCACCATCATCGTGCGAGACTGCGCTGGCGTACTGAGTGCCGCCATGCGGTAGCGACGGCCTCGCATATATAAAGAAAGCGCGGGATCGCTCCCGCGCTCTCTATCTCCTTCAAGCGCTCTGTTGTCAGTAGCAGGCGCGCTGATCGACCATCGCATATTGGCCGGACGGATAGCGGTAGTAGCAGTTGCCCTGCGAGAAATAGTAGCCGGGCCGCGATGCAGCCGTGGCGCCGACGATCGCACCGGTGGTGCCGCCGACCAGCGCACCGGCCGCCGCGCCGCTGGCGCGCCCGGTCAGGAGCCCACCGAGCAGGCCGCCGACCACGGCGCCGCCGATGGCGCCGGCAGCAGGATTCGGATCTTCCGGCGGCGGTGGAGGCGGCGGCGCGTAACCGGCCTGCGGCGGCGGATAGGCCCCGGGCGGCGGCCCGTAGGCGTCGACCGGGATATCGTCCGCATAGTCCTCGGAGATATAGGTCGGCGGGCCGTCCATCGCCTGCGGATAATAGTACCAGACGCCGCCGACATCCCACCACCAGCCGTCTCGGCCATCGTGCCGCTCGTGGCGCCAGCGGCCACCTTCCCAGGCGACGCGGCCGCGGTACGGATTGCCGCCATAGACGTGTGCACTCGGCGCGCCGCGATAGAAGCGCGCATCCGCCGGCGCTCCCCTGCCCGCACCCGCGCCCGGCGGACGTCCCGGCACGGCATCAGCGGCCCGCGGCCCCTGCATGGCGGCCCTCGGCGGTGCCTTCGGCGCCTGCGCGGCCGGCCTTTGCGGCTGCGGCTGGTGCGGGACGCTATCGACCTGCGCCTGCGCGGACAGCGCAAACAGTGCCATCGCCGACGCCAAGGGCGTGACGATCGTCAATCGGCTGGACGCCTTCATTGTTGCTAATCCCCTTCTCAATCGGACCTCGAAGCCTAGCCCGCATGCTGCGTCACCGACGCAGCCGGGAAAGCTGGCCCGCCTGCCGCGGCTTGTCTCGTTACAAATCAGCAAGATCAAGGCAATTATGTCATTCCTCAGGCGGGGGCCCGCCCGGCCGCCGCCCTATCGGGCCGGCTCGATCACATTGCAATTGGTCCGCCCCGACATCAGGCAGTCCTGCAGCTTGCTTGCGGCCGTCAATTGATGCGCAAGCCAGACGCCGACGGCCAGCAGCGCGACCGCGACGATCAAGCCAACGAGCGCGCCGCGGCGGTTGTCACCCGACCCGGGCTTGCTCATCTGAAAAAATCCGGTGGAAATGCCACGCGGCCGTTCTATCACGCAAGGCTATCCGCTCAACCCCCGGCGAGGCGGACACGGCGTTTCCTTCCGCACGCTCTCAACCACGGGCTCGATCTGCGAGATCTTGGTGCAGGACGTCCAGAACAGCGACGTGCTACAACGCCATTCCGGGCCGAGTGCGTCATTCGAGCTCTGGCTTGGGTTGGCCAGGGCAAATGAAAGCGCGGCCACCGCGGCGGTCGACGCCACGGCCGTCGCGACCAAACCGAACTTCCTGGCAGTCCACGACGTGGTGGTCATTTGATTAACCTCGTTCCAGCTGCGCAGGACAATAGAAGCGAGCCATGCATTCCTCTGTGAGGAAATTCACACTACAGCATGGTTATTTGGTAGCGCTGCAGCGTAACCGCCTGTACATCACTCGCGATTGTGAGCATCACGCATTCATCGCGTGAGCGTGATACAGCCGATCACAAACCCAACCGATCAGGATCAACAGAGGACGACGACGTCAGGCCGTTCAATGAGTGGATTTAAGGAACCCGGCTTCGCAGACCGGCAAAAAGCCGCCCAACGGGCGAAGCAAAGTCTCATGAGCAAGTTCCGCGCCCAGCCGGGGCCCGACGACCCCGAGGTCGCCAGGCGCCGCGCCGAGCGCGAGGCCATTGCCGTGAAAAAGGCCGAGGCCAAGGCGGCCCGCGAGGCCGCCAGGGCCGAGCAGCAGCGCCGCGAGGAAGAGGCTGCCGCGCAGGAAGCTGTCCGGATCGAGCGCGAAAGGCAGGAAGCCACCGAGCGGCTGGCGGCGCTCGAGGCCGAGCAGAAGGCCAAGCGCGACGCCCGCTACGCGGCGCGCAAGGCGCGCGGCAAGAGGAAGTAACGGCGTCACGGGAGCGCGCCAGTCGCGCCCCCGAGATCAGTCGTTCCGCCATCAGGCATCAAGCGCCGGAACCCCGATGCGCAAATTGCGCATCGGGGGGAAATCCCGGGACTCTCGGTTGCGCACGATTGCGGATCACAGCTCCGGCGGAGCCCGTGATCGGGCCGCCCTTCGGCCGACCCGAGGGCGCACGCCCATTGGACCCGTGCTGGAACGACCTTCGATCAGTTCTTCTTCATGCCGTCGTCTTTCTTCATGCCGTCCTTCGACATCGTGTCCTTCGACATCGTGTCCTTGGACATCGAGTCCTTGGACATGGTGTCTTTCGACATGGTGTCCTTCTTCATGCTGTCCTTGGACATCGTGTCTTTCTTCATGCCGTCATCCTTGCCCATCTTGTCCTGGGCAAAAGCTGCGGGCGCAAGCGCCAGGCTGAGCGACAGAGCGGCAGCGGAGACGCCGAGCGCGATGCGGGTACGAATGGTCATGGCTGTTCGTTCCTTTTTGAAAAACCGATGTGGGCGCGACCGGGGGTGAATGCGATTTTGGGCCGCCCTGATCAGGACGGCGCGGCGCCGGTGTTGTTACAGGCCGAGCAAAAATATTTTCCGGCCGTCGGCCTGCGTGGGCTCTCTTTGGGGTTGATGGGATGGGTTCGACACAATTTCGCCCGCGAAGCGCGTGTTAGTGCGGCCGCACATTCGGAGGATGGGCCTGGGTGTGCGCTGCAGCAAATCGCGACTATTCGCCTACAGAAATTCGCCGGTCACCCCGGCTAGACTGCGCGCAAAGACCGGCCCAAAGACCCGATCCAAGGTCATCGAGGGGAGTTTTCATGCTTACACGCCGCCACGTCATCGCATCCGCGCTTGCCGCACCCGCCATCCTGCGCCTGGGAGTGGGGACCGCGCACGCCGCAACCACGCTGAAGATCTCGCATCAGTTTCCCGGCGGCACCATCGACAAGGGAGATTTTCGCGATCGGCTGTGCCGGATGTTTGCGGCCGAGGTGAACAAGCGCTCCGGCGGCGATATCACCGCCGAGATCTATCCGAACTCCTCGCTGATCAAGACCAACGCGCAATTCGCGGCGATGCGCAAGGGTGCGCTCGACATCAGCCTCTACCCGATGCCCTATGCCGGCGGCGAATTGCCGGAGACAAATATCGGCCTGATGCCGGGTCTGGTTGCGACCTACGATCAGGGCCTGCGCTGGAAGAAGGAGCCGGTCGGCAAGGCGCTGACCGACTTCCTCGCCGACAAGGGCATCATCCTGCTCACCTGGGTCTGGCAGGCCGGCGGCGTCGCCAGCCGCTCCAAGCCGATCGTTGCGCCGGAGGACGCCAAGGGCATGAAGGTGCGCGGCGGCTCGCGCGAAATGGACATGGTGCTGCAGACCGCCGGCGCCTCGGTGCTCTCGGTGCCCTCGAACGAAATCTATGCCGCGATGCAGACCGGCGCGTGCGACGCCGGCATCACCTCCTCCACCAGCCTGATCTCGTTCCGCCTCGAGGAAGTCTCGAAGGCGCTGACCTCGGGCGCCGGCGCCTCCTACTGGTTCATGCTGGAGCCGCTGATGATGTCGAAGTCGATCTTCGACGGCCTGCCGAAGAAGCACCAGGACATCATCCTCGCCGTCGGCACCGAGCTCGAAGTGTTCGGCAAGAAGGGCGCGCAGGACGACGATATCGAGGTCGCCAAGGTCTATGAGAAGGCCGGTGCCAAGATCTCTAATCTCGACATCGCGACCGTCAACAAGTGGCGCGACATCGCCCGCGACACCGCCTGGAAGGACTATGCGGCCAAGACCGCGACCGCGGCCAACCTGTTGAAGCTCGCCTCCGACGTCTCCGCATGATGCACGGTCCGCTTCCGGATCGTGACGACCTCGCAACCGCCGCCCCGGGCAACAGGCTCGTGGCGGCGGTCGAGCATGGCCTTGCGATTCTCAATCAGGTCATCCTGGTGCTGGCGGCGCTCGCGCTGATCGCGGCCTGCGTGATCCTGAGCTACAGCGTGCTCGGCCGCGCGCTGTTCCATGCCGCCAATTACTGGCAGGACGAAGCCGCGGTGTTTCTGCTGGTCGGCGCGACCTTCATGACATCAGCCTATGTGCAGGCGAACCGTGGCCATATCGGCATCGAGGCCTTTGTCGGGCTGCTGTCACCGACGGCAAACCGCATCCGGCTATGGCTGGTCGACCTCGCAACACTGGCGTTCTGCACCTTCTTCACCTGGAAATCATGGACGCTGGCGCACGAGGCCTATGTCGACGGCCAGGTTTCCAATTCGATGTGGTCGCCGCCGCTCGCGATCCCGTACGGGCTGATGGCCTGCGGCATGACACTGCTGTGCCTACAGATCCTGCTCCAGGTCGTGGCGCCGCTGACCGGAGCCGCACGGCGATGACGGTGTTCGGCATTGGCATCTCCTACGGCCTTGCGACGCTGTTTGCGATGTTCTCGGGTATGCCCATTGCATTTGCCCTGGGCGCCGTCGCGGTCGTGTTCATGGCCATCTACATGCCCGCAGCCTCGCTCGATACAGTGACGCAGAACGTCTACGAGGAGATGGCCTCGATCACGCTCCTGTCGATCCCGCTGTTCATCCTGAAGGGCGCGGCGATCGGCAAGTCGCGCGCGGGGCAGGACCTCTACTCGGCGCTGCATGTCTGGCTGCATCGCGTGCCCGGCGGGCTCGGGGTCGCCAACGTGTTCGCCTGCGCGCTGTTCGCCGCAATGGCCGGCTCCTCGCCCGCGACCTGCTCGGCGATCGGCTCGGCGGGCATTCCCGAAATGCGCAAGCGCGGTTATTCCGGCGGCTTCGCGGCCGGCATCATCGCCGCCGGCGGCACGCTCGGCATCCTGCTGCCGCCTTCGATCACCATGATCCTGTTCGCGGTCGCCGCCGAGAAATCGCTCGGCCGGCTGTTCCTCGCCGGCATCGGGCCGGGCCTCCTGCTCGTCACGCTGTTCGGCGCCTATGCGGTGGTCCGCTTCCGGCAGGAATATGCCGCGGCCCAACTGGCCTACGAGAAGGGCGGCACGACCTCCGCGATCCTGACGCAGGACGACTTCACGCTCGCCGAGCGCTTCAGCATGCTGCCGCGGGTCATTCCCTTCGTGCTCCTGCTCACCGGCGTGATGATCGCGCTGTACGGCGGCTACGCGACGCCGTCGGAGACCGCGGGCCTTGGCGGCCTGTTGGCGCTGGCGCTGATCGCCATGATCTACGGCGTGTGGCGGCCGAGCGACCTTTCGCCGATCCTCAAATCGACGATCCGCGAATCCACCATGCTGATGATGATCATCGGCATGTCGCTGCTCTATTCCTACGTGATGAGCTATCTGCACATCTCGCAATCGGCGGCCGAGGCCATCGTGGCGATGCACCTGCCGCGCTGGGAACTGCTGGCGGCGATCCTGGTGATGGTGGTCGTGCTCGGCTTCTTCCTGCCGCCGGTCTCGATCATCCTGATGACCGCGCCAATCATCCTGCCACCGCTGCGCGCGGCCGAATTCGACATCATCTGGTTCGGCATCGTCATGACGATCGTCATGGAGATGGGCCTGATCCACCCGCCGGTGGGCCTCAACATCTTCGTCATCCGCAACGTCGCGCCCGACATCCCCTTGAGCGAGGTGATCTGGGGCACGCTGCCGTTCGTGCTCTTGATGATGGCGGCGGTGCTTGTCTTGTGCTTCGTGCCGGAGATCTCGACCGCGCTGCCCAACCTGGTGATGGGCCCGGACGGGGGACGGTAAAGGCGATTAGCGAATAGAATTCTCTATTCGCTACTCCTTACTCGCAGCTCGCTTCTTGGCATTCAGCGCCGAGGCAACACGGCTGAGCGGCGGGCGGCCGATCAGCTTGCTCATCGTGTCGGTCGCCTCCAGCAGCCTGTCCATGTCGACGCCGGTTTTAATCCCCATGCCCTCGAGCATGTAGACGACATCCTCGGTCGCGACGTTGCCGGTGGCGCCCGGCGCATAGGGGCAGCCCCCGAGCCCGCCGGCCGCGGAATCGATCACGCGGATCCCCTCCTCCATGCCGGCATAGAGATTGGCAAGCGCCTGGCCGTAAGTGTCGTGGAAATGCATCGCAAGCGCGCGCGCAGGTACATCCGCCGCGACTGTTCGCAACATCGCCCGCGCCTTGGCCGGCGTGCCGACGCCGATGGTATCGCCAAGCGAGATCTCGTAACAGCCGAGCTCCCACAGCCGCTTTGCGACATCTGCGACCGCACGTGGCTTCACCTCGCCGTCATAGGGACAGCCGAGCACGCAGGAGACGTAGCCGCGCACCCTCACGCCGTCGGCCTTGGCACGCAACAGAACCGGTCTGAACCGCTCGATCGACTCTGCAATGGTGCAGTTGATATTGGCGCGCGAAAAGCCTTCCGAGGCCGAGGCGAACACCGAAACTACCTTGGCGCCGGCGGCGCGCGCCGCGTCATAGCCCTTCTCGTTCGGCACCAGCACGTGGAATTCGCCGCGAAGATGGCTGACGCCGCGCAGCACCTCGTCCGAACCCACCATCTGCGGGATCGCCCTGGGCGAGACGAAGGCGCCGACCTCGATCGTGGAAAGCCCCGCGCCAACCAGCGCCTCGACGAATTTGATGCGGTCGGCGACGCTGACCGGCGTCTTCTCGTTTTGCAGGCCGTCGCGCGGCCCCATTTCGATGATGCGAACGGTATCCGTCATCATGGCCTCACGCGACGCATCTGTCAGGACTCAATGGGCTCGACCTCGGCGAGCTCGACGCCCTCGCCGACGATGTCGCCGACCTTGCATTTGAGCTTCTTGAGCACGCCCGCGTAAGGCGCGCGCAGGGTCTGCTCCATCTTCATGACCTCGAGGGTCAGGATCGGCGCGCCCTTCTCGAGGGTAGCGCCCTCCTCCGCCATCAGCGCCACGACGGTACCGGGAAGCGGCGCCACGATCTTGTCCTCGCCGACATGCTCCTCGGTCTCGCCGCCGAACGGATCGACCCAGTGCAGGTCGAAGCGGCCATTGCGGGTGCGCAAATAAAGCTCATGGCCATCGACGACGGCGAAGACCTTCGATTTGACGCCGTCAAGCGTCAGATCGATCGCGCCGTCCTCAGCCGCCGCAAGACCGAAGGCCAGCTCACGCCCGTCGATCAGAACCGCCGCTGGCCCGTTTCCATAGCGAAGCACGAGCTTGCGCTCGGCGCCCTGGCCCTGCCGGAATGAAAACGTGCGCTGCCGCCGCCCAACCGGCATCCAGCCGAATGCACGCCAAGGCGATTGCGCATCCGCCCGGGTCGCTTTTTCTTCCGCTTCGAGGATGGCAGCCACCGCCCCGCAAAGCTCGAGGTCGCCAACGTCGGCGGCCGCAGGCGTCAGCCTGCCGAGTTCACGCTCGATGAAGCCGGTGTCGATCGCATTCGCGGCGACGTCGGGGTGGGTGACCAGCGCCGACAGGAAGGGAATATTGGTGACGACACCGCGGATGTCGGTGTCCTCAAGCGCGCGATTGAGCTTCTCGATCGCCGCCTGCCGCGTCGGCGCCCAGGTGATGACCTTGGCGAGCATGGCGTCGTAATAGGGCGAGACCTGATCGCCCGCGCGGTAGCCAGCGTCGATGCGCAAGCCGTTCACCGGCTCCGGCGTGTGCCAGGTCGTGATGCGCCCGACCGACGGCATGAAATTCTTGGCCGGATTTTCCGCGTAGACGCGGGCCTCGATGGCATGGCCGTTCAGCCTGAGCTGATCCTGCGTCAGCGGCAGCTGCTCGCCGAAGGCGACCCGCAACTGCCATTCCACGAGATCGACGCCGGTGATCAGTTCGGTCACGGGATGCTCGACCTGCAGGCGCGTGTTCATCTCGATGAAGAACACGTCCTTGCCGTCGGAGACGAACTCGATGGTCCCGGCGCCGACATAATTGACGGCACCAGCCGCTTTCCGTGCAGCGGCGCAGACCGCCTCGCGCTGCTTCTCGTCGAGGGTGGGCGACGGCGCCTCCTCGATCACCTTCTGGTGGCGACGTTGCAGCGTGCATTCGCGCTCGAACAGCGACAGCAGATTGCCGTGGCTGTCGCCGATCACCTGCACCTCGATGTGCCGGGGGGTGTCGACATATTTCTCGATCAGCATGCGGTCGTCGCCGAACGCAGCCTTGGCCTCGCGCTTGGCGCTGACGATCGCGGCCGCAAGCTCGGCCGCCGCACGCACCACCCGCATGCCGCGCCCGCCGCCACCGGCGGAAGCCTTTACCAGCACCGGATAGCCGATCCTGTCGGCGGCATTCTGCAAGGTCGCCTCGTCCTGCGCCTCGCCGTGATAGCCTGGTACCAGCGGCACGCCGGCTTTTTCCATCAGCGCTTTCGAGCCGGACTTCGAACCCATCGCGTTCATCATCGCGGGCGTGGGCCCGACGAAGACGAGACCGGCATCGGCGCAGGCTTGCGCAAACTCGGCGTTCTCCGACAGGAAGCCGTAGCCGGGATGCACGGCCTCCGCCCCGGTCTTCCTCGCCGCCTCGATGACGCGGGCGATATCGAGATAGCTGTCGCGCGCCCGCGCCGGCCCCAACAGCACGGCATCGTCGGCGGCTGCGACATGCATGGCGTCGCGATCGGCCTCGGAATAGACCGCGACCGTGCGCAGGCCCATGGCCTTGGCGGTGCTGATGACGCGACAGGCGATCTCGCCGCGGTTGGCGATCAGGAGCGTGCGAAACCGCCGATAGAGTTGGGAAGACGCCATCGTCACATCCTGAACAGGCCAAACTTGGTGGGCTCGATCGGCGCGTTCGCCGCAGCCGACAGGCCAAGGCCAAGCACGAGGCGGGTGTCGGCCGGATCGATCACGCCGTCATCCCACAGCCGCGCCGTGGCGTAATACGGATTGCCCTGGCTTTCGTATTGCGCGCGGATCGGCGCGCGGAACTTGTCTTCCTCCTCAGCCGACCAACTCTCGCCCTTGGCCTCGATGTTGTCGCGGCGGACCTGACTCAGCACCATGGACGCCTGCTCGCCGCCCATCACGGAGATGCGCGCATTCGGCCACATCCAGAGGAAACGCGGGCTGTAGGCGCGGCCGCACATGCCGTAATTGCCGGCGCCGTAGGAGCCGCCGATCACGACGGTGAATTTCGGCACGCCGGCGGTCGCGACCGCCGTCACCAGCTTGGCGCCGTCCCGCGCAATGCCGCCCGCCTCGTATTTCCGGCCGACCATGAAGCCGGTGATGTTCTGCAAGAACACCAGCGGAATCTGGCGCTGGCAGCACAATTCGATGAAATGCGCCCCCTTGAGCGAGCTTTCGGAAAACAGGATGCCGTTGTTGGCGATGATGCCGACCGGATAGCCCCAGATATGGGCGAAGCCGCAGACCAGCGTCGTGCCATAGAGCTTCTTGAACTCGTCGAATTCGGACCCGTCGACGATGCGCGCGATGATGTCGTGGACGTCGAAAGGCTTGCGCCCATCGGCGGACACGACGCCGTAGATCTCGTCGGCCGCAAACGACGGCTCGCGCGGCTCGCGCATGTTGAGCGCCGCCGGCTTCGGCTGTTTCAGGGTCGCAACGATACGGCGCGCGATCCCGATCGCATGCGCATCGTTCTGCGCGTAGTGGTCGGTGACCCCGGACTGGCGCGAATGCACGTCGGCGCCGCCGAGCTCTTCGGCCGACACCACCTCGCCGGTCGCGGCCTTCACCAGCGGCGGGCCGCCGAGGAAGATCGTGCCTTGATTCCGCACGATGATGCTCTCGTCGGACATCGCCGGCACATAGGCGCCGCCCGCCGTGCAGGAACCCATCACGATCGCGATCTGCGGAATGCCCTGCGCCGACAGCTGCGCCTGGTTGTAGAAGATGCGGCCGAAATGCCGCTCGTCCGGAAAGATCTCGTCCTGCAGCGGCAGGAAGGCGCCGCCGGAATCAACCATATAGACGCAAGGCAGGTTGTTCTGCCGCGCCACGTCCTGCGCGCGCAGGTGCTTCTTCACCGTCATCGGATAGTAGGTGCCGCCCTTGATGGTGGCGTCATTGGCGACGATGACGCATTCGCGGCCCGATATCCGCCCAATACCCGTGACGATGCTCGCCGAATGCACGTCGCCACCGTAGAGATCATGGGCCGCAAGCGGCGACAATTCGAGGAAGGCGGTGCCGGGATCGACCAGGAGATCGACGCGCTCGCGCGCCAGCATCTTGCCGCGTGCGGTGTGCCGCGCCCGCGACGCCTCGCCGCCGCCCTCGGCGACCTGGCTCAGCTTGTCGCGGAGCTCCGCGACCAGGCTGCGCATCGCCTCGGCATTGTGCGCGAATTCGGAGGATTTCGGATCGATCGTCGAATGAAGCAGCATGGTCCGCGTTTCTTCGCTGATTGCCGGCAATACGTTCAAGACAACAGGGACAGGCCTCGGCAGGTCGGCCGACAGTCTGTAGCATTTTTGCCGCGACGTGTCCCGGCCATGGGCAGCACCGGTGCGTCCATCGATCGTGCCCAGCCGCCGCTCGCTCTCGGCGCCGTCGCTGGCGAATATCGGGCCATGTTCTCCGTCGGCTCCCTGTCCAGGATTGAAGAGCACGAAAGGCACTTTGGAATTAAACAATCATACGTTTTTAAATTGCCTTGGCAAGGGGGACCAAATTCAGCTTGTCTCCAGCGTCCAGCGCATTGAAATTTCTATTGTTTTGTGCGATAAACATACGGTCGTTTGCTTTTTTATCGACCGCTACCCCCAATTTACCGAGGCTCGCGATGGCGCGCACGATCGGCTCCTACGGCCCCAAGACGCTCGAGGCGATCCGCAAGGCCGGCATCCGTCTCATCTTCGCGCACGGCTACGAGGCGATGAGCCTGCGTCAGCTCGCCGCCGAGGTCGGCATCCAGGCCGGTTCGCTCTACAACCACATCAGCACCAAGCAGGAGCTGCTGTTCGACCTCGTGCAGGATCACATGAACGAGCTCTTGCGCCAGCTCGATCGCGCGCTGCAGGGAAAGCAGCGCCCCGACGACAAGCTGCGCGCCTTCGTCGCCTTCCACGTCACCTACCACATGACGAAAAAGCGCGAGGTCTTCATTGCCAACTCCGAGCTGCGGAGCCTGGAGCCGAGAAACTATGAGGCGATCGTGGCGCTGCGCGGCGCCTATGAGGGACGGCTTTCGGACATCCTGGCCGATGGGGTCGCGGCGGGCGTCTTCGACGTCATCGACATCAAGGTTGCGACATTCGCGATCATCGCGCTGCTCACCGGCATTTGCAGCTGGTACCGGCCCGGGGGGCGCCTCACGCGGGAGGCGATCATCGCCACTCACGAACAGCTCGTGCTATCGGGCGTCGCCGCGCCCTCGGCAGCCCCTCGGGTACGGGCCAGGCGGAAGCCGGCACGGAGCGCGGTGGCCGGCTAGCGCGTCCGGAACGGCAAAGCGGTCGCAGAGAAGGTGCGGATGATGGAACGCCAGCCACTCGACGACGTCGATCTTAAAATCCTGTCGGAGCTGCAGAGGGACGGACGCCTTCGCAACAACGAGCTCGCAAGCCGCGTCGGCATCTCTCCCCCGCCCTGCCTGCGCCGCGTCCGATCGCTGCTGCGCCGCGGCATCATCCGGGCGATCCGGGCCGTCCTCGACGAAAGACAGCTCGGATACGAAGTGGTTTCGTTCGTATCGATCCAGCTCAAGACCCAGGCCCAGGCCGCGCAGCAGGCGTTCGAGGCGGTGATCGCGGCCGCGCCGCGGATCCTGCAGTGCTGGCGGATTTCGGGCGATGCCGACTATCTGCTCAAATGCGTCGCGCCGAGCGTGGAGGACATGCACCAGCAGCTCCGGCAGTTCGCCGCCATGCCGCAGGTACTCACCATCAGAAGCTTTCCGGTGCTGGGCTTGGCCAAGGACGCGCAGCTGCCGATGCCGGCAGATCTAGGGCCCCGACGCTAGCGCGCCGCTTCCAGCATCGGCTCCGGGGAAGCGAACTTCTGGCTACCCCACTAGAAGCCTATATTTGCTGGTGGTCCCTTGATTCTAACATGCGCAAACATGCCTCTCAAAACGGGAGGCGAATGCTGGAATGGGACCACTAGTGGGTCCAGGGCTCGCCGCGCCGGAAGGAGAAATTGTCGGCATAGGCGGCCTGGCGGCGGATCGGCTCCTTCGGCTCGAAGACCTGGTAGGGAATGCCGCGGCGCTCGCAATAGGCCACCGCCTCCTCCTTGGTGTCGAAGCGCAGGCTGAGCTGCTGCTTCATGTCGCCCGACGAGGTCCAGCCCATCAGCGGCTCGACGGCGCGCGGCTGCTCCGGCTCGTAGTCGAGCCGCCATTCCCGGGTTGACGCCTTGCCCGATTGCATCGCGTTTTTGGCGGGCTTAAAAATGCGTGCGGTCATGGATGGTCGGGCCTCGTGAGCTATGAGACAGTGGAAGCGTGGTCGGAACGGCCGGGATAGGATAGAGACACCTTTCAGACATTTTGAGCGGTGATTCCCTGCCCCGGCTGCCCAGGCGACCGGTATAGTCACTAAGCCGCGCTGTGACAATCTTGGCCGTGGCGCGGTCCATCGAATGCATCACGTCGAAGGCGCCCATGAAAATCAATGCCACGCTGCCCGAAAAAGGACGCGACCTCCGGCTGGACCTGTTTCGCGGGGTCGCCAACTGGGCGATCTTCCTGGATCACATCCCCGACAACGTGGTGAACTGGATCACCACGCGCAATTACGGCTTTTCCGACGCCGCCGACCTGTTCGTCTTCATATCCGGCTATACCGCCTCCTTCGTCTATGCGCGGATGATGCTCGAGCGCGGTTTCATCGTCGGCGCGACGCGCCTGACCAAGCGGGTCTGGCAGCTCTACGTCGCCCACATCATCCTGTTCGTGATCTATATCGCCGCCATCAGCTATCTGGCCCTGCGCTTCGGCGATTCCGAGATCATCAACGAGTTCAACGTCGCGGGCCTCGTCGACAACGCGACCGAGACGCTGCGCCAGGGCCTGTTCCTGCGCTTCAAGCCCGTCAACCTGGACGTGCTGCCGCTCTACATCGTGCTGATGGGACTGTTTCCGCCGGTGTTGTGGATCATGCTGCGCCAGCCCAACTGGACCATGCTGGCCTCGATCGTGCTGTGGCTCGTGGCGCGGCATTTCGGCTGGAATTTCACCGCCTATCCGGCCGGCGCGTGGTACTTCAACCCGTTCTGCTGGCAGGTGCTGTTCGTATTCGGCTCCTGGTGCGCACTCGGCGGCGCCCGACGATCGGTGGCGATCATCGAGTCGCCGATCACGCTGTGGCTCTGCGTCGCCTATCTGATCTTCGCGCTGATCATGACCATGGCCGGCCGCTTCCCGGACTTTGGCGCGATGTTCCCGCACTGGCTGTATTCGGCCTTCAACCCGAACGACAAGACCAATCTCGCTCCGTACCGTTTCGTCCACTTCGTGGTGATCGTGATCATGGTGATCCGCTTCATCCCGAAGGACTGGGCGCCGCTGGAGTGGAAAATTTGCGATCCCCTGATCGTCTGCGGCCAACAGTCGCTCGCGGTGTTCTGCGTCGGCGTGTTCCTGTCGTTCGTCGGCCATTTCGAGCTGATGCTGAGCTCCGGCTCGCTGTTCGCGCAGATCTTCGTCAGCATCACCGGCATCGCCATCATGACGACGGTCGCCTACTACATCTCCTGGTCGAAACGGCAGGACAAGCCGCTGCCCAAGGCGCCCGCGCCGGCGAAGGCAGGCTGAGCCGGCGCGCCTCAGCGGCCTGACGGCTTCGGCGGCCCGGCGCCCTTGCCGGCCGCGGCCTTTGACGCCGCCCCGGATTTGGGCTTCGGCGCCGCCACCAGCCGGCCCTGCGAAGCGATATCACCCCAGCGTGTCGACCAGCGCAGAGCGGCAGTATCGGGAGCGGGCGTTCGCCGGATATTGGCTTCGCGTCGCGGCCCTTGCAGCGCAAACATCGCTTGCTGCGGATCGATGCATCGCGCCATCCAGCCGCCGTCGGGCAGTTCGATCGGGCCCTGGAACACCTCGCCGCCTCCCGACCGCACCCGCGCCATGGCCTCGTCGAGGTCGCCGACGTTGAAATAGTAAAGCCAGAACGGCGCCGGCACGCTGGGAAGCTTGTTGAACATGCCGCCGAGAGGCTGCCCGCCAACGGCGAACATCCGATAGGATTCAACCGGGCCGGTCCTTGCCGCAGCAGCCTCCCAACCGAACAGTTCCCGATAGAACACGAGCGACTCAGCGGCATCGACCGCCAGCAACTCGTGCCAGCCGACGCGTCCAGATTGGCTCAATTGCGCAAGGCGCGTTTCGCCGTAGCGCAACCCGCTGACGACCGCGAGGGTCGCCGCTTGCGGATCTGCGAGAACAGAAATGCGGCCGATATTGCTGTCATTCGGCGGCACGAAAACGACGCCACCAAGGCGCTTGACTTGCGCGACGCAGGTGTCGACGTCTTCGACCGCGACATAGCCGATCCAGCGCGGCGTCGCCCCTTGCTTGCGTCCCTCGGGCGGCAGATCCATCACCCCACTCACGGGAACCTGCTCCGCCGTGAGCAGACTATAGGTCAAGCCCGGCGTGGATGCGTCCCGCGTGCCCCAGCGCATGATGCTTCCGTAAAAGCGGCTGGCGGCTGCGACGTCCGTCGTCAGAAGCTCATACCAGACGAAGTGCCCACGATGACCCATCACGCCGAAACTCCTAGCGCACATCGCGCATCTGCACCAAAGCCTCGCCTTGCGCGTCGCGAAATTGTCGCAAGCGGCTGCGCATCCGCGACGATGATGAACGCGTTCATCAAGATGAATATAGTCTGAACATCGCGTCGCATGATCGTGTGGAGGAGCATGCTTGCACCACTGATCTGCCGAGCGTAGAGTTGTTTTTGCTCTGGACTCGAAACTCACCTTTCAAGGTATGGAGGATGCGACTATGGCAAGGGTGAAGCAAGCTTCGAAGGCGAAGCGTGTGACCAAGGCCGCCATGCCGGCGCTAGGGGCCGCCGGTTTGACTTTCTCACTAGCCGGGGGCGCATCTGCGTCGGCTATTCCGACAGACGATGGACAACACACCACGAACCTTGCGCCGACGCAGGCGCTGACGCTCGGCGAAGAAGAAATCGCCGATGTCAGCCTGGCGACCTTTCATCTGTTCGACAAGGAAAACGCCGGTGGCGTGCAGGTCGCCTGGCGCGGTTGCGGCGGTTGCCGTGGTTGCGGCGGTTGCCGTGGTTGTCGCGGTTGCCGCTGTGGCGGCTGCGGCGGCTGTGGCGGTTGTGGCTGCGGTGTGGGCGGCTGCTGCCTCTCGTGGGGCGCCTGCCGTTTGTGCTAACGGCGGCAGATTGCTGACATACTGGCGAACGAAAATCGGGATGGCCGGGCTCGACATCGTCGACCCGGCCATTGCATGTCTGCATTCCGATGCAACAGGCTGCGCTGCGACCGCCGTGCATGGCCCACGACCTATTCCCAAGCTTTTCGAAAAGTGCTAGCGCGCGTGCGGGGATCTTGGCCGCACTGTCCGACCTGCGCGGCAATCCGGAGTAACTGACAGCATGTGCCGAGGCCATGACTAGCCAGCGCAAGAGCAAGCCGCGAAACAACGGTAAGCCAGCCAAACCGCGCAGCACCGCGCGGCGCGCGGCCAAGGATGTGCTGCAGTTCGCGCCGAATTTTACCGCCTATCTGGTGCCGCCCGAGAGCGTCTGCCTTTACTCCGAGGATCGAAAGTTCTTCCTCCATGGCACGCTTTACTGTGCGCTCGCCGCGGCCATCGGCAAGGGCGGCCGAACCGTGGCGGAAATCGTGCGCGAGCTGTCACGGAAATTTCCCGCCGACAAGGTCGAAGAAGCGCTCAGGCGGCTGATCGAGCGCCATTACGTCGTTTCGGCACTTCCCTCTACCGACGGCACCGTCGCGGGCTATTGGGCAAGCCTCGGTCTGCCGCCTGAAGTAGCCGAGCGCAATCTGGGCGATTGCCGCGTGCTCGTCGAATCGATCGACGTGAAGGGCGCGGCGCAGTTGACGGCGGCGCTGAAGGACCTCGGCGTCAATATCGTCAAGCGCGCGCCCGACCTGACCGTGACGCTGGTCAACGACTATCTGGAACACCAGCTCGCCGATTTGAACACCCAGCGGGTATCGAGCAAAACGCGCTGGCTGCTCGCGCAACCCTCCGGCGTCTTCCCACTGGTCGGTCCGCTGTTCAGTCCGGGAGAAACCGCCTGCTGGACCTGCCTGTTCGACCGCATGATCCGCAACCGCGAGATCAAGGGCTTTCTTGCGCGCGGCCCAGCCGAAGCCGTTGCCGTCTCACCGCTTGCCCGCAACACGCTCGGACAAACCGCGATCCAGTTCGCCGCGGTCGAAATCGCCAAGGCGATCGCGTCCGGATTCCGCACCGATCTGCGCGATCACATCGCAAGCTTCGACTTGATGGGTGCCACGATCGCCAAGCACTATGTGGCGCATCGCCCGCAATGCCTGACCTGCGGCAGCAAGAAGCTGCAGAATCCGCGCCGAGCGCCGCAGCCGATCGAAATCGGCCCCGGCTCCAAACTGATCATGACGAGTGGCGGCTACCGCTCGGTGTCATCGCGCACCACCGTCTCGCGCTTCCGCAAGCATGTCAGCCCGCTCACCGGCGTGGTGACCCGGCTCGAGCGTATCGAGGCCGACCTGCCGATGAACACGAATTACTTCGCGCAGCATAATTTTTCGGCGCCCGCCACGAGCATCGATCAGCTTCGGTCGGGATTGAGCGGCGGCAGCTTCGGCAAGGGCTCGACCGCCGAGCAGGCCGAGGCCAGCGCGCTGATGGAGGCGATCGAGCGCTATTCCGGAATCTTCCAGGGCGACGAGATCAGGGTGACGCGGCGCTTCACTGACTTCGCGCCGGGCGAAGCGATCCTTCCCAACGACGTCCAGCTCTTCAGCGAGGGGCAGTTCCGCAACCGGCACTCTCACCCGGCGGACGGCTCGCACCCCGCCCCCGATCCGCTCGATCCCTCCGCGAAGACCGAGTGGTCTCCGGCCTGGTCGCTGCGCGACAAGCGCTTCGTCCATCTGCCGACCGGGCTGCTCTATTTCTTCTATCGGGATTTCCACACCGACTCCAACGGCTGCGCCGCCGGCAACACGCTAGCGGAAGCCATCGTGCAGGGCTTTCTCGAGCTCGTCGAACGCGATGCCTATGCGATCTGGTGGTACAACCGCCTGCGCTGTGCCGAGGTCGATCTCGACACGTTCGACGACTTCTATGTCCGCGACGTCAAGGCGCAGTTCGCGGATGCCGGTCGCAAGCTCTGGGTGCTCGACGTCACCTTGGATCTCGGCATACCCACCTACGTCGCGATCATGCACTGGACGAAGGACGGCAGGGAGAATATCGAATTCGGCTCCGGCGCGCATTTCGATCGTCGCATCGCGCTGCTGCGGTCGCTGACCGAGCTGTCGCAATTCCTGTCGATCGGCCTGATGGGCGGCGGCAGCGGCGACAAGTCGAGCCTCGACGGGGTCACGCCGTTGCGGCTGGAGAACTACCCGTTCCTGCTGCCGGCAAGCGGCACGGTTGCGAGGCCCGCACTCGGCATGAATGTCCCGCTCGACAGCGCGCGCGAGCAGGTCGATGCCTGCGTCGAGGTCGCCCGCCGCGCCGGCCATGACTTCATCGTGCTCGACCAGACCCGCCCCGATGTCGGCGTGCCGGTCGCGCGCGTCCTCGTGCCCGGCCTGCGTCACTTCTATCAGCGCTTCGGCCCCGGCCGGCTCTATGACGTGCCGGTCAAGCTCGGCCTGCTCGATCGCCCATTGCAGGAAAGCGAGCTTACGCCCTTCCTTCCCCACACCTGAGGGAGATCGCCGCCTTGCGCGCTGGACCTGGTGGTCCGATTCCAACATTCGCTTCCCCTTTCGGAGGCACTTTGGCAAATGTTGGAATCAAAGGACCACCAGCAAATTGTGGATGCTAGTGGAGCTGTGGGTTTGACGTTCGCATGAAGGAGACGCGGCGAATGGGTAGCGAACGTCAAATCCGCTCCACTAGGAAGCGAGCAACCGCGCGCCCCACTCTTTCCGTTCGCCTGAACGACCGCGTCACGCTCGAAGGCGATGTCGACGGCAACATCGCCGTGAGCGTCGAGGGCTTTCGCGAGGAGCTCGGCCGGTTCAGCACCGCGGCGGCAAAGCGCGCCGCGGCGCTGCGGTCGGGCATTCCGCTTTCCGAGCTGTCGAAGTCGCGAAGCGCGGCCGGCAAGGAGATCGGCGTCCTGGCGCAGCGGCTGGCGCGCCGCGGCCTCGTCGAATATGGGCTGCGGCGCGCGCGCGGCGGCGATCTCGTCGCCATCGAGCCGCAGGGGCCGGACTACTGGCCGAAATTGCCGAAGCTCGGCCTTTCCGACACGGTCGCACTGTCGCGCTTTGCGTATCTGCGCCGGCGCGGCCACGACATGGTGCTGGAATCGCCGCGCGCCGGCGCGCTGTTTCGGATCGGCGATCCCGCGATCGCGGGGTTCCTCGCCGCGCTCGCCGTGCCGCAGAAAGTCAGGGAGGTGCGGCGGCGCAAGGACTTTCCTGGCGACGCGCTGCTCGCGCTGCTGCTCGATGCAGGCATGCTGTTGAAGCTCGACGCCGGCGGCGACGACGGGCGCCGCACCAGCGAAGGCGACCCGCACCTCGTACTCTGGGATTTCCACGACTTGCTGTTTCACACCCACTCGACCGAGGGCCGGCAGGCCAATCCACTCGGTGGCGTCTACTCATTTGCCGACCTCATCAGGCCGCCGCCGGCGGTCCGGCCGTCATGGCCCGGCAAGAAGATCGCTCTCGGCGGAATTCCGGATGCGGAAGCGGAGCCGAGTTCAGCCTATGCCCGGCTCGTGCACGCGCGCGAGTCGATCCGCGATTTCGACGATGCGCGGCCGATCACGCTCGCCGAGCTCGGCGAGCTGCTCGCCCGCACCGCGCGCGTGCAGTCGAAATGGACTGCCGCGCTCGATTTCGAGGGCGGTGGGCCGGAGGTCGACTTCACTACCCGCCCTTATCCGTCCGCCGGCAGCGCCTATGAGCTCGAGCTTTATCTGACGGTCGTCCAGTGCGAGGGCCTCGCACGTGGCTTCTATCACTACGATGCCGATCAGCATGCGCTGGTCGCGATCGAGGCGCGGCCGGATGTCCTGGAGGCGATGCTGCAAAGCGCGCAGTTCGCGATGGACGCGGCTGCCCCGCCGCAGATCCTGGTCACGATCGCCGCGCGCTTCGAGCGGATATCCTGGAAGTACCGCGCTATCGCCTATTCGCTGATCCTGAAAGATGTCGGCGTGCTGACGCACGCGCTCTACATGGCTGCCGCCGACATGGGACTTGGCGGCTGTGCCATCGGCGCCAGCAATATCGAGCTGTTCGTGAAAGCGACCGGCATCCCGTTTCACGTCGAAGGCCCGGTCGGCCAGTTCGCGCTCGGCCGCGGCGCGCCGCCGACTTAGCGTCAGGTCTCAGTCCGCCTTGGCGCTCGCGGCCATCTCGAGACAGTGCAGCAGATAGGACGTGCGCTCGCGCGGCATCACCTTGTCGGCGTCGGCCTTGCGCGCGCATTCGAGTTGCCTGAGCTGCTCGGCTCGCCGTTTTTCGGCAGCCTCACGATATTCCGGGGCGACGTGTGAGGGATCGACCAGCTTCTGCGCCAAAGCCGGCGTCATGAGCGGCAACGAAAGCACGATAAAACGAAGGAACAGCTTCAAATGAGCCTCCTGAAAACCAGCCTGCGGTAATAAAACTGCAATGCGAAAGCAAGGATTGTGCCGGTATCACGGGGCGCCGTCAACAGCTGGCCCGGACGTGCTGACGCAGAAACATGCCGGGAGGCCAACGGCCCCGGCATTTTGAGCCGAGGCCGCTCCCGGAGTTGCAAACCGGTCCTTCCCGCGAGAAACGAAGGCCCGCAAGCGCTGACACGTCGCGGCGCGCTGCCGACCGCTCCCTGGTCTCTTCGCTGATCCCGTCTCGCGCGATCAGGCGATCGGCACGCCGTAATAGGCGTTGAGCGCGCGGTTGCCTTGCGCGTCGCTCCAATTCCATTCGCGCTCGTCAGCGTATTTCGGCGCGCCGCGAAGCTGCTGCTCGGTCAATCCAGTGACGTAGCCGCCGAGACGGGTCTCGTACTTCAATGATTGCCATGGCAGCGGGTAGTGGTCGTTGCCGAGGCCGAGGATGCCGCCGAAGCCGAGCACCGCGTAAGAAACCCTCCCCGATACCTTGTCGATCATGACCCGCTCGATCGAACCGATCTTGCTGTCGTCGGCGCCAAACACGGCTGTGCCTTCGACCTTGTCGCTACCTATGAGATTGACGGTTTCCTTTTCGTCCATCATCATTCGACTTCTCCTCATGTGATGACGCGGAGCCAACCGCCGGACCAGGCGCCGGTTCCTGCTTGGGCGCGCGGTGCGCGGAACCCGGCGTCGGCGTCCGGCCCGCATCGTCCAGATGGGGGTTGCCTGTCGCCTCATGCGAAACCGACTTGTCGGGCCCTGTATGATGCGCCGTCTGCGCCCGCGCCTTGTCCGCCGGTTGATCTTCGCCGTTCGTGTTCTTGAGAATGCCGTGATCGGAATGCTTCATCGCTCTCTCCCTTGCACGGTCAACAGAAAGCGAACGGCGCGGTTCCAGCCAACTCAAGGCACGCTCGGGAGTTGTCGATATACGGTACTTACCGAGATCGAGTTGAATGGAGTTCAAATGGAGGAACCTCGCAAGAAACGGAACCGCTCCCACCCGAGCGACGCGTTCGAAGTCCGCCTGCAGCGCTTCGCTGACAAGGCCCGTGAAGCGGCCAATTGCCTGCCACCCGGCGGCGAACGGGATGCCTTGATTAAAAAAGCCGAGCAGACTGAAAATGCACTTGACCTTTGCGGGTCGCTGGCCCTGCATGATCGTCGAGCTTCGAACAGGGAGCGATAGACGCAGCAATATGAATAAAATGGGGGAGGAAATGATCGCCGGTAAGTTCGACTCCCGTACGTTTGCCAACATGAATGTCGCACTGGACCGCGTCTGCGAGAAGGTGCCGCATGGCGAGGAGCACGTGGTCCGCAAGCGCGTCGCCAAGCAGATCATCAAATGCGCAACCAGTGGCAGAACCACGCTGAGCGACCTGACGGCCGCAGGACAGCGCGCGCTGATCAAGGTCGCCACGGTCGCCAGCAAATAGTTCGCCAATATCCGCCTCGATCGGGCAAGCCGCGTGGAGGCCGGGCCTGCCTGCCTCCGGCTCCGTTGGCACGCGTCAGTCCCGTTTGCTGAGATTTTCGGCCATCTCGAGATGATGCTTCAGGGTTGGCAACGTCTTGCCGGCCCAGTCCTTCAGCTTGGCATTGTCGCATAGCGCTCGAACAGGGAGACGGCATCCCTGTGGGCGCTGACCTGCATCGGATCATATTCGCTGGCGAAATCCGCAGGCTTTGCGTCACGCAGCTTGTCGAGCTTCTTCTGCGCGGAGCTGTCGAGCGCCGACGGAATCTCGGCCTTCACGTCGCCACTGCTCACCAGGCCCTTCAAGTCCGACGTCGTCTTGGTGTGGTCGGTCACCATCTGCCCGGCGAACTTCTTTTCCTCCGCATTGCCCTTCTCTTCCGCGAGCTTCGCGGCCGCGATTTCCAGCATGTCGCTGGTCGCGGCTTCCCTGACGAAATCCTGTGTCGTTGGACTGATGCCGAGCGCGGAATTGACGCCGGTTTTCTCTCCGACTGACTGCGCCGATGCCGGTGCTGACGCGACGATCGCCAGGACGGCGATCGCGATGGCCGAACTCTTCATGTGAATCTCCAAAATCGTCACCTGCTACAAAGCATCGAGCCTCCTGCATTGTTCCTGTCCCGGCGACTGCCGGGCGCGGAACTCCGACCCGAAACCGCCGTTGTCGCGCATGGCATTGATGACGATTCACCCGACGGCGGCCGACATCGCGATTGCGAACTACATTGCGGCCCACACCAATCCACCCGCGGAGGAAACCGCCGAGGCCGTCACCTGGGGTGGCGACGAGCACGTGCTGTGCGCACTGACGATCACCTTCTGGATCTGGACGCGCGCAAGCGAGCAGCGTCGGCGGGCCCGGCGCACCGCCGACCACGTGCTCCTGACGACGCTCGTCGCCTCCGCGCTGCCGCACCTGCTCAAGGCCGCATTCGATCAGCGCCGGCCCGACCGACTGACCGTCCGCGGACACTGGCGGGGCATACCGTTCTCCGGCCGGGAGATGGATGCCTTTCCGTCCGGTCACGCGGTTCATATCGGGGCGCTGGCTTCGGCGGCATCGGAACTGCCGCCGCGGCAACGGAACCTGGTCTGGCTCGCGGGCGCGGGTCTCGTGGCCACCCGGATCGTGTTGCTCGCGCACTGGACGACCGACGTCCTGGCCGGCCTTGCGATCGGGGCCCTGGCCGAGCGCGCGTTGCGGCGCCTGACCGGCTATGGGCGACCGTCCCAAGGCAGCTGATCGCTCGGTCCTGCAAGGTCACGCCTATGGACATGCCCCTCCACCCCACATGGACGGATATCGCGATCCGCCTTGCGCTCACGATGCTGGCCGGGGCCATGCCGCCGGATTCAGGACGACCATCCTGGTCGGTCTCGCCGCAGCGGTCGCCATGATCCAGATCAACATCCTGCTGCCCGTCAGCGGCAAGACGGCGGAGTCCTTCGCGGTCATGGACATGATGCGGCTGCCGCTCGGCATCCTCACCGGTGTCGGCTTCATCGGCGGCGGTGCGATCCTGCGCAAAGGCGATCTCGTCACCGGCGTCACCACGGCCGCGACCCTGTGGCTGATGACGGTGATCGGGCTGTGTCTTGGCGGCGGGCAATTGCTGCTCGGCAGCGTCGCGACCGTGCTCGCCGTGCCGACGCTGCGGGCGCTGAAATGGGTCGACTTCGTCATGCCGCGCGAGCATCGCGCGCGGCTCGCGGTCACGAGCGGCACGCACTGGGAGGTCATGGAAGAATTGCCCCGGCTGGCGCAGGCGATGGGCTATCGCATGCGTTTTCAGGAGCAGCGTCGCCAGCCCGGTTCCGACAGTTCCGACTTTACATTTGAACTTGGCTGGAGACGCCCGGAACTCACCAGCCCACCGCTTGAGCTGCTGCGCGCGATCGACCGCCGCTTTCCGGTCAAAGCATTCGAGCTGACAACCGACGCCTGATCAAACCGACCGGCGGGCCGCACACTGACGGCGTTTCCCCGCTCATCCGTCGCTCTCAACACGTTCGCATTCAATAGATCAAGGCCGCCCCCGGGACGGCGGCCTTGATCGATCGCATCGACGACGCGATCAGCGGGATTGCTTCTCCATGTTGCTGTCACCGGAAGGATGGGCCATGGCACCGGAATGGCGACGGGTCGTCGTCGCGCTCGAGCCGGTGGTCATGCCCTTCTTGGTGTTGTGAACGGCGCCGGGCGTGTTGCGGGTGGCACCGGGGCCGACATTGCCTTCGCTCGATGCGCCCGGCGCGGGTTGCGACTGGGCGAAGGCGCCGGCGGTCGACAGCGCGACAATGCAGACGGATGCGAACAGGATTTTCTTCATCGTGGTCTCCTGGCGTTGAAGTCCACGATCAACCGGGTTGGCTGAGCAGGGTTCCTATCGGGAGAAATTCGCCGGAGGCCCTCGCCCGCTAGCGCCACATCGTCGGCTTGCCCTCCAACGCCTGACGGCCCGCCGCCTTCAAATCCTCGACCGTCCACTCCCTCCTGGTCGCAGCTTCCAGGATCTTGGAAGCCACATGCGCCCGGGTCGAGGTTTCGAGCCGCGGGACGTTCTCGCAAAGCTCGTCCAGCACGGCACGCAACAACGCGGCGGTTTCGGGATCCAGCATCGGCGCTCTCCTTCTCGGCCGATTCTGGCCTGCTTTCGGCGCCGGAACTGTTAGCCAGGTTACACTTGCGGGAATTTCATGGCGGCCCGGAATCGACCCGGCCCCGGTCGTGGCCGGGCACGCTGAGATGGACCTCGTGGCCCTGGCGGATCGCCAGCGACGCCGCCGCCGCTGCGGACTCGAAGGCCGACTCCTTGGTCGCATAGGTGCCCTTGATATCGCCGTCGTGCAGCACGCCCCATTCGTTCCGGACGGCCACCACCGCATATTGCGCTAGTCCCATGTTAACCTCCTGCAGCCGCCAGCGGATCGTTCGACATCCGCTGAGGTCAACGGTTGCGGCCCGGCGGCGTTCCCGTCGGCGAGGAACCCGCTCATCGAACGATTGTTCTTCCCCAATGGACGGAGGAACCAGCACCCGCGATGAGCAGGCGGAAAAGCCTCACACCGCCCTACGCTTGACGTGATGGCCCTCCCTCACCTCTCCGATGATCCTGGCCCTGAAGGCCTCCAGGTCAATCGGCAGCACCCGGCATCGTTCCCGCCGTGGTCGTGGCGGCTCCGACGCTTCAGGATTTTGTAAAGACCTGCTGCAGGAAGCACAGCCCGTCATAGGTCAGCCGGGTTTCGCTGGTCTCGCCCCTGGCGACCTCCTCCTCGAGATAGGTCTCGAGATCGGGCAGCGCGCGGTCGAACTTCTCGATCGCGCCGACCATCTCGCAGGTCTCGCGGATGCGAGCGATCGGCTTTTCCAGGATGTCGATGATGACCGCCATAATCGCACAATACGGTCACACGCCTTTGGTTCCCGGCGCTGCTCGCGCCGTCAGCGCTTCGATTGCACGGCTAGCCCCTGATCGTAATGCCGCGACCACATGCATCGTTGATAAAGCAAGCCTGAAGCGCTTCATCGAGCTGATCTGACCGCTTGCCATCGAGATTTACGTCGGGAAATCCGTGGCTTCGCAGATAAAGCTGCATCTGCAAAATGGCGCGAACACCTCCGACCGTGACGATCGCATCCAAGTCCTGCTTTGCTTCCACAGGTTTCCCGGTTCGGGCTAGTGCAAGCGCGCGCTGAACATACAGATTGACTAGGTCCGGTCGGATCGGAGCGACACCGGATCGATCTGCCGGTTTCCCGAGAACGACATTCAGATCATCCAGCGCGCCGGCATAATCGCCGGAGCGTGCGTGAACGACTGCCCGGATCTGGAGGGCGCCTTTGTCGAAACGACGCAGGGCAAGCACCGCAGTTGCGTCACGCCCGGCGTCTTCGGTCTTGCCGACGCGCATGCGAATCTCCGCACGCGACAGCAAGGTTCTGGGTTCATCGGGCTCGAGTTCGAGCGCGGAATCGAGGTCGCGCTCCGCGGCGTCGAGCCTGCCCATGCGAACGAAGATCGTGGAGCGGATCCAAAGTGCGTCTGCGTTCTTTGGATCGATATCCAGCGCCCTGGTGGCGTCGCGAAGCCCGAGCGAATTTTTCTCGCCCGGAACAATGAAAGCCCGCGTGGCCAATGCGTTGGAATTCGCCGGATCGATCTGAAGCGCGCGATTGACGTCCCTTTCGGCCTCGTCGAGCCTGCCGGGCATTTTTAAACGAGCGCGCAAGACAAGCGCAGAGCCATTGAGCGGATCCTCGGCAATCGCCGTATCCAGCTCATTGACAGCCTGGTCAACCCGCAGAACGGAAATCAACAGCCGGGCTCGTTCGACACGCTCTTGCGAGCGGCGTCCGGGCGGCAGAGTTGAAGCGATCGCCGGCGGATCACATTCGCCTCTCATCCGGGCTGCATAGCTGACATTGCATGATCCGCTTCCGAACGAACGGATAGGGCCGGCAGTCCCCAAAGGATCGGATGCAAAGCAGGGCGTGACCAGCAGGTCCGCGGTCAGGACGGCAACGGCAACGCAATGACGGCGGATTCCGACCAGCATTTTTCGGCCTAGTTGCAGCGCTTGTCGATCATGCATGCCCGGATCGCGTCTTCGAAAGCGGGGGTCAGGGCGGACGGGTCGTCATCCGATCGCCAATATCCGGCATTGCGCAGGGCCGGCATGGTTGCCTCCAGCATTGATCTGCTGATCGTCACGGCATGTGCCATATCCGTGACAGCGAGCTCGGTTTGATCCAGTTCGCGATGGATTCTGGCGCGCATATGCAAGCCGCCAGCGAAATCGGGATAAATCGCCAGGACCCGATCGAATACCGCCAGGGCTTCATCCATTTGGTTGAGTTGCGCGTGCAGGACGCCCTTCGCATAAAACGTATCAGTATCGACCGAGCCAAGCGCGATCGCTTCACCCAGGTCGGCGAGCGCTTCCTTTTCCCGGCCGGGCTTGCCGGCGAGGAACACCCCGCGAGCCGACAGTGAAGCTGGTGAACGGCTATACGTTACAGCGGCATTGAGGTCCTGTTCGGCGCGATCAGGCCGGCCCAGCGCATCATAGATGTCCGCACGGTTCTTCAGCGCCAGGATATGGAAATCCACATGGTCGCCTCTTCCATCGAGAAACCCCTGACGGTTGATGGCATCAGGAGCGATGGCGACCAGAGCGTCGGCATCTTTCAGCGCCTCGTCAAACTGCCGGCGTTTTGCGTTGTTCTTGCTCCGGAAGAACAGGGCATAGGCATCGTTTGGGTCGGACGTCAGCGCCATCGCGTAGTAGCGCTCTGCCTCGTCCAGATTGCCCATATCCCCGTTAAGCGCCCCGAGGGTCCTCAGCGCGTGGCCATTGGACGGGTTCAGCGCCAGGGCGTCCTGCAGAAACGACACGCCCTCCTGATAGCGCTTCGCGCGAAAAGCGATGTTGGCGCGGGATACAAACAGCTCCTCATTGGTTGGCGTCAACGGGATTGCGGCGTCGTAATCCCTCCCGGCGAGATCAAAGCACTTGGTGTTGTGATAAGCTCTGCCGCGGATGTACAAGGCATATCCGCGATCGGCAGGCGAGGTTGCCTTGTCCGCGATGATTTTCGAGCACGGTTCGATCGCTGCCTCTGGACGGGTCTCGACTTGCGAAAGCGAACATTCATCACTCGCAGCGGTCACCTCAAGGCCAGCGCCCGAAAAACCCGCGATGACAACCATCATCAGCAAGCTCGAAAGCACGCGTCCAATCATTGCTGGGCCGGCTGAAGGAAGGACGAGACAAAAGTGAATGAGGTCAGTCGGGGGCACATATTGTGCTGCCCTGCCCTCGCACTTGCAGCGGCGGCGAAGAACGTTGCGCATGAACTTCGGACGCTGCAAGTGCTCGGCTTCGGGCTGAAGCCGGTCCTCATCTCCGCCCCGCACGAGCGGCTACCGAGAACAAGGCTCTCGGCGCCCATATCGCCAATCGCCCCAGCAAGTGACACATCGCCGGCGCTCCCGAGACACGCCAGCGCGGCGACAATTCTTGCGATGTTTCGGCTGACCATCTGCGTGCACTTTCAAGACGGCAGCAACGTGCATCAGAAAACTGACGGCTGGACTAATCCGATACTTAAATGTTTAGGAAATATGGGCTTGAGAGCTGACTGAGCCGTACGCCGGTCAGCGCATTCGCGAGGTCAGTGCTGCCCGCTGACTGGTTTCACATCGTCAGCGCGGGGGTAAAATAGCCCCTTCCAAAACCCCGATCAGTCAAAACGGCTATGCGAGCAAGGCGCGCGCAGAGCTCACGTCGCGCGTTTGCTCGCCGCCCTCGATCGTGGCAAGGATCGGCGTCAGCAGCGCGCCGGAATCGCTATCTGGCTTTGCGTTGCGCCACAGCCGGGCGAGATCGGTCGCAGCGCGCAATTCAAGCAAGCGCGCTTCCTGATCTCGGGCAATCTCGATCGCTTTCACGAAGCAGGATTCGGCGCCCTGCCAATCCGGATCTCGCCGCTTGAGCGCGAGCTGTCCGCTCAAGCGGTGCAAATCGGCAAGCCAGTAGCGCTCGCCAGATTGCTCGACGAAGGCGAATCCGTCGTTCAGGTCCGCTTCGGCTCTGGCGAAATCTCCCGCCGCCAGCGATACCTCGGCGAGGTTGGATATGAGGAGGGAACTGCCGATAAAGCCGCCTGCAGACCGCACCGCGTTCAGCGCGGCGCGCTGGGCCGCAACGTTTTCCTTGGTCGGCTCACGCATGGCGTGGGCATAGGCGCGATGGAAGGTAGCCAACAGGCGGATCTGCTCCACCTTGTTGTCAGTGCAATAAGCGGCGAGCTGAGCGCTATCGCGTTCCAAGGCTTCAAAATCGGCCAACACGGCCTTGGGCCAGGTGCCGGCGCAAAATTCAACCGATGCGACCGTGGTGGCATGCCGGTGGTCCGAGACCTCGGTTCGAACCCGCTGACTGATTTTGGCTGCGCTGTCGAGAAGGCCGAGCGATAGCCGCACCAACACCTCGAAACAGAGAACAGCAAGACTGGGATCCCATCCGAACCGATAGCTAAGGACTCTTTGCTTGCGCGGGTCGCGGTATTTCCTGCCCTTCTGCAGGCTCCTGAGCGCCTCACGGTTCTGCCCGGCATAGTACTGATTGGTGCCGAGCATGCGGTAAGCGACGAGCTGGTAGGTGGGATCGTCCTGCCGTTCGGCGACTTCGGTAATCTGGCGGGCCAGGTCGAGGGCCGCTGGCATTTGCGCCCTCAGCGTGGTGGCCGAGCAAAGGCCGAACAGCACGGAGCCGCGCTGCAAATCAGTACCGACGCCCTTGTCCAGCAACCGTTTTGCGGCAGTAAAGGCCGCGAATGTCTCTGGCGCGGAAATGCTCTTGAGGGGGACCAGTGCATTGGCGCGGGCTACCAGCAGGCCGAGTTCGAGAGCATCGCGTTCCGGTGTCTCGGCCACCCGCGGGATCAACGCCAAGCCAGAGCTGGCGTCACGTTCGGCTTCCGTCGGGGCCGATTGCGATAGCGCCAGTTCCGACGCTGCCAGCCAATAGCCCGCGGCCAATTTGGCGAGACCTGCCTCGTCGAAATGATGAGCGATAACGGCGGGCGGGCACTCCTCGCCTTCGATGCCTTGCTCCAGTGCCTGGGCGATATCGGCATGAATGCGCTGCCGCCGGCTACGCAACAGCGAGCCATAGGCCGCATCCTGCACCAGGGCATGTTTGAAGATATAACTTGCCTTGGGCGGCGCCTGGCGCTGATAGATCAGCTCCGATTCCACGAGCTGGCGCAGGGCATCGTCCAGCAGCTGCCCTCTGATCGGCGATACCGCTTCCAACAGGCTCCGCGAGAACTCGCGTCCGATTGCCGCCGCGATTTGAGCGATCTCCCTGATCGGGGAAAGGCGATCCAGCCGTGCGGTCAATGAATCGTGCAAGGTCGAAGGTATCGCCAGCGGCGTCAGCGCGGCAGCCAGCACGTAGGCACCCTTGTCTTCACGCAGGAGGCCGGACTCGACGACGCTCTTGGTCAACTCCTCCATGAAGAGCGGAACGCCGTCGGTCTTCGCCAGGATCTGATCGAGCACTTCGGCAGGCAGCATCCTTCCTGATGTGATCCGGTCAATCATCGTTACGGCCTCGCCTCGCGAGAACCGGTTGAGCGAGAGCATGGCGACATGCCCACGTCCGACCCAGGGTGGGGTGAACTCCGGCCGAAACGTCATGACCACCAACAGGGGGAGATGTTGCGCCTTTTCGACCATCCGGCCGACGAGATCGAGCGACGTGGGGTCAATCCAATGCACGTCCTCAACCAGCATCAGCAGCGGCACCGCTTTCGCCAATTCATCCACCAGTGCGATCATCGCGGCGATTGTCCGCTCTTTCACCTCGGCGGGAGCCATTTCGAGCGGCGGATAGCGTCCTTCGGTCGGGATCGACAGCGGCAATGCGAGGTAGGGTGCGATTTCACTGCTTTCGAGGCCGACGCTGGCGATCATGGTCTCCAGTTTTTGCAGCCGGGCGTCGGCTGGCTCACCGCTAACGAAACCGGCCGCGCGCCAGATCTGACCGATGACGGGAAAGAACGCGTCGTTGATGTGATGCGCCGAGCACTGATAGCGCAGCGTGAGGTGTCGCTCGTCACCGATGCGCTCGCGCACTGCCGCCAAAATGCGGGACTTCCCGATTCCAGCTTCACCCGACAGCAGCGCGACTTGGCCGTTACCCTTGGTGGCCTCGCGCCAGCAGTCCATGAGCAGCGCGATCTCCTGCTCGCGGCCAACGAAGGGGGTCATCGTCCCCGAACGCGACGCCTCGAACCGGCTGACGTTCTCCATTTCGCGCACGACCGACCAGGCCGGAACCGGCGCCTTGAAACCCTTTAGCTGCTGCAGCCCGTGGGCCTTCAGCTCGAACGACTTGCCGAGCAACCGTCGCGTCGATTCAGAAATCAGCACGCTGCCTGGCTCGGCCAGCGCCTGCAATCGCGCGGCGAGATTCGGCGTTTCCCCGATCACGCCTCGCTCACGCGCCTCGCCCTCGCCGATGAGTTCACCCACAATGACCAACCCGGTCGAAATGCCGACGCGGACTTCCAGCGCGATACCGCGATCGTGCCGAAGCCTTGCGACGGCTTCGAGCAATGCGAGGCTCGCGCGCGCTGCACGTTCGGCGTCGTCTTCGTGTGCGCGGGGATAGCCAAAGTAGACGGTCGCTCCGTCCCCCATCCACCTGGCGATATGGCCATCGTAGCGCGTCACCGACGCCACGACGGCGCCCCGGAAGGCGCGGATCAGATCGCTCACGTCCTCCGGATCGAGCCCTGCCGTCAGCGCCGTCGAATCCACGAGATCGCAGAACATCACGGTCAGCTGACGTCGATCGGCCGCGTCTTGCGGCTTCGGCTCTGCGGCCGCAAGCTCGCGGATCGCGCGCAGGATTTTCAATCTGTGCCCGAGTGAAATACCTAAGTCTCTAAGATGCTGATCGGTCAGTTCCGTCAGAACGCCCGCGTCGATGTCGCTGTCACGGAAAGCGGTTTCGTACTGACCCAGGCCGAGACCGCGCAGCCACGTCCCGACGTCCATAATAGCATCCAATCTATATCGGCGATGATCGCCGAGTTAAAACCGGGTGTCTAGTGTGGTGGCCCCGAAGTTCGCAAACGAGCCCTGCCGCAAAATGATGCGAACTTCGGGTCCGGGACACTAGTGGCTCCGCGAATGACCGATTTGTGTCATGAGCCGAAAAAGCGTCATCCAGCGCATCAAGTCCGCTTCGCGTCAGCCCGCCGACGGCGTGGCAAATCAAAAGCCCCCTGCTCCGGGGCGGTTCGCCGAAGTCGAATGTTTGTCTGCCGTTGTGGCGAACGGGCGCGACCTCTCAATGCGCCAATGGATCGGGACGCAGCTGCAGCTTGTAGACGCGTGGCTGTTCGGACTTGCCGTTTTCGGCGTGGAACACGGCACGCGTGCCCGATGTCGTCCACAGCGCACGGCCTTTCCAGCCCGCGTTGGGATCGTCGACGCGGCCGTCGACATTCTTGGTGAAGAAGGCCGCCGGATAGGGCACGTGGAACTGGAGCATCTTGCCGTCGACGAGCGCGGTGATCGCCTCGCCGCCATTGGTCATGGCGAGCGGCACGTTCTCGCCGAGGCCGAAGGTGTTGAAGCGATCGACCCACACGTAATAGGCATGATTGGCGCTGCCTTTGTTGTCAACACCTTCAAACTGCGGGCCGGGGAAGCGGTAGAGCGTCCAGCCTTCATAGCACTGCTCGCCGGTCACGGCCGTCGCTCCGGTCAGAGCCGCCTTGCACTTTGAACGATCGAAGCTCGCCAAATGTCCGCTCGACAACGCGGTCCAGGCGACACCCTTGGTGTCGAGATCGAGGCCGCGCGGTCCCCAGGTTCCCGGCGGTGGCTGGAAGAGCTCGGCAAGAGCGGTGTTAGCCGGGTCGGCGCCTGGAATGAAGTGCACCAGGTAGCCCGGCTGATCCAGGTTGGAAAAGCCGCTGTCCATCGACTGCCCCCAGATGGTGTCGTCGATGGGGCTTGCCTGCACGCCATACCAGCCGGCGACGACGCGCTTTTGCTTGGTCAGATCGACCGGCTGGCCGATCTCCACGTATTCACCGCGCTTGCCCCAGCCGGGGACGTCGACAATGAGTGGCGCCCACCCCTGCGAAGCCTTGGCGTCGTGCGTCTCCAGATATTTCCTGGTGTTGAGCCAGCCGACCGCAGGAAAACCCGCGCCGCCTGCACTCGTCCACAATGTGTTGTTGGCGTCGTGTCCGAAATAGAGGTGCTGCGTGGTGAAGCAGGTCGGGATCAGCTCGAACTTCTTTGTCTGGGGATCATAGAGCGAGAGATGCCGTACCGACTCGTTGAGCGGCGCGACCTTGGCCGAGGGATGATCGCCGCCGGCCTTGCACCAGTCGGGATTGGCGTGGGCGCGGACGCGCGCGGCAAACCAGACGCGGTTGGCGTCGTCGATGATCAGATTGTGGTTTGAGGTGTGGCCGTCCCAGATCGGCGTGTCGCCCCAGAAAGCCGATGTGCCCAGGGGATCGTCGACCACCGACGGCGTGCCGGGCATGAACGGGTGCTCGACATTCCAGGTCTTGTTGTTGACGGGATCGAGGACAGGAACGAGATCCGTCGATTCTTCCGGCGAGCCATAAATGAAGCCGTTGGCGTTGACGCGCGGGTTGCGTTTGTCGGTCGAAATGGCGTCGTGCATGTAGTGCGTGGGCGACGCCCAGTCCCACAGCGTGACCACTATGTTGCGTTCCACGCCGGTAGGCCGCTGCGGCTTGGCCGACGGCAATTCGCCCTTGGCGATCCGGTCGGTCCAATCGGCGAACAGTGACAGGCCGAGGTCGGGTCCGATGCGGGCAATGCCGCTGGCCATGCGCGTCATCGCCTGTCCGGACTGGATGCGCCGCGTCCACATCTCGGTCGAGTTCTTGAACTCTCCCAATTCCTTCACATGGGGCGAGCGCAAGTTCTCGCTGCCGAGTGCGTGACACGACTGGCAGGTGTTCTTGACGAGATCAATCCAGTTGCCCTGGTTCTTCATGAACGTCGGGATGTGATTGCCATTGTCGCCCGTACCCGGAAACTGATCGGCCGCAGGGATCTTCAGCATCGAATACCAGTACATGCCGGGATAGTATTTCGCGGCGTCGGCGGGGGTCGGCGCCACGACGGCTTTCAGCGCCAATTGCTGGCCGGGCTCAGCATCGACGTGAGCTGAATCAACGAGCCCGTAGCCGCGAACCCACACCTTGTATTTCGCTTTGGGGAGATCCGGGATGACGTAGCGGCCCGCGTCATCGGTGACAACGATCTTGGCGTACCTGGTCGGAAGATCCGTCGTCTCCGCGATCACCCAGACGCCTGCTTCAGGTCCCGTCGTGCTCGTCACCACGCCACCGATGTCGGTGGATCCGATCGAGACTTGCCCGCTCGACTGCGAGGCTCCGCTGGATTGCGCCAAGGCAGTAGACAGGGCAGCAGAGGCGATCGGCAGCAGTGGGACGAGGCCGCACAGCGCGACTAGCAAAAAGCGCCCGTGCGCCCTTTTGACCGGCAGAGTCATTTCTCTCCCCTCCCTATGGCTTTAGTTGCGTGAAATCGGCGACGTACCTTCCCTGTCTAGTGCCCGCAGCGCCGGCAGAAGACCCATCCATCAAGGCTTCGAAGAGCAAATCTACGATCAGGCTCTCTTTCGAGGAACCGTCGTGTTCGTCCGCAGCCATACTTTTTTCGACCAGCTGGCACGGTGCCGGGCTCCGAAGGGAGGAGCTGGGGAGCGACCTCCGATCGCCCTTCCAAGACAATGAAAATGTATAGGTTTTGGTCGGGGCAGCTGGATTCGAACCAACGACCTGCAGTACCCAAAACTGCCGCGCTACCAGGCTGCGCTATACCCCGATCCGATAATGCCCCGTCGATAACACGCCCCTGCTCTGCCCATCAAGGCGGCAGGAGCAGCCCAAGGCCGGGACGCCCTAAAACCGCTCAGTGGCTGTTGAACAGCGGGTGGGCGACGCGGTCGCCGGGCCTGATGCCATATTTCTGCGCCGTGCCGGCGGCCACCTCGAGCACGCCCTTCGCCAGCCCGTTCGAGGGGATGATCCTGGTCGACATCGGCTCGGTGTTTTCCGCGATCCGCAGGATCCGACCGTCGGCGCGGATGAAGATCATGTCGAGCGAGATGTAGGTGTTCTTCATCCACATCGAGACCTGCTGCTCGGGCGAGAAGTCGAACAGCATGCCTTTGCCGTCCGCAAGCTCCTTGCGGTACATCAAGCCGGTAGTCTTCTCTTCCTCGGTTCGGGCCACCTCGACGGAGAAGACCTGCACACCGGACTTGGTGACGATCTCCAGCGGCTCGAGACTGGCCGCGCGCGCGGCACCATTCGCGATTGCACAAAGCGCTACGAGCGCCAGAGCGGCGAGCCAGCCACGCAGGCCGAGAGACTGATGTCGATGGGAAATCATTACCAAAAAGACAGGATCGGGTTCTTCGGAACCGACCTTAGCCCAACGATCATGGCAAAGGCGAGAGGCACGTCGTGCCTCGATCGCCCCGTGGCGTCCACTTTAGTGTGAAGACAGGGCCGGCGAGCCGGTCTCGGGATGGATTTCGGCGGCCATCATCCCCTTCGAGCCCGGCCCGAACCGCACCAGCACGTACTGGCCGGGGCGCAGTTCGGTCATGCCGAACCGGCGCAGGGTCTCCATGTGGACGAAAATGTCAGGGGTGCCCTCGCCCATGGTCAGGAAGCCGAAGCCACGGAGCCGGTTGAACCACTTGACCTGCGCCCGCTCCAGCCCGCTGGTCGGGGTGACCGTGACGTGGGTCCGCGGCGGCAGCATCTGCGCCGGGTGGATCGCGGTCGATTCATCCATCGAGAGGATGCGGAAGGCCTGATAGCCCTTGGCGCGCTGCACGCATTCGCAGACGAGCCGTGCGCCCTCATAAGCGGTCTGATAGCCGTCGCGACGCAGCACCGTGACGTGCAGCAGCACGTCCGGCCAGCCATTGTCAGGGACGATGAAGCCGTATCCCTTCGAGGCATCGAACCATTTGATAACGCCGGAGATTTCGACGAGGTTGGCGGCTGCGTCGCCGAGACCGGAAAATGCCTCGATGGCGGGATCACGTGGCTTGCTCGGGTACTCGCCAGCTCCAAGCCGGTTCTGCCCGCTCCCACCAGGGGGACCCCCGAGCTTCTTGGACTCAAATCCGTCCGACCCCATAACCCCGGACCCTCACACAATTTCCTGCGGCCCTTCGTCCCAGCTTTCGGGGCCGGCCATCCATGAGCCGCTCATGATGGCAACGCGCGAATCTTTCGAATCAAAAGATAACACTCCCGCTTCCGGCGCATAGATAAAAAACGGATTCGCCGGAACCTATGAACAGTCTTGCACAGCTTCGAATCAACCCGGCATCAGTTCCCGACGAACGGTCCGAGCGTCTCGCCGATGTCGTGGCGGATCACGAGATCGGCCATGTCGTCCTGATCGGTCGGCTCGTTGTTGATGATGACGAGCCTGGCGCCGTTGTTCCTGGCCATCATCGGAAAGCCCGCTGCGGGCCACACCACCAGCGAGGAGCCGATGGCGAGGAAGAGATCGCAACGCTGCGCCAGTTCGCTGGCGCGCTGCATTGCAACTTCGGGCATCGCCTGGCCGAACGAAATGGTCGCGGTCTTCACCGGCTCTTCGCACATGGTGCAGTCGGGTGCGCCGCCGTCCTGCTCGAAGCGCTGCTTCACCCAGGCGAGATCGTAGGCCTGACCGCAGCCGATGCAGCGCGCATAGGTGGTATTGCCGTGGAGCTCGACGACATGTTCGGCGGCGAAGCCTGACGCCTGATGCAGATTGTCGATGTTCTGGGTGATGACGGCGGGAATCTTGCCGGACCGATAGAGCGACGCCAGCGCGCGGTGTCCGCGGCCGGGTTTCGCGGCGGCAAAGGTCGGCTCCATCGCAAATCGCCGACGCCAGGATTCGTCGCGGGCCTCCCGGCTCGCGACGAACTCGTCAAACGGAATCGGCCGGTTGCGCGTCCACAAGCCCCCGGGAGAGCGGAAATCGGGAATGCCGCACTCGGTCGAGATGCCGGCGCCGGTGAACGGTACGATGGAGCGCGCTGCCGCGATCATCTCGCCGAGCTGTTCGACGCCGGTGCTGAGATCGGACGCGATCATTGGCAATCATCCAAAAAAGGGGCCGTGCTAACGATAGCACAGCCCACCCGATTGCCAGCGCGATGCCGCGCATGGCGGCGAGGCAGGCGCCCCCGCTCCCGCCGCATGTCTTTTACCGTCAGGCCGCCTCGGCCGCTTCGTTGAGACCGGCGTCGTCGGCAGGTTCCGCCGCCTCGCCGCCTCGCTTCTCGGACTTCTTCGGTTTTGCCGGTTGCGGCGCAGCCAGCGCCTTCTTCGCCGGCTTGCCGAACTGCGCAAGCCGCTCCATCTCGGCCTCGAGCTCGAGCTGCCTCGCCGCGACCTTTTCCAGGAGCTTGGCGTTGACGTTGTCGCGCAGCATCGCGAGATCATCAATCGTCATCGCATCCAGATCGATCTTCGCCATTTCGTTCCCTCCTTCGAAGTTCGCCTGTCCCGCAGCACCCCCCTTGCACGAACTTCGAGAACGCAACGGGCGCCAGCCGATCGATTCCTTTCGCTGCTCGATCAGAATTTTTCGCGCAGAATTTTTTCGCGACTGAGTTCCAATCGAGCGGCCGCTTCGCGAACGCAAGCGACTTCAGATCGACGGCTCGCTTTCGCTAGCGGGAAGCGCCGCGCGCGACAAGATGCTGTCCGCCTTATCCACCGCGCGACGCCTGCGCCGCGCGCAAAATTTTTTCGCGCATGTGCATATCCGTCGATCGGATGACGCGCGTCCAAATCACGCCCCAATCTCGGACGCGAATGAGCGCGAGGCGAATCAAAAAGAAGGATGGGCCATGACCAAGCCAGACGACCGTCGCGCGCGCGAGCGCGAGGAGATTGCCGCACGCGTTGCGAGCTTCAAGGCGACCCAGGAGAAATTCGAGCGCGAGCGCGACGAATATTTCCGCAAGACCCTTGCCGATGCCAGCAAGCCGCAGCGGCCGTCGTTCTGGTCTTAAGATCGCGCAAGCGAATCGGCAAAATCAAAGCCCGGAAGCAAGGCTTCCGGGCTTTTTTCATCACCAGTAGGGGTGACGATAGTAGTAGCGATGGCGATAATAGGGTCCGCCGCCATAATAGGCGTAGGGACCGGGGCCGTAGTAGGCGCCCGGACCATAGTAGTAGCCCGGGCCGTAGCCGCCGTAATAATAGGGCCCCGACGCCGCGATCGCGCCGGCGGTCAAGGCACCGGCCGCGAGGCCAAACGCCAATCCCGGACCGACGCCACGCCAATGCGCCTCTGCTGGCGTGCTCATGGTCGTTGCGGCGACCGTGCCCACCGTCGCCAGAACTGCCAGTGTCTTCATCATGCGCATGTCCTCCATCCGTATGCCCCTGGACAACGCGGGCGGTTGTCCATGGTTGCACGGCGTTTCGGCCGGATCGGAGCAGCATTGGACGAGCCGCCAGCAGCTGCCGCGGCGTCAAGGCGTCCAGCCATGCGATCTCGTACGGGCGGCGATCCGCAAATTGCGGGAACGAACTCGGCCTTTCCGGATTACTTTTGGTTCCAATACATGGGTTCCGAAATGCCGGCCTGGCTGGAAATTTTGATCGATATGATCGGCTTTGCCGGCTTCGTCGGCCTGGCCATCTATCACAAGCCCAAGAAGAACGACGAGCCGATCCGATAAGCGGCGCGCCGATGCGGCGCCGTCAGTTGGCGGGCTTGGGATTCCCCGCGGTGCGCACCAGCCGGTCAGCCTTCACCAGCACCTTGGTCTCTTCGGGTTGCGGCCTGAGCGAGAAGCTCACCACGACGAAGGCCATGCAGAGCAGCGTCCCGACGACGACGACGCGTCGGTAGGTCTGTCGGTCCGCGGTGTGGAAGGATGAGGCCATGGTTGCTCCCTCCCCCACACCTAACGCAACCCGCTGCCGCCGCAACGCGATTTCAGTCTTAACCTAACTGAATAGGGTTATCTCTTGCGAGGTAATCCGCCGTTAGGGCTGTTGCCCGCGGCGCCTTACAGGACCAGTGCAGCCAATTGATAGAGCGCGTAGCCGACCTGCACTCCGACAAGCACGAGTGCCGCCACCATCAGATAAAAGCTGAAATGCATGATGCCCTGAACCAAAACGTCCCGTCGCGGCCCGGCCCTGCGTGCTGCCGGAAGCCAAACGCAATACTTGTCGGTGATCTTTCTTTTGCAAAAACGCCGGCGGAGGCGGCGCCGAGGACTGCGCACAACAGGCTTCCGCCGCCGCGGAAGGGAGACTCCTGTCGTTTGGGTACCGACCGAGCTCCCGCCTGTCACACGCCGTAGAAGAGTTTTATTCCCCACAGCACCACAACGATGGCGGAGACCAACGTGGCCACCGCCAACACACTCTCAAAGGAAGCGACTCTCATTCTACTCTCCGCTTCCCAGCCCCGGGGAAGCGGTCTAGTTGATTCGTTCATTTGCCTGCAATCGAAGGCTCACAATCGCTTGAACGTTGATGGCGCGCTGTGGTTTGCGAGTCACATCTCGCGTGCAGGGGCCCGTTTTCGCGGAACCGCCGCCCCTGCACGGCCTGCCGATTTGCTGCTATTGAGGGCGGCCGGAAGCAGACCACAACAAATTCCGCTCCAGGGAGACCTATCATGCGCTATCTCCACACCATGCTGCGCGTCCAGAACCTCGATCGCGCGCTTAAATTCTATCGCGACGCACTCGGCCTGAAGGAGGTCCGCCGCATCGACAACGACAAGGGCCGCTTCACGCTGTCGTTTCTCTGCGCGCCCGAGGACGAGGCGGAGCTGAAGAAGCTGCCGCCGACCCGCGGCGCGCCGCTGGTCGAGCTCACCTACAATTGGGACGAGGAGAAGTACGGCGAGGACCGCTATTTCGGCCACCTCGCCTACGAGGTCGACGACATCTACGCGACCTGCGATCGCCTGATGAAGCTCGGCATCACCATCAACCGCCCGCCGCGCGACGGCAACATGGCCTTCATCCGCTCGCCCGATCTGCACTCGATCGAGCTGTTGCAGAAGGGCGAGCCGAAGCCGCCGGCCGAGCCGTGGACGTCGATGCCCAACACCGGCCACTGGTGACGGAACCTCGCCTCCTCACTCGCGTTCTCCTCATGGCAGGTTTTGAGGAGGAGAGGATGGGAAGAGGAATTCTGCTGTGGCTTTTGGGTGTGCCGATCCCGGTGATCATTCTGTTATGGTTGTTCTTCGGACACTGATCGCGGCCAACAGGTGATTTGAAGGCTCCGTCGCGCGATGCGGCGGAGCTTTTCATTTGATGCAAATCATCCTCGCGCCTTTTGCGTGAACTTCCGCTATGAAGGGCGCAACGATCAGCGAAGGGGAGCCAAACGTGCCGGAGAGCGGAAAAGGACAATTGACGATCTGGGGCCGCGCCAATTCGGTCAACGTGCAGAAAGTGCTGTGGTGCCTTGCCGAGCTCAACCTGCCCTACCAGCGCATCGATGCCGGCATGCAGTTCGGCAAGAACGACGAGCCTGCCTATCTCGCCATGAACCCGAACGGGCGGGTGCCGACGCTGGTCGACGGCGATTTCGTGCTTTGGGAATCCAATTCGATCATGCGCTATCTCTGCCTCGCCTATGGCAAGGGATCGCCTGTTTATCCCGACGCCCCGCGGCGTCGCGCCGGCGTCGACCGCTGGCTGGACTGGACGCTCTCGACGCTGCAGCCGGTCGACCGGCCGGTGTTCTGGGCGCTGGTGCGCACGCCGGTCGAAAAGCGCGACATGGCCGCGATCCAGAAGGACGTCGATGCGGAGGCCGTGGTGTGGCGGGTCGCCGAGGACGTCCTGGCGTCGCGCCGCTTCATCGAGGGCGACGACTTCACCATTGCCGACATCGCGATCGGCGCGTTCGCGCGGCGCTGGTTCGGCGTCGAAGGCGTCAAGAAGCCGAAGCTGCCGAACCTCGAACGCTGGTTTTCGCAGTTTTCCAGCCGGCCGGGATTTGTGCAGTTCGTCGCCAAGCCGATGTCGTGAGAACCTAAAACCCGCGCTCGGCGAGCAGAATGCAGATGATGAGCGCGAGCGTGACGGCGGCGACCGCAAGGCGCGCGGTCCAGCTGAAGCCGCGGCCGACCCACCACAGCATCGCGCAGCACATCAGGACGGGAACGAGGATATCGAGCCGCAAGCAGACCCTCCTTTCTTAGGTCACACGACCGCGTCGTTTATGACGTCTGGATGACGCACCCACACGTCAGAATCTGTGCAGTTGCACAAACTCTTTGCAGCCGCATTTGGAAGCGTTCAGCACTCGGCAAAAATATCATTCGAGCGTCAGCAAGCGTACCGACGCGGCCCTCATTCTTATCCACACTTGTCCACAGCGGGGGGGCAGACATCCCGACAGCAGAGCCATCGTGGAACGGAGACGGTCTTGGCTGCCTCTCGCGGGACACGCCTGCCGACCGCCGAGTCGATAGCCATCGTTGTTGCGTTCAAAAGGATGATCCCAGTGAGTGAAGTCAGCGTGGAAGTTCAGGAGAATGCCAAGTCCAGGAACGGTGTCGAGCTGCCGCTGTTTGCGATGAACGAGGCGTTCCGCGGCTTGGCCCGCCAAGCCACAAACAATGCCAAAGACAACTGCGAACGCCTCAAGGAGGCGACGGGCGAGATAGCCGGCATCGTGCGGGATGCCTGTGTCACCAACGCCAAAGGCTCCGCCGACTACGCAAGCAGGTTGATCGAGATTTCGGGCCAGAACGTCAACGCTGCGTTCGACTTCGTCACCCGGCTGCTCGATAGCACGTCGCTTGCGGAAACTGTCAGGGTCTCCACCGAGCATGGATGCAGGAATTTTGCCGCCGCCGTCGCCCAGAACAAGGAGCTGTTCGAACTCGGCCGCAAACTTGCGACCGAGGCCGCCGAGCCGGCCAGGCGCGCCATGCCAAGGCGCTAGAGAGCGCCTGACCAAGCAATCACCACCGCCCGAGGGACGGCTGGGCCAAACGCTCCGAAGAAGCGTGGCCCAGCCGCGGCGGGCGGGCCGCCGGCACAATTTTGGGGAGAAACGCCATGGGAATGGTGATGATCAAATGCCCGCAGACCGGGAGCGCAATCCCGACCGGCATCAACACGGACCGCGAGCGCTTTCAGCGCAGCACCGTGTTCTTTTCGCGCACGCTCTGCCCGGCCTGCGACGCCACGCACGAATGGTTCGCGCGCGACGCCTGGGTCTATGAACCGATCCCGGTGAGGTCAGGATCGCGTGCCCCGGGTGCTTTGTGACCGGATATCCCGTGAAGCGGGCCGGTTGGCCCCGCTGAGATGATGTCGTCGATCCGCTGGCGGAGCGCCTTGTAGCAGGGGCAGGACGCAGCCTCGAGCCGCGGCCGGTCGATCTCGATCTGGCCGCGCCGGTTGGCGCGGATCGCGCCTGTGCCTTTCAGCTTGTTGACGACCTGTGTCACGGTTGGTCGTCGCACCCCGAGCAATTCCGCCAGCGCTTCCTGCGTCACCGGTAGTGCATCGTCCACCTCGACATTGTCGTGGAGATGCAACAGCCAGCGCGCCATGCGAGCATCGACGGAATGCAGCGCGTTGCAGGCGGCGACGTGCTGCAGTTGCGTCATCAGTGTGCGCGTATAGACCTCTATGATCCCGGCGATCGGCACGCTGCGCTGCAGCGCCGCCTGGAAGCGGGCCGGTGAAATCTGCCATGCCGTGCCGGGGAGCCGCACCACCGCTGTGACAGGGGACGGCATCGATACGAGCGCGGCCACCAGGCCCGAAGCGCCATCCTTGCCGACCACGGCGGTGGCCACCGCTTCTCCGTCGGGCATGTCCATGACCAAGGCGATCAAGCCGCTGCAAGGGAAATGGATCTGCTCGAACGGCTCGCCCGAATGCACCAGCACGGCGTCACGCTCGAGGCGCATTTGGCGCAGATGAGGCGCAAGGAGATCGAAGTCGGCTTGCGGCAACGCAGCTAACAAGCGGTTACCGATGCGGCTCGGGTGCTCCATCGTGGAGACTCCCGCCGGAATGCCCGGGTCACGCAAGAACGACAGGCGCGCCACGGACGCGGCCTACACCAGATTGCGAGTTCCTTATGCCTTCCACATAGGAAAAGCGACGGCGCGGCCAAAGGTTCCAGTCATGACACTCGGCCGCCTTGCCTATAGCCGTGTGGCGCAACGGACCTTGCCCGAGTCGTGGGCGGCCCCGCGTCAGCGCACGAACTTGACGCCGACCGTCTTGCCGCGACGCCACATCACCTGGCAAAGATGCCCGGTGCGGGCGTCGCGCGCCAGCGCCAGCCGCAGCGTCGCAGGCAACATCGCGGCATCTTCCACGGTGACCTGCGCGCCGGACGGCGAGATGTTGTCGACCACGCAGCGCCGCACGGCAAAGCCGCCGTCGAGCGTGATCCAGCCCGGCTGCCCGAAGGATTTGCGCGGGCTGCGCTTCTTGATTGCGCTCATCGGAGGCGGCTCCCGGGAATCAAGGCAAAGCGAGGCGCGCCGCCCCGGTCAGGCCGGGCGCGCTCGCTATATCCACCTACAGCCGCGCGGATTTAAAAACAGTTGCGATCCATCTGAAATAACGACGGTATTTGGGTTCCGCCGGCATCGTGGAAAGGTGCCAAAAACGCGTCCCCCGCGACTTGCCGACCCCGGCAAAGGCCTCTATACGTTTGCCCGGCCGCGGCAGCACCTTGCGGCCGATGGCTCTTGCTCCCTTCGTCTATCGGTCAGGACGCCACCCTTTCACGGTGGAGAGAGCGGTTCGATTCCGCTAGGGAGCGCCAATGGCCTCGCCAACCCTGGCGCAGAGGCGGACATCACCATAGGTCGGCATAGGGCCAAAGCCGCGTTTGGGAAGTGGGCCAGCCCCTTCTGGCCTACCCCGATAAGCGGACCGTCTCAGAGCCAGCCCGGACTTCGCATTAGCGCCAGAACCAGACCCATGCAGTTCGGCAAACAGCAGTATCTCAATCGATCACCTCATCGGCGATTGCAATGAGGTTCGGGGGCACGTTGAGGCCGAGAGCCCTCGCTGTCTTCAGATTGATGACGAGTTCATACGTTGATGGTTGCAGCACCGGCAGATCGGCTGGTTTGCTGCCTTTAAGGATCTTTCCGGTGTAGATGCCGCATTGGCGAAAACCGTCAGGAAGGTTGGCGCCGTAGACAATCAGTTCTCCAGCGTCGGCATACTGGCGCCATGGGTACATCGTGGGTATCGCGTGACGGGCTGCGAGCGTGACGAGCTGATCCTGCCGACTGACCAGAAACCCGTCAGCACTGATCACCAGTGCACCGATATGGTCTTGCGCCAATGTTGAGAAAACGCTCTCGATTTCCCGCTCGTTACTGGCGCCGACGCTGATCAGTTGAAGCCCAAGAGCGTGCGCGGCTGTCTGCAGATCATTTAACTGAGGTCCCGAATTGGGATTTGTCGGGTTGATGAGTGCAGCGATCAACGTGACGTCGGGTATGAGCTCGCGCAGCAGTTCGAGGCGTTTCGCTCCTAGCCTGGTGAACATGAAAGCAATGCCAGTGACGTTTCCTGTTGGTCGATTGATACTCGACACGAGACCCGACACGATGGGATCGCTGCCGCTTAGGAAGACGATCGGGATCGTCTGAGTTCCGGCCTTCGCTGCCAATGCGGCCGGCAGAAAATCTGCGGCTATGACGGTCACCTGACGGCTGACCAAGTCCGCCACAAGTGCCGGCAATCGATCGTATTGCCCATCCGCCGCACGCTGTTCGATCCTGACGCTTTGACCGTCAACCACTCCTGCCTCAAGCAAACCCTTGCGGAAGATTGCCGTGAGGGGCGGCGGAGGGAGCGACCCTTGATGCAGAAACCCTATTACGGGGAGTGATTGCTGAGTGCGCACGGCGCCCGGCCAAGCCATCACCGCGCCACCGATTAAACCAATGAAATCGCGCCGTCTCATGGCATCCCCCGAAGGGTACGCTGGAAGCACCGACTGCGAGCTACTATGTCGCGGCCATTTTCGAATTGGAATGGGCTTTGCTTGAAAATTGCGTTCTCTGCTGGGACGGATGACGTCCGGGTTCGGTCACACTCGGAAATCCCGACCTTCGTGAGCACAGGTCCGATGTGCCCCAAGAGCTGACGCGTCGATGCCTCCCGGCGTCTCTTTGCGGCCAGCTCACTCTCGGTGAAGCGCACAGCAGTTTCAATTCGGCGGCGGCAGCTTTAGGCGACGAATTTTGAAGTAGCCTCGGCCGCACGCGCCAGAACCGTAGGTCCGACCCAAAGGGGACCCGTGTGCCCGGCACGTAACACAAAACGTTAGCGGCTTATCGATCGATATTGCGCAAGGGAGGTCGCGAATGAACCGGACTGCTTCGGTGAACTGGCTTTCCGCTGCTTGCGCGTTCGTCGCCGCCGCTGAGGCTGCTATCGCGTGAGGGGCCGTCTTGGCTATTGCGTGCCCTGCCTCGCGCTATCGGATACTCACCTCTTTCCGTACTCCGTGAATACGTAGTCGCGGTTCTGCACCACCGTGTGGCAAGCGAACCCGCACTTCGCGTCGTTTTCCTGCGGCGGTTTGGAGGCTGCGGTAGAGGGCTTAAACGTATCGGACGCCGCGTCATAGTCGAACGCGCCCCATCCCCATCCGCCGCTATCCGCGAACCTCTTGCTGTCCTTCACCATGAAATCAACGTCATGCTGCGTACCTGGCACGGATGGCTGACCGGGGTACGCCTCTTGCTTTTTCGGTGTCCAATGAATTTTCGCCATTTTCGCGCCGTCCGGGAAAGGCTTGCCATTGCCGGGCACGCCTTCCTTATAGGCGTTGATCATTGCCGGATTCCCCACGATCACAGCAATAAGGCCTTCGTTCTCACTGATCGCGATCACAGGCCAATCCTCGTATCCCTTGAACTCAGAGAACGCGAGCCCATTCGGTACTTGCAAAGTGTACCTGTCCTGCGCGGAAATCGCGGCACCAGTTGCCAAGATGGCGATCGACGCTGAAATGCTGAGACTGATCAGCGAGCATTTTTTCATTGTCGCATCTCCCTCATCGGTTTAGGGGCGTGTGACGATCAATGATCCGTTGTTAGAAATCGCTTCGTTGCATTGTCTTCCGAGGCTCAGGACCGCACCGCCGTTGCTCACGAAGATCATGATTACAGCATAGCACGTGGATTCCGCGTCAGCCATGGGTCACACTCGGAAGTCCCGACCTTCGTAAGCCCAGGATCCGATCCGCAGGGAGCGCCGGGCGCCTCCTCGCGCTGCATCTTCCTCTTGAGCATGCGAAGCACCTGTTCGATGTTGTTGTCGCGGACGAACCTGCAAAGGCCGGCTCCTGGCGGGTTGGCTGCCAAATCGACAAGGCCTGCGCGACAGCCAATTGTCGCTACAGCATTCGAGATCACGAGATTTGTCGATGATGCTACCGACCCGAGACGAGAAGACCGCGCTGGCGCATGGCTACAGATGGCGTCGGTCGGCGCGACGTGACCACGATGCGAGCGCTGACGTCAATCAACAGCGAAACGATTGCGCCTGCCTGGTCCAGGCATGAGGCTTCAGTTGCTTGCGATATCGTTCTCAAGCCCTGCGGCGCGAAATAAGCCGGCAATGCTCCTTGTAAAGGCCCGCGAAGAAGTATACATTACCGATGTTCGATTAGCCGCTGTGCCTTGTTGAATGCGCCCGCGGGCTCCTTTTCCAAAGACATCGACGAAGTTGAATTTCGGATCGCGTGATGGTCACGCGATGTTGGCGCATGCGCTGATATTTGCGCGTGCGTTTTGGAGAAGAGAATGACGACAGGAACAGTAAAGTGGTTTAACGGCCAAAAGGGCTTCGGGTTTATCCAGCCGAACGATGGTGGCAGTGATGTGTTTGTGCACATCAGCGCCGTCGAACGGGCTGGTCTTTCCGGCCTGGCCGAGGGCCAGAAAGTGACGTTCGAAATCAAAACGGACAAGATGCGGGGCAAGAGCAGCGCCGAGAATCTCGCGCTGGCCTAAGGCCCGTCGCGCCCTTTCCACGGATGTACTGGAACAGGCGCTGTGCCCGCTCGACCCCGAGGGTTGAGCGGGTTTTCGTCGTGTCAGCACGGGAAACCACATGACCAGCAAGAAGTCGGGCGTCCCCTCCCCAGAAAGCGTGGCGCGTGCCAACCGACAACGGATTGCGTTTGAGGAGGGGCTGAAGGCAATGGCGGATATCGAACAGCAGGCTATTGCCGTCCGTCAGAACATGGCGCGTTTGCGGACCTTGAGAGAAGCCCAAGAGGCAAATGCGGAACTGACAGCTGGAGCACCGGCGCCAAAAGCGAAGCGCAAAAAACCCGTGTCTCGATAGCATCGGAGCGTCGCCACATACCGGACGCCCCCTTTCGGGAACAGGCGCGACGCAATTGTCTTCAGGCGGCGCCAGCACTTTCGCCGGCACAACCGCGCACGATGCCTGAATACGCGAGCGCGAAAACAGCAGCGAACGTCCGGGCGTTCGTATGCGAGGCCGAAGCACGCCTTCACGAAACGACGTGGCGCCGATCAGGCCAAAGCGCGTTGCTTCTTCTTCGCGACTGGCTTCCGGCCGGATCTTGATTTTCCCACAGAAGGCCGCTCGCTGACACCGGCGGCGATTTCGCATGGCGGCGCCACGAGCTCCCGCTGGGCCTCGAACCAATGGGCGTCTGCATGTCCATGCTGGCAGCCGCCCTCGATCCACAGATGATAGGCACGTTCACGGATCGCCTGTTCCAGATCCTGCATCCAATCCTCCTGATCAACGCGCGCCCCGCATTCTTCGACAGAAGCGATGGGCCTGGATGATTGATGAAAGGCTAATCAAGGCTCGCTGATTCTGCGAGCCGCAGCTTTGGGCGACCATGCTCATTTCGACGTCACGTCCATTGATGGCCTCCCCGGTTCCGGAAGCCGCGCCAGTGTTCCGCTCGGACGCGCTGATGAGCCCGACGACCGACGAAGGGGCACGCATGAAGTGCCGACGGTCACATCTCCGGAGAGTCGCAGCCGAAATTTCTTTTGGGGGTGCACGATCCACCTTCGTCATAGCGGATCACGACGGGTCGATATTCTTCGTCGAATGTTTCGATCGAGCCGAGCTTCGGCAGCAACTCGTCGAGCGCCTGCGGGTTGTAGTACTGAGCCGCCCGCAAGGCGCTAAGCCACAACTCGGCGGCTGATCCGCTTCCATCGCAACATGGGCAGGCGGCGCGCAGCGCCTTTGCGGGATTGGCCGCCATCTGCTTGGCGTTCAGGAGAAACGACTCGGTATTGCATTTTGGACAGGGAGACGCGGCCCGGGCCACTCCCAATTGGGCCTCGCGCGATTTGGCCTGTAAAAAGCCGGCTATGCATTGCCATTCGCCGATTTGAACCGAACAGGGAGCCTGCTGCATGGCTTCGCTAATCCTTACCAGCCTTGTTCTTTGATTTTGACACCATCTTGGAAGCGCTGCGAGATCGATCGCCATCGGCCAAGGCGTGCTTATAGGTCGGCGCAAAGGAAATGGCGTCCCTGACCAGATCAAGATGCGCACGCATCTGTTCCTGCGCGGAAGCAGGATTTCGCGAAGCGATCGCCTCGACAATTCTTTTGTGTTGCTGCCTGAAGGCGGCTCGATTGGGCGTCAGCATCCGCTCCCAAACGCTGCTCCAGGATGCTTGGCTGCGCACGTCGTTGACCGCGTCGAACAGCATGAGCAACAGGGAATTATGGGCGGCCTCGAAAATGCCGCGATGAAACGTCGAGTCCCAGCGCGCGTAATTGGCGTGATTTGGCGAACCGTCCAGCTTCGACAGGCAGTGTTGCAAGTGCGCGATATCGTCTTCGGTGGCCCTGATGGCGGCGTGAAATGCGCCCGGTGGTTCGATGACCAGGCGAACCTCCATGACTTCCGCCGGGCTCGTCAGAGCGCTGGCCAGCACAATCGCGTTTCCCGTCTTTACCGGTCTGCCGCCCACAAAGGTGCCCTGCCCGACGTTTCGCCATAGGCGCCCCTCGGCTTCGAGCCGCGCCAACGCGGTGCGCAGCACAGTGCGGCTGACCTTGAGCTCCGCGCACAGATTGCGTTCCGCCGGAAGGCGCGTCCCGACCGGATGGTTGCCGCTGTCGAGCATCTTTCGCAGCGACCAGACCACATCATCGGCTAACGGCACACACGTCCCCATCAGGTCCAAATTCGACACGTTCGACCGCCTTGATGGCACAGAAAATACCAATTTACAAATTGGTTCAATGCGCGCTCGCGGTCCGGCAGCATCGACGACAGCTGGACCATTTTGGCGATTGGTTCGTCCATATTCGCAAAAAGATCGCGGTATTACAGTATCTTGATCGAACTTACCGAACCGATTGACGCCAATTATTTGGAGGCTCAGTCTTACCAACAAATCATACATATAGACCAATAAAATAATTGGTTTGGAGGAAGCCCTGATGCCAGCCGATCTGATCATTGAAGGCTCGAAGATCATCACGCTCGCCGGTTCGTCGCGACCGGCTGACGCCATTGGCGTGCGCGATGGCCGCATCGCCGCTGTCGGCCCGTCCGGGGAGGTCCGCCAGCTGTTGGGGCCCGCGACCCGCCTGATCGACGGTTCCGGAAAGACCGTTATCCCCGGCATGTTTGATGCTCATCCGCACATGGATCGCCAGGGGCTCAAGGCGCGAGGCGGAATCCCCTTGGACGGGTGCAAATCGATCGCCGACATTCTTGACGTCATACGCGAGGCCGTCGCGCGCACGCCCGAGGGCGAATGGGTCGTGCTGATGCCGATGGGCACGCCTCCGACGGATTATGTCTACAAGCCGGAGCAACTGACTGAGGGGCGGTTTCCGACCCGGCACGATCTGGACAAGGTGTCCCCCAAACATCCGGTCTACATCCGCGCGCCGTGGGGCTGGTGGAGTCACCGTCCTTTCCCCTCGGTGGCGAACACCCGCGCCATTGAGCTTGCCGGCGTGACGAAGAACACCGAGCTTCCCTACAACACGAGGGCGCTGGTCGACCAAAAGGGCGAGCTGTCCGGCGTTTTCCTCGATCGCAATTACGCGCCGGTGATCGAATATACCCTGTTCCGATGCGTCCCGCGTCTGACCTATGAGGATCGCGTCGCCGGCGTTCGGCTCGGCTCGGCGGCCTATAGCGCCGTGGGGACCACGTCGGCTTATGAAGGTCACGGCCTGACGCCCGCGATCATCGACGCCTACAAGACCGTTCATGCCGCGGGCGAGCTCAGCGTGCGGATGCAGATCCCGCTCAGCGTGCCGACAGCGGCATTCGACAATCGGAAGGTCGCCGACATCCTCTACCACTGGGCCGACGCGTTGCGCGATCGCGGCTCCGGCGACCAGATGCTGCGGTTCGAAGGCGTCTGTTTCGATGTCGGTGATGCCACGGTCGCGAACATCATCAGCCGCGACTACCCGTATGAGCAATGGGCGGGGCATTTCTATCAATCGCTGCCGCATGATCGCTTCGTCGAACTGGGCGTGCTCGCCGCACAGCTCGGGCTGCGCATGAACTGCCTGGTTTGCTACGACCTTGAACGGGTTCTGCGGGCCTATGAGGCCATCGATCGGCAGATCCGCATCAGGGACCGTCGCTGGGTCATCATCCACGTCACGCAGGCGAGCCCCGACCAGATCCGCCGGATCAAGGAGCTCGGACTTGTGGCGACCATCACGCCCGGCTTCATGTACATGGCTTCCGACCGGTTTGGCCTGGACAAGCTGGGGCAGCAGGGAACGCCGATCCGCGAGTTCATCGACGCCGGAATACCGACGGCGCTTTCAACCGACAACGTGCCCTATTCGATGTTCTTCGCGATGTGGCAGGCGCTGTCGCGATGGGACAATGACTCCGGCTCGAAGCTCGGCGAAAGCCGGTTGTCTCGTGAGGAGGCGCTTAGACTATCGACCGTCACGGGCCATCAATTGACCTGGAGCGAAGGTGATCGCGGCACGCTCGAGGTCGGAAAGGTCGCGGACTTCCTCGTCGTGGGTGACGATCCGCTGACCTGCGATGAGATCGCCGTGAAGGACATTCCGGTCGAGCGCACGTTCGTGTCGGGCCGGGAAGTCTTTACGGCGCCCAACGTCTGAGCCCCGCCCATCCCGACCGATACGGCAACGCCTTGACGATTTGAGCGCAGGAAATTTTCAATGACCGTACAATCATCCACCAGCAGCATCCCCAACCGCTGGATACAGCTCGTTGCCGGCATCGTTTGCACCGTGATGGTCGCAAATCTGCAATATGGCTGGACCTACTTCGTCGATCCCATCGACGCCCAGCATCATTGGGGACGCGAGGCGATCCAGTGGGGGTTCACGATCTTCGTCGCTACGGCGACATGGCTGGTCCCCATCGAAGGCTGGTTCGTCGATCGATATGGACCTCGTTTGATTGTCGCGATCGGAGGCGTGCTTGTTGCCCTGGCCTGGGTGATCAATTCGTACGCCCAGTCCCTCCCGATGCTCTATCTGGGCATGGCGCTATCAGGAATTGGTAACGGGGCGGTCTGGGGCACGTGCATCGCCAATGCCCTCAAATGGTTTCCCGACCGACGCGGACTGGCCGCAGGGTTGACTGCCATGGGTTACGGCGGAGGTGCGGCGCTGACGGTCGTTCCGATCATCAAGGTCATCGGAGCTCATGGCTATGAAGCAGCGTTTTTCTGGTTCGGACTGGGCCAGGGCTGCATCCTCGTGGTGATGAGCCTATTCCTTGTGGCGCCCCCGTTGTCGCTCACGCAGAACTCGGACTCCGCCAGTGCGGTTGGAGGCGGCGCTACCCCGTTCGAGATGCTCAGGACGCCCATCTTCTGGGTCATCTACCTGATGTTCATCACCGTTGCCGCCAGCGGCCTGATCGTAACCGCCCAGCTCGGTCCGATCCTGAACGACTACAAGATCGCCAACGTTGCCGTAGACCTGGTGGTCCTGTCCTCGACCGTGCTGGTTGCCTCCGCCGTGGTCGACAATGTCCTCAACGGGCTGGCGCGCCCGGTCTTTGGCTGGGTGTCGGATCACATTGGCCGTGAAAATACGATGACGATCGTGTTCGTGCTCGGCGCCGGCGCGTATTGGGCCTTGGGTTCGTTCGGAAAGGATCCGTATCTCTTCATTCTCACGGCTGGCCTGATCTACTTCACCTGGGGAGAGATCTATGGATTGTTCCCGGCTGTTTGCACCGACTTCTTCGGCTCGCGCTACGCCGCGACAAATGCCGGCATCGTCTATACCGGCAAGGGAATTGCGGCCTGGCTGGTGCCGGTTGCAAGCTGGCTGAGAGATTACTCCGGCGGTTGGTATTCGGTCTTCATTGTTGCGATGATCGCAAACCTCGCGGTCGCGGCAATGGCCTTCTTCGTGCTGAAACCCGCGCGAAAAAGCCAGGTGGCGATGGCCGCCAAACGGCATGTCGCCCTGACAAGCGCGTCATCGCCCGGCCTGCATGCCTCCTAGTGTCCCCGATTCCGAAGTTCGCATCATTTGGCGGCCCCGTTTTGCGAACTTCGGAATCGAAGGACACTAGAAAATCATGATTCCAGTGTGGCTTTGGTTCAGAAGTCCGTATGACGAACACGCGGCAACAATGATACGGACTTCTGAACCGCCACACTGGGACTTGACCAACTGGCCGATGACCTTTCAATGGCCCGGCAAACTCTGCTGCGGGTCGATGGCGAGGACCGCGGCGCATTGACCAGGCTGGAGAAGCATCATGACCTACCCGAATGTCCTTCTGTACATCGACGGCAAATGGCGTCCCGCCGGGTCCGGTCGGACCATCCGCGTCATCAACCCGGCAACGGAAGAGGCAATCGGAACCGTCGCTCATGCCGAAAAGGCCGACCTCGACGAGGCGCTGGCCGCGGCCGAGAAGGGTTTCAAGGCCTGGCGAGTTGTTTCGCCGTATGATCGCTCCAAGGTGATGCGCAAGGCCGCCGAGCTGATGCGCGAGCGTGCCGACACGATCGCGACCATGATGACAATGGAACAAGGCAAGACGCTTGCCGAGGCCAGGATCGAAACCTTGGCGGCCGCTGACATCATCGAATGGTTCGCCGAAGAAGGCCGCCGGTCCTACGGACGTCTTGTCCCGGCCCGCGCGCCGGGCGTCTACCAGATGGTGATCAAGGAGGCCGTTGGTCCGGTTGCTGCCTTTACGCCATGGAATTTTCCGATCAACCAGGTCGTGCGCAAGCTGAGTGCGGCGCTCGCCGCCGGCTGCTCGATCATCGTCAAGGCGCCCGAGGAGACGCCGGCATCGCCTGCGGAATTGATCCGGGCCTTCGCCGATGCCGGAGTGCCGGCCGGCGTAATCAACCTTGTTTACGGCGTGCCTTCGGAAATCTCCGAATACCTGATCCCTCACCCGACCATCCGAAAGATTTCTTTCACCGGCTCGACCAAGGTGGGCAAGGATCTCGCGGCCATCGCCGGCCAGCACATGAAGCGCGTGACCATGGAGCTTGGTGGCCATGCGCCGGTCATCGTCTTCGATGATGCGGACGTGGAGGCAGCGGCGAAGATCATGGTTGCCGCCAAATACCGCAATGCCGGCCAGGTCTGCATCTCTCCGACCCGCTTCCTGGTGCAGGAAGGCGTCTACGACAAATTCGTCACGCAGTTTGTCGACGGCGCCAAGTCCATCAAGGTCGGAAACGGTCTTGATCCCGATTCCAGGATGGGAGCGCTGGCAAACGATCGCCGCGTCACGGCGATCGAAGGCATGGTGCAGGATGCCGTCGGCAAGGGCGCGAAGCTGGCTGCTGGCGGAAACCGGGTGGGCAACAAGGGCTATTTCTTCGAACCGACGGTCGTGGTGGACGTGCCGAAATCGGCGCGCGCGATGAACGAGGAGCCGTTCGCCCCACTGGCGTTGATCTCGCCGTTTTCGAAGTTCGATGACGCCGCGCAGGAGGCCAACCGGCTGCCGTTCGGTCTGGCATCCTATGCCTTCACCAGGTCCGCGAAGACCGCGACGGCGATTGGCGCCGCCGTCGAAGCAGGAATGATGTCGATCAACAGCTTCGCTCTTGCGCTGCCTGAAGTACCATTCGGCGGCATCAAGGATTCCGGCTACGGTTCGGAAGGCGGCAGCGAGGCGCTGGAGGCCTATCTCAACACCAAGTTCATCACCCAGACCGGGGTGTAGAAATCAGGCGAAGCCACCAACGGCCTGCGCTTCTCGCGGGCTCGAGGCGCTTGCGCGCGCGATCGGCGATGGCGTGCTGTCGGCTGCTATGGCGTGACCAGCAGACCAAGCATGGCGTCGCAGGCTCTCTCGGCCTCGATCAACGTGCCAAAGGGCGAGCCGCCGACCTTGATGGCGCATCTGTTTTCATAGATCGGTCGCCACGATGCGACGAAACCTGGACGTCCATGCAGACCGGGACCGGCGCGGGTCTCATAGCTGATCACGAAGGAGAAGCCGTTGCTGTTCGCGTTCCAAATCTGCATGTTCTCGACGGGACTGATGACGCGACTGAACTGCATAGCTCACCCGATATACGCCCCACCTGTGGAAAGGACACTGATTCGGGGAATCGGAAAAATGCAGATGCACTGACCTAATATGCGGCTTTCCCCAGTTGACTGATATGCTTTCGCGATCGGCACTCGGCGTTTTGCGTTCCGCAAATGAACGAACCACGTGTAGCCATGCGCATCCAGGCGGAATTCACCTGAGAGCAGACAAGAATGCCCAACAACCCCCCGCCCATCGACGGCGCCCGGGTCCTTGCCGACCTCAACACGCTGCGCGGCATCGGCACCTATAGGACCGGCGTGCACAAGCCGACCTTTTCGGATGCACATATGGGCTCGCTGCGATGGCTCGCGGAGCGGCTGCCCGAGGCGGGCCTTGCGGCTGAGGTCGACGGCATCGGCAACGTGGTCGGTACAAGCGCAAAGCCCGGTCCAAAGCTGCTCGCCGGCTCGCATCTCGAAAGCCAGAATTTCGCCGGCTGGCTCGACGGGCCGCTCGGCGTCGTCTACGCGCTGGAGGCCGCGCGCGTCATCAACCCCGACGCCACGATCCGCGGCGCGGTCGAGGTCGCATCGTGGTGCGACGAGGAAGGCCATTTCGGCCACTTCCTCGGCAGCCGCTCCTATGTCGGCGCGCTCACCGAGGCCGATATCGACGCCGCGCGCGACCGCAACAGCGATCGAACCATGCGCGAGGCGCTCGCCAGCGCAGGCCTCGCCGGCCGGCCGCGTGTCACGGCTGAGCGCGGGCGCCACGTCGGCTATCTCGAAGCCCATATCGAGCAGGGCGAGACGCTGGAAAGCGCAGACCTTTCGATCGGCGTCGTCACCTCCATCGTCGGCATCTGGCAGTACCGCATCGTCTTCACCGGCGAGCAGAACCACGCCGGCACCACGCGCATGGCGATCCGGAAGGATGCCGGCCTGGCGATGTCGCGGTTCTGCGTCGCGGTCGATGAATCCTTCCCGAAACTATCCGGACCGCGCACGGTCTGGACCACCGGCCGCATGACGCTCGATCCGGGCGCGCCGAGCATCATCCCCGGCCGCGCCGAGATGCTGTTCCAGATCCGCGACGACGACGCGGGGGTGATCGCGCGGCTCGAGCAGCATTTGCGCGCGCTGGCAGCCGATGTCACCGCACAGGGCGGCTGCGTCGTCGAGGTCGAGCGGATCCGCACCGGGACGCCGGCGCGGATGGACGCCGGATTCCAGGATGCGATCGAGGCGGCAGCCAGGGATCTCGCGGGCGGCAAGTCGCTGCGCATGCCGAGCGGCGCCGGCCATGATGCCCAGGTGCTTGCCACCATCATGCCCGCGGGCATGCTGTTCGTGCCCTCGATCGGCGGCATCAGCCATCACTGGCATGAGAACACCGCCGATGCCGACATCGTCACCGGCGCCGCCGTGTTCGTCGACGCCTGCCTGCGCCTGCTCGCCAGCACTTCGTGAGCGGGCAACGCGAGCCGGTTCAGCAGCCCCGGCAGATCGACTGTACCATCTTCGCCACGCGCGCGTCCTCGCGGTCGACAACGGGATCGCCGGTGCCGAGCCCCGGCCCTTTCATCCGGGCGGTGCTGCCGCCCGATGAGGACAGCGCAGTTCCGGCCGAATTGGTGCCGGGCGCGAGCGCGCTCGATCCGGAGGCGCCGCCGCTGATGGATGAATGATGCATTCCGCCCATGCCGCCGCCGCGGGCGAACGCCGCGGTGGAAAGACCGAGGCAGAGGGCGAGCGAAAGGGAGAGCAGTTTCTTTTTCATGACAAGCGTCCTTGGCTTGCAGCAACACACACCGTGATCACCGATCCGCCACACCTGTTCCGCAAATCCACGCCTTTATAGGTAACGTTGCCGGTGCTATGGTCGGCGCAGGCATGACGAAGAATTGAGGAGTGAGGTCGGATGCGCGTTTTCTGTGCCGCTGTGATCGTGGCGCTCGTGGGCAGCCCCGTCTATGCGCAGGACAAGCACATCCCCAAATACGGGGAAGAGGAAAAGGAAAAAAGCGCGACCGAGAAGGCCGGCGAGAAAGCCGCCGAGCGCGCCTACCAGCGCTCGCTCGGCAACATCCCGGATCAGGGACCGACCGATCCCTGGGGCGGCGTGCGCAGCGACGCTCCCAAGGCTTCTCCGACATCGGCGGCCAAGGCCAAGAAGACCAAGACCGGCAACGTGAACTGACCCGCCAGCGGCCGGGGCGGTTGCGGGATGTCAGGCCCGCCGCCCCCAGGGAACGACAGCCCATACCCGCTCGTGAAGGTAGTACCAGGCGACCTTGGTGATGAATTCCAGGCCCGCGATCGAGCCGGCGACATGGGCCTTGCCGGTGACCAGCCAACTGATGGCAAATGTGTCCAAGGTGCCCAGCATCCGCCAGCTGACGGCTTTGAGGATTGATCTGGTATGGGTTTCCAACCCATGCAGAAAAGTCACCCGGCGTGTCTCCCCTTGCTAGACCAAGGCTTACGAAGCCAAGGCTTACGAAGCGAAGGCTTGCAGGCCTAGGCTTGCAGGCCCAGGCCAGACCCTATCATGCCACCGGCCTCGATCCGGTTCCGCAACTGCGGCTTTCCACGTTGATTTAGGCCCGCGTGTGCATTCATTTTGCCAGAACCTGCGAAAAACTCATTGAAATGACTGACGATCCTCGCCAAGACGCATCGAAACTGGCCGGAGGGGCAAAAATGAGACTGATGGCTGTGCTCGCGCTGCTCGCGATCAGCGCGCCCTGCCAGGCGGCGCAGACCGAGAAGCCGGACTGCAAGACGATCACCGATCCGGCCACCCGGCTCGCCTGCTATGACAAGGCCAATCCACCGCTGGCGACCTTTCCGACGCCGCCGCCCCACTCGACGCCCTACCGTGGCCCGGGAGCCGGCGCCACGACCGGCACGACCGAAGGCTCGCCCGACGAGGACGAGGCGCGGGTCAACGCGCAGCTCAGGAATATCTGCCGGGGCTGCTAGACATCGGCGGAGCTGCCATTTTTCCAAACAGGACCATGCTCGAACAAGAATCAAGCGCGCGATTTGCGGTTCAACCCAATCCATCCCGCTTTGGAGATAATCGGCCACCGCGAAACTTGGTCGCGCCCGCTGGCGGTGGATTGCGGCACAAAGGCGCCTTATTTGCTCATAGATGAACCTTCTTGAATCGCTTCCCACCGTCATCGGCACCGCGGCCGTCGCGCCAGCCCTGCTGATCCTGTGGCTGGTGATTGCCGCCGACGAGCGGCCGGGTCCTCCGCTCAAGGTCTGGACAGCGTTCGTGCTCGGCGCAGCCAGCATCTCGCTGCTCGGTCTCGTCCGCGCGCCCTTCGCAAGACTTGTGGCGGCGCCCGAAAATCCCTGGGTCGCCGAGATCCTGCACTCCGTGCTGGGGGTCGCCTTCCCCGAGGAAACCGTCAAGATTCTCGTCATTGCGCTGATTGCGATGACGCGGCGCCGGCCGCTCGCCGATCCGATGGATACCGTGGTCTACGGCGCGGCCGCAGGCCTCGGTTTCGCGGCTTACGAAAACCTCGCCTATCTGGTCCAGCATGCCGAGATGTGGCGCTCACTGGCGGCGCTGCGCAGCGTGCTCACCGTGCCGTTTCACGGCGCGCTCGGCGTCATCGCCGGCGCCTATATGGCGATCGCGCGGTCGGGCACCGCGCTCGGCGCGCACCGCCATCATCGCGACTGGGCGCGCCTGTCGAGCTGGGCGCTGATGCTGCTCGGCCCGGTGGCGCTGCACGCTGCCTTCGACTATCCGCTGCTGACCCTGCAGCGCCACCCGGATCTGGACCCGACCGTCCGGCTCTGGCTCGGCGCCGCCAGCGTGGTGATCGGCTTCTCCTCGATGGCCTTTGCCGCGCGGCTGGTGCGCCGCATCGGCCGGCATCACGCGCCGCGCACGCCGATCGCCCGCGAGCGGCTTTCCCAGCTGAGAAAAATGTGGGCGCTGCTGGTCATCGGCAGCGGCGCGGGCTTCGCCGGCCTCGCCTTCGTGCTCACCTCGCTGCATCACTGGCTGGTCAACCCCGACCGCAACGTGGCGCTGCTGCTGATCCCGATCGGGCTGACCTCGATCCTGCTCGGCGCCGCCCTTCTGATCGCGACCACCGCGGTCTATTTCCTCGGGCGTAACCGGCTGCGGGCGACCTTCGACGGCTTCTCGTCGGTGCCGGGCGGCGGCTAGCAAGCTGCTGTCGGACACGGCTGCGCCCCCTAGATAACGTCACGTGAGACGGCTATCGTTCCCGTCATCGCCGGTAGCGGGAGATTCGCCATGACCCTTCCCCACGACCTCACCGAGCTTCGGTCACGCGTGGACGCGGCCATGCGCGAGCACTGGAAGGCCTTCCTGGTCGAGGGCATCCTGCTCGCCATCCTCGGGCTCGCGGCGATGATCGTGCCTCCCCTGGCGAGCCTCGCGGTGACGATCTTCCTCGGCTGGATGTTTCTGATCTCGGGCATTGGCGGGCTGATCGTCACCTACTGGGCGCGGCAACTGCCGGGCTTCTGGTGGTCGCTGATCTCGGCCGCGCTCGCCGTCCTTGCCGGCGTGATCCTCCTGACGCGGCCGATCCAGGGCACGCTGACGCTGACCATCGTGGTCGGCGCCTACTTCCTCGCCGAAGGCGTCGCCACCATCATGTATTCGCTGGAGCACCGCCGCGAGCTGTCCGGCCGCTGGACCTGGATGCTGGTCGCCGGCCTGATGGACATCATCATCTCCTTCATCGTCATCGCGGGGTTGCCGGGCTCGGCGGAATGGGCGATCGGTCTGCTGGCAGGCATCAATCTCCTGTTTGGCGGCGCGACGCTGATCGGCATGGCCCTGGCGGCGCGTAGCGCCACCTGATTCTGCATGGGCCGGCCGGTCGATTTTCGGACGTGACAGGCCGGACCGGCTGCGCTATAGAGCCCGCCATGATCAACGCCGCCACCGGCTATTTTTGGTATTTTGGCAACGACAGCTCGCTGGCGGTGGGAGGATCGCGCTCAATCTGACGAATTGAAGCATCAAAGTCCGAACAGCCGCCAGACCTGGCGGCTTTTTTATTGCCGGCAGGTTCGAAAACCCGAAGGAGCCTGCCCGTGTTGAGTACGACCGACGATCTCAGGATCAAGGAAATCAAGGAGTTGAGCACGCCGGACGAGGTGATGCGCGAAATACCGCGCACCCTCACCGCGACGCGCATCGTGATGGCCGCGCGCAATGCCGTCCACGCCATCCTCAATGGCAGCGACGACCGCCTGCTGGTCATCGTCGGCCCCTGCTCGATCCACGACCCCGTCGCGGCGGTCGAATACGCCGAGCGCCTGGTACGGCTGCGCGAGAAGCTCGCCGATCGCCTCGAGATCGTGATGCGCGTCTATTTCGAGAAGCCCCGCACGACGATCGGATGGAAGGGCCTGATCAACGATCCCGGCCTCGACGGCAGCTTCAACATCAACAAGGGCCTGAGGCTTGCCCGCAGCGTGCTCGCCGCCGTCAACAATCTCGGCCTGCCGGCGGCAACCGAATTCCTCGACATGACCACGCCGCAATATCTCGCCGACCTCGTCGCATGGGCCGCGATCGGCGCCCGCACCACCGAAAGCCAGATCCATCGCGAGCTGGCGTCCGGCCTGTCCTGTCCGGTCGGCTTCAAGAACGGCACCGACGGCAATGTCCGCATCGCCGCCGACGCGGTGAAGTCGGCTTCCCATCCGCATCATTTCATGGCGGTCACCAAGGGCGGCCGTTCGGCGATCGCCACGACATCGGGCAACGAGGACTGCCACGTCATCCTGCGCGGCGGGGCGAGGCCGAACTACGACCGTGCCAGCGTCGAGGCCGCACTCGCCGAGCTTGCCCGCGCCGGCATCGCGCCACGGCTCATGATCGACGCAAGCCATGCCAACAGCGGCAAGAAGCCGGAGAACCAGCCGGCCGTCGTGTCCGACGTCGCAAGCCAGATCGCGGCGGGCGAGCGGCACATCGTCGGCATGATGATCGAGAGCAACCTGGTTGCCGGGCGGCAGGATGTGGTGCCGGGCGCATCACTGACATACGGGCAGAGCATCACCGACGGCTGCATCGACTTTGCAACCACGGAAAAGGTGCTGACTGAACTGGCCGCCTCCGTCCCGGCGCGGCGCGCGACCAAGCGCAGCACGCTGCGCGAAGGTTCGCTTCGGCGCTGAACGAAAAAGCGGCCCGCTACCGACATTCGCATGCTGTCCGAAAAGGACTGTTGCGATTGCCGGGATCGGGCCGCTCGGGTTTGCTATGGCGTGCGCACCGGCCTTGCGCGTCCTGCCCGATCAGGCGCTTTTGGCGTAGCTGCGCAGCTTCGCATCGAGAATCGCGAGCATGGATTCGCGCAGCGGATCGCGCGAGCCCCTGAGCCATGCGGCCGCCAGCGGCAATCGGCCCAGTGCTCCGCTTCCCTTCGGCCTGAGCCGGACGAACCGGACGCCGGAGATCGCCATGCGCGAGGTCCAGCGCGGAACGATCGCCACCCCGAGCCGCGCTGCCACCAGATTGACGATGGTCTGCTTCTCGTCCGCGCTCTGCGCGACATGCGGCACGAGGCCCGCTTCCTCGAACAGCTTCATGGTGAGGTCATGGCTGTGCGGTCGCGAGCGCCGGTCCGGCACGATCAGGGGCTGGTCGGCGATATCGGAAAGCGAGACCGATCTGCGGCGCGCGAGCGCATGCCGCTGGGGAAAGGCGACCACCGCGGTTTCCTTGAGCAGCGGCTGGAACGCGATCCGCTTGTCGGGAGCCTCGGGCGGGCGGACGAAAGCGAGATCAAGCGCGCCGGAAAGAATCTTCGGCAATAGCCGGATCGTCTTTTCCTCGAGGAGCTGGACCGCGATCTCCGGATGCCGCGCGCGAAAATCATGCAGCAGCGGCGGCAACAGCCCGGCCGCCGCGCTGTCGATCGCGCCGACCCGAAAACGCCGCGCCCGCCTGGAGCGGGAGTCCTTGCGGAAATTGTCCTCGACGGCTTCGACCCTGGCGAGGATCGCCCGCGCCTCGCCCAGCAACAGCGAGCCGTCCTCCGTCAATGCAACCGCCCGCGTGGTCCTCGCGAACAGCCGCGTTGCCAGATCCTCCTCGAGCAGCTTGATATGCCGGCCGAGCGCTGAGGGCAGCATGTGCAGCCGCTGCGCCGCCCGGCCGAAATGCAGCTCCTCGGCGGTCGCGACGAAGCAGCGTAGCTGATGCAATTCCATGGGCCGGCGTCCCGTTTGCGCGCGGGCCGATTATATCATTTTTTTGTATAAACCGAAGCGGATTGAAGCCGCCGCCCTGCCCTGTCTATTGTCGCCCGAACGGCGCGAAAGACCGGCGCCATCAAGACAATTCGGCCGAGGAAACCCAGGACATGGCGAGCGAGCTGCAGGCGCGCGTGCTGCGCAAGATCTCCCTTCGCATCGTGCCGTTCATCATGCTGCTGTATTTCGTGGCCTTCATCGACCGCGTCAACATCGGCTTCGCGGCGCTGACGATGAACAAGGACCTCGGGCTCTCGCCGGCCGTGTTCGGCTTCGGCGCGGGCATCTTCTTCTGGGGCTACTTCCTGTTCGAAGTCCCCTCCAACATCATCCTCCACAAGATAGGCGCCCGGATCTGGATCGCGCGGGTGATGATCACCTGGGGCGTCGTGTCGGCCGCGATGGCGTTCGTGCAGGGTGCGACGAGCTTCTACGTGCTGCGCTTCCTGCTTGGTGCGGCGGAGGCCGGCTTCTTCCCCGGCATCATCCTCTATCTGTCCTACTGGTTCCCGGCCCGCCAGCGTGCGGCCGTCACCGCCCTGTTCATGGCAGCCGCACCGCTGTCGACGGTGCTCGGCTCGCCCGTCTCCGGCGCGCTGCTCGATATGGACGGGCTGCTCGGCTTCAAGGGCTGGCAATGGCTGTTCGTGCTCGAGGCGGTGCCCGCCGTCCTGCTCGGCTTCGTCGTGCTCGGCTTCCTGACCGATCGGCCGGAGCAGGCCAAATGGCTCGACAGCGATGAACGCGACTGGCTGGTCGCGACGATGAACGCCGAAAACGCCGGCAAGGCCGCAACCGCTGGCCACAGCGTCTGGCGCGGCCTCGCCGATCCGCGCGTGCTTGCATTGTCGCTGGTCTATTTCGGCACCTCGGCCGGCCTCTACACGCTCGGCGTCTGGGCGCCGCAGATCATCAAGCAGTTCGGGCTGTCGTCGCTGCAGGTGGGATTCCTCAACGCTTTGCCGGCGACCGCCGCCGTCATTGCCATGGTGCTGTGGGCGCGGCATTCCGATCGCACCGGCGAGCGCACCTGGCATGTGGTGCTGGCCTGCCTGTTGTCCGCGGCGGGGCTGGCCTTCGCAGGGCTCGCGACCGGCGTCGTTGCCGTCCTGGTCGCGCTGACGCTGGTCAATATCGGGATCAGCTCATCCAAGCCGCCGCTCTGGAGCATGCCGACCTTGTTCCTGTCGGGCTCGGCCGCGGCGACCGGCATCGCCACCATCAACTCGATCGGCAATCTCGGCGGCTTCGTCGGTCCGGCGATGATCGGCTGGATCAAGGATCAGACCGGCAGCTTCGCCGGCGGCCTCTACTTCGTCGCCGCCTTGCTTCTGGTATCGGCCATTCTCACTCTCGTTCTGTCGCGCGCGCAACATGCACGGTCCGAGCCTGCTTCCGCGCCCGCCCGATCGCATTGATCCCATCCCCCCACGCGGAGACTTTCCATGCGCACTCATTCGATCGCTGCCATTCCCGCCGACGGCATCGGCCCCGAGGTCATTACCGCAGGCATCCGCGTCATGGAGGCGCTGGCCCGGCGCGCCGGCGATCTCTCTTTCAGTTTCAAGACCTTCGATTGGGGCTCCGACTACTACAAGAAGCACGGCGTGATGATGCCGGCGGACGGGCTCGACCAGCTCAGGAAGTTCGACGCGATCTATTTCGGCGCGGTCGGCGCCCCCGATGTGCCCGACCACATCACGCTCTGGGGCCTGCGGCTGCCGATCTGCCAGGGTTTTGACCAGTACGCCAACGTGCGGCCGACCAAGATCCTGCCCGGCGTCGCTTCGCCGCTCCGCAATGTCGGCGTCGGCGATCTCGACTGGGTGATCGTGCGCGAGAATTCGGAAGGCGAATATGCGGGTGCCGGCGGCCGGGCGCACAAGGGGCTGCCGGAAGAGGTCGGCACGGAAGTCGCGATCTTCACCCGCGTCGGCGTCACGCGCATCATGCGCTACGCCTTCCGGCTTGCGCAGGCCCGGCCGCGCAAATTGCTCACCGTGGTGACGAAATCCAACGCGCAGCGCCACGGCATGGTGATGTGGGACGAGATCGCCGCCGAAGTGGCGCGCGAGTTTCCCGACGTGACCTGGGACAAGATGCTGGTCGATGCCATGACGGTGCGCATGACGCTGCATCCGAAGAGCCTCGACACCATCGTGGCGACCAACCTGCACGCCGACATCCTCTCCGACCTCGCCGGCGCGCTCGCCGGCAGCCTTGGCGTGGCGCCGACCGGCAACATCGATCCGGAGCGCCGCTTCCCCTCGATGTTCGAGCCGATCCACGGCTCGGCCTTCGACATCACCGGCAAGGGCATCGCCAACCCGGTGGCAACCTTCTGGACCGGCGTGCAGATGCTGGAGCATCTCGGCGAGAAGGATGCCGCGGCACGCCTGATGACGGCGGTGGAAAAGGTCTGCGCGGCCGGCGTGCTGACGCCCGACGTCGGCGGCAAGGCCACGACCAAGGAGGTCACCGACGCCGTCATCGACGCCATCCACGGCTCCAACGTCTGATCGACGTTGCAGCGCGCAAACGGTGATCGCGAATTCCTGATCTCAGCGGGCCGCAAGTCCTGTTAAAGGGGGCTAGTGGTCCGATTCTAACATTCGCATCCCGTCGCAGTAGGTGCTTTGCGAATGTCAGAATCAAAGGGCCACTAGCAAATTGTTGATGTTAGTGGGGCTTTGGATTTGACGTTCGCATGAGTAAATCGCGGCAGATGCCGTAGCGAAAGTCAAATCCGCCCCGCTAGAGGCCCCTTCCTGGGCCATGCATGGAGCTGGATGGCCTACCTTTCCCGTAATCGCGATGTTTGGCTGCGCCGCGCCGAGGCTTTCTCGGACAGCGGCTGGGGCGTCGCGCTGCTGGCGCTGATCTCGTTTGCGGACAGCTCCGTGCTGCCGCTGATGCCGGACCTGCTGCTCGTCCCGATGTTGCTGCTGCGTCCGAAGCGGAGCCTGTGGTTCACCACGGTCTGCGTGGTCGCATCATCTGTCGGCGCCCTCGTCGGCTACGGCATCGGCCATCTCGCCTGGGGGATGTTCGGCCAGACCCTGGTCGAGCTTTACGGACAGGCCGACAATTTCCAGCGCTACCGGACGCTCGTCGAGGAATGGGGTGTGTGGATCATCATCGCCAAGAGCTTCACGCCGATCCCCTTCAAGTTCATCGCGATTGCCGCGGGCGTCGCGTCGATGAACCTTGTGACCTTCACCGTCGCAACCGTGATCGGACGCGCAATACACTTTGCCATTGTCGCCGCGCTTGTGGCGTTCTTCGGCCAGCAGTTCCTGCAATTCCTCGAGAAATACGAAAAGTGGCTGCTCGGCGCCGGCGTTCTGGCCGCGATCTGCGTCGGTGTTGTCTTTTCGTTGCGCTAGCGGCTCGACAGATTGCCGCGAAGCGGCGCCTTTCCCGACGGCGCGCAAGACGTCCCGCGCTTTCCCGCACGGGCAACGGGCCAATAACTGAGCGTGAATGACGCAACGCCGCCATAGCGGAATATGCTCGCCAGGCGGCGTTGGTCAGTCCCGAGGCTCTAATATTTCCTCGGCCCGGATGAGCATGCAAGCTCCGTGCAAAGGTTCATTGGAATCCGTTCTTCACCGGAGAACTACGGAGCCTACTTCGCCGCCGGGGCCGTGCTTGCGGCAATCGCGCGCTCAACCTCCTGCGCCAAGTTCGCATGATGCTCGGCAAGCTTCGCGAACAGGTCCTTCTTCTTTTTGTCCGTCGCCAAATTGCTGATCAGTTCGCACTCCGCCGCTTCCGCACGGAGCTTCTCCAGATGCGCCCGCATATCCTTCATCGATCTTCTCCCTGCTGTGTGACAGGAGCGCTCGTCTCAGGCGCCGGAATGCCATGTTGCAAGTTCCGGCATTGGCGATATCACTGCACGGTTCCGGTGCAGGTGCCACCGGTTTTTGCCGCTGCTCCGCAGAGGCGCATCCGGCGCAGCAAGAGGTGCAACCGGCCTGGCTGCGGACGCCAACTCAACCGGATGATTTTGACTAATAGGACAACTGGCGAACTTCACCCGGCGCGATGTTCAACTTGACAGCTTCGGGTGCTTGTAAGGCCCCCTCCAAGAGGGAGGCAGTCCAGCCTTCCGGTATCGCATCCAAGACCCGATCGACGGCCGTTTCACGCGAGGTTGCGGCGATCCAGAACTGATGCTGCCGGTCGTCGGTGGTAACCCTGACCAGATGAATGTTGTCGGCAAGAACCCTCGCCATGGATGGCCTCCGTGATGCCCGCCTTGCTTATAGACCCCTCGGCTGCTGCCCGTCGTTCCGGACGAGTACGGGTGCTCATGACGGCGGCGCGCAAGGAAATCGATGATATCGGCCCGCATTGAACAGCAAGGTCATGGAACCATTGGCGACGCCGCGGGAACCGGTGCGCTGTGCCGTGCAGCAACACCGGCATGTGAATGGCAACGGGGCAACCGGTTCCCGTTAGGAACCGTTTACCCAGACAGGGAGACCACTATGCCGGTCACAGTCGCAATTGTCGGGGGCTGGATTTTGTTGAACGGGGCGCTGGCCGCCGCGCTGTTGACGCGCCGTGAAAGACCCCGCGTGCGGGCGAAGCTTGCGGCCTGGGTACTCCGAGGCGAGCGGCGCCCGGCCCGCCGCCTCCGGCCGCGGCCGTTACACAGCGGTCGCTGAGCAGAAGCGGTTCTTCGGCTCGCGCCCCTGACGGCTTGAAACTTTTGTACGTGCTGCCGGTGATGCCAAAATCACAGACTCTTCGCGCCTCACCGGCGGCGTGATATCGCGTTGCGCTTGGATTGGCCCGTCGGGCATGACTTTGTCGTGTGAAGCCGCTTGATTCTCACCCAGACCCGGGATTGTTTGACAGGGGCTTTACTACCTCTCACTCACCCGGACGAAGCGATGCAACTTGACCGCAGACCGTTGTCCGACCGGCTCGCTGCCTTTCCGCGCCTGGGTTTGGCCAATCTGCCGACGCAGCTCGAGCCGATGAAGCGGCTGACGGCTGATCTCGGCGGACCACGGCTGTGGGTCAAGCGCGACGATGAGACCGGGCTCGGCTTCGGCGGCAACAAGTTGCGCAAGCTCGACTACGTCCTGCACGAGGCACTTTCGAGCGGCGCCGATACGATCGTCTCGGGCGGCGTCGTGCAATCGAACAGCCAAAGGCAGGTTGCGGCGGTTGCGGCAAAACTTGGCCTCGCGTGCCATCTTGCGGTCTACCACGGCCGGGTCGAACCGCCGACGCCGGAATACAAGAGCTCGGGCAATGCGTTTCTCAATCGGCTGTTCGGCGCGCAGCTCCATGACGTGCCGTGGACCGGTGACCGCAACGCAGCCATTCGGACGCTCGTCTGCGATCTCGAAGCGAAAGGTCACAGGCCATACTTTGTGCCGTACGGGGTCTCGAATGCCCTCGGCGCCGTAGGTTACGCCACCACGATTTCGGAGATCGAATCGCAGGCAGCGCGGTTGGGCTTCGCACCGGCCGCTATCGTGCACTGCACGGGAAGCGGCGGCACGCAGGCTGGTCTCGTGATCGGGGCAGCCATGGCAATGCCCGGCACGCGGATCGTCGGGATCGATATCGATGCCGAGCCCATGCGGGTGCGAGCCGATGTGGTGGCGCTTGCGCGAGAGGCGTCCGATCTGCTCGACGTTCCGTTCGACGAAGCAATGGTGGAGGTCGTAGCAGGGCACGCGGGGCCCGCCTACGGTGTCCCGCACGAGGCCACCGTCGAAGCGATCCGGCTTGCAGGCGGACTCGAGGCTCTTCCACTTGATCCGGTCTATTCAGGCAAGGGCCTCGCGGGCCTGATCGCGCTGATCCGCCAGGGGCGCTGGCGCAAGGACGATGATGTCGTCTTCCTGCACACAGGTGGCGCACCGGCGCTTTTCGCGTACCAGAGCGCGCTCGGAATCTGATCTGGCGCGTGAAGCTGCCATTTGTGGATGCTGAACCAATGGTCCCGGAAGCAAGATGCCGACGGGGTCATTTCCCCATTCAGCAGCCGCGGCAGATGCTCTTGATCTTCTTGTCGAGCGCGGCGTCTTCCTTGTTCATGGGATCGTTCGGGTTGCTGAGGTTCTTCTCGCTCGGCACGTCGCCGGCGCGGGGCTGGCGATGGCCGACCGGCGCCGGCAGCACGTTCGAACCCAATCCCGACGTCCCTCCCGTCGAGCTCTTGGGATAGCTGGACGTCCCGCCGTTCTGCTGCGCGAACGCGGCGGGGCCGCCGATCACGAGCGTGAGCACCATCGATAGGATTATTTTTCGCATCACATTCCTCCCGTCGCTGCGGCGCATCCGTTTCAGCCCTCAGGGCCGGGCGGGTAGAGATGAACGTCACCGCAATAATCGGCCACACGATAGCGCGTTTCCGCGCGATGTTCACCCACCGCCGCCGGCTCTGCACGGAGATAATTGGGGCCGACCGGCGCCTTGCCGTGCCCGCCGGGAATGTCGAGCACGTATTCCGGCTGACATAGGCCGGATACCCGCCCGCGCAAGCCGCGCATCAGCGCCTGCCCCTCGGCGATGGTGGTACGCAGATGCGCCGTGCCGGGGGCAAGATCGCCGTGATGCAGGTAATAGGGCTTGATGCGGCATTCAACGAAGGCGCGCATCAAGGCTTCCAGCGCGGCAAGGTTGTCGTTGACACCGCGCAGCAGCACCGACTGGCTGACCATGGGAATGCCGGCGTCGATCAGCCGCGCGCAGGCCGCCCGCGCGCCATCGGTCAATTCGCGGGCATGATTGGCGTGCAGCACGACCCAGGTGGTGGCACCGTTTGCCTTCAGCGCCGCGACCATGTCGTCGCTGATGCGCTCCGGCTGCGCCACAGGCACGCGGGTGTGGAGGCGGATGACCTTCACATGGGCGATGGCGGCCAGCTCGTTCATGATTTCGGCGAGCCGCCGCGGCGACAGCATCAGCGGATCGCCGCCGGTCAGGATCACCTCCCAGACCGCTTCGTGCGTACGGATATAGTCGAGCGCGCCCGCATAGGCGGCTTGCGACAGTGCGCTTTCCTTGCCGGGACCAACCATCTCGCGGCGGAAGCAGAACCGGCAATACACCGCGCAGACATGCACGAGCTTGAGCAGCACCCGGTCCGGGTAGCGGTGCACGATGCCTGCGACCGGCGAATGGGCGTCGTCGCCGATCGGATCGGCGCGCTCGGCGGCCTGCGCCTCCAGCTCGGCCGCATCGGGAATGAACTGGCGCGCGATCGGATCGTCGGGATCGTCGGGATCGATCAGCGCGGCGATATCAGGCGTCACCGCGACCGCATAGCGGGCGGCGACCTTTTCGAGATCGGCGAGTGCGGCCGCGGGCGCCAGGCCGTGGGCGACCAGCTCGGCCGGCTGCCGCAAGGTCTCCGCGAGATTGGCAGTGCGTCCCTTCATGTCGAAATCCGCTCCACGACCGGCGGCGTCCACACCACCTGATCGATCCGCAACGCCCCGCTCGCCAGCATCACCAGGCGGTCGAATCCAAGCGCGACGCCGCTCGCTTCGGGCATCTCGACAAGGGCGGCGAGAAAGTCCTCATCGAGTGGATAGCGCTCGCCATAGCGCCGCTGCTTCTCGTCCATCGCAGCCGCAAAGCGCCGGCGCTGCTCGGCCGCGTCGGTCAATTCGCCAAAGCCGTTGGCGAGCTCGACCCCGCAGGCATAGACCTCGAAGCGCTCGGCGACACGGGGATCGACAGCCTTGGGGCGCGCCAGCGCCGCCTCGGGCACTGGATATTCGAACAGGACGGTCAGACGCCCCTGCCCGAGATGCGGCTCGACATGCTCGACCAGGACCTTGCTGAAGATGTCGGACCAGGTGTCATCGGCCGCAATCCGCACCTTGTCGCGGGCCGCCTCCGCAAGCGCCGCGCGGTCGCCCGCGCCGTCCGCCACCGTTGCCAGGAGATCGATGCCGGCAAAGCGGTCGAAGGCGGTCGCAACCGTCAGCAATTCCGGCTCGATGAAGGGATCGGCGGTCCGGCCGCGAAAGGCGAACCGCCCGATCCCGGTGGCATCAGCCGCATGCGCGATCACGACGACGGTGTCGGCGATCACGGCGTCATAGGGCGCGTTGGCGCGGTACCATTCCAGCATGGTGAATTCCGGCAGGTGCAAGTCGCCGCGCTCGCGGTCGCGGAACACGCGCGCGAACTCGAAGATCCGGCTCTCGCCCGCGGCGAGCAGCTTCTTGCAGGCGAATTCCGGTGAGGTTCGCAAATAGCGCCGTGTGCGGCGGCCCTCCCCGTCCTGCAATTCGGCCGACGGGGCATGCAGATGGGTCTCGTTGCCGGGGGAGACCTGCAGGATGCCGGTCTCGACCTCGACAAAGCCCTGCTCGCCGAACCAGCCACGCAAGCTGCGGGTAACCTCGCCCCGCGCCAGCAGAAACGGCCGTGCATCGGCGTGCCGGGCGGGCGTCCACCAGGGCGAGAGGCGATCGTTCGCAGCCATCAATCGACCCTTCCGCGGCAGCGCAAAGTGCTGGTAAAGCCGGACAAAATCAGTATGTTGCGCCCCGAAATCGCCCGGCTGGCCCTCGGACACCCCCGTCCCGCACGGCTGGAGCCTGGAACATCAGGAAAAACACCTTTGAGAGTCATCGCCAGTTCTATTCGCAAGGGCAACGTGATCGAGCAAGACGGCAAGCTTTATGTCGTTCTGAGCGCCGAGAATATCCATCCCGGCAAGGGCACGCCCGTCAGTCAGGTCGAAATGCGCCGAATCAGCGACGGGGTAAAGATCTCGGAGCGCTACAAGACCACCGACCAGGTCGAAAAGGCGACCGTCGAGGAGCGCAATTTCACCTACCTCTACGAGGATGGCGACGGCTACCATTTCATGAACCCCGAGACCTACGACCAGATCGCGGTCTCCAAGGACGTGATCGGCGGCGCCTCCGCCTATCTGCAGGAAAACATGACCGTGAAGCTGTCGCTTCACGACATGAACCCGATCGCGGTCCAGCTGCCGCAGCGCGTGACGCTGGAAGTGGTCGATACCGAGCCGGTCACCAAGGGCCAGACCGCGTCGTCCTCCTACAAGCCCGCCGTGCTTTCCAACGGCGTGCGCACCGCCGTGCCGCCGCATGTCAGCACCGGCACCCGGATCGTGGTCATGACCGAGGACGGCTCCTACGTCGAGCGCGCCAAGGACTAGCGTCAAGAATTGGCGCCCTGCTGTGGCCTCGCCACACTGTTGCGGCCTGCCCGTTTGCGACTAGAGTAGATCGGTTGCAATTTCTGCGCCGGGGGGCGTAGCGGTGAGCAGGTGCATTGCCGGGGTAGGCTCGGGTTGGTTGGCCGCGCTTGTTGTGCTCGCTGCCGCCAAGGGTGCTGTTGCCGCCGATGCGTTCCGTACTCCCGCGATCGCAGCCGCCCGCGTCGAATGGCGTGCCGCGGTCGATCAGCTGCGGTCCGAGATCAGCACCCAGCCGGCCGTCGTCGCTGATTTCGCCTTTTCGGGCCGGCGGCGGCTGCCCGCCTCCGATCCGCGCGCAACGCCGGCGCTGGTGCAGCTCAACGGCGTGACGGGCACGATCTTCACCGGCATCGGCCGCAGCGCCGTGCCGGTGCTCCTGCCGTTCGACACCGCGGCCTACCTGCAGGCGCGGCAGAACGGGGCAGCGGCTGGCATGCCCCTGTCGCGCTTCCAGGCCGATTTCCGCACTGCCGACATGTTCGACGCGGGCCCGGCCGGCTATGACGCGGTGTTCTCGCTCGAGCCCGGCGTTGGCGACGGCCTGCCGGTGCGGGTCTTTGCGAGGCCGGTCGAGGTGCAGATCACGGGATCGCTTCTCATCTACGACCTCGCCGATCCCCAGGGCGGCAAGGGCGAGCCGGTCAAGGCGCTCGCCGCGCAATATCCCGACATCCGCCGCTTCATCCGCGAGGGCTATGTCCGCTACGCCTTCACCCGCTTCGGCGTCCCCTATGTGGTCTCGATCCAGTGCCTCGACAGCGCGCCGCGGCCGCGGCGGCTGGCCTGTCGCGAAGCCTATCCCGTCGCCGAACGCTTCCTGAAGGCGCTACGCGTGGCGGGCGGCCTGCCGTCCCGCGCGCGCACGGACGTCGCGTCCGAAATCGCCGAGCGGCCGGCCGAGCGCTCGGCCGATTTCACCTACCGGCCGAGCGGCGACATCATCACCGGCAGCGGCTATCACCGGCAGAGCGGCCGGGTCGATTTCAACGCGTATTCGCAACTGCGCTTTCCGCTGGAGAAGTGGCCTGCCTTCATCCACTCGCAATCGTTCCGGCGCGACCGGTCCGAGCCCGCCGCCGGCTACCCGTCCGGTTATCCCTGGCGGGACAATTTCTGCGAGTCGCGCAGCTTCGGCGTCGGGCAATGCCCGACCGGGTTCGGCCACCAGGGCGAGGACATCCGGCGGCCCTGTCCGCCGGCGGGCGCAACCAGCGAGCCCTGCGATCCCAGGCGACAGGCGGTGGTTGCGGTGCGCGACGGCGTCGTGATCCGCTCGCTGAATCAGCAGGCCGCGACGCTGCAGATCAACACCCGCAACGAGCACATCCGCTTCCGCTACATGCACATGAATCCGTCGGCGATGGACGCCGACGGCCTGCTGAACGGGCGCATCGTCGCCGAAGGCGAAAAGATCGGCGTGGTTTCCAACTATCTCGACCACCCCAACGGCACCACGCGCCATCTGCATTTCGACGTCCAGGTGTTCACGCGCGACGGCTGGCTCTGGGTCAACCCCTACGTCACGCTGATCGCCGCCTACGAGCGGCTGATCCACGGCCGTGGCCGTGAGATCGGACCGGAGATCGCGGGCTCGCCGACGGTCGCACACGCCGGACCGGACGCCGCGATGCGTTCCGACGTCCAGGAAGGCCGCGAGAACTAGCGCCCGCGGGGTTTTGAAAGGGAGATCAGGACGTGGGCCTCAATCGCCGACATTTCCTTGCCGCCACGGCCGCGCTCGGCGCATTTCCGGCCCCGGCGGCCGCGGCGCAAAAACCCTATCCGACGCGGCCGGTCCGCCTGATCGTGCCCTACCGGCCCGGTGCCGGCACCGCGATCGGGGCCGACTATGTCGCGCATGCGGAAGCGGACGGCTACACCTTCCTGCTCGGCGACCTCGCGACCTATGCGGCCAATCCGAGCCTCTACAAGAAGCTCTCCTACGACCCGCGGAAGGATTTCAGCCCGATCAGCCTCACGGGGCGCTTTGCCGTCGTGCTGCTCGTCAACACCAATAAGCTGAAGGTCAGCTCGCTCGCCGAACTGGTCGACGCGGCGAAGAAGGCGCCGGGCGTGATTGACTACGCCAGCGGCGGCGTCGGCAATCCATTCCACCTCGCGTCGGAAATGCTGGCGCAGGCTGCCGGCATCAAGCTCAACCACATCCCCTACAAGGGCGCGGCGCCCGCGCTCCAGGATCTCGTGGCCGGACAGGTCGGCATGATGTTCGTCGATTTCGCGACCGCGCGGTCACAGCTCGCGACGCCGGGCATCAAGGCGCTGGCGGTCGCTGCCACCAGCGAGCTGCCCGGGCTGCCCGGCGTGCCGACGGTTGCATCGAGCTATCCCGGCTTCGAAGTCTGGGCGTGGCAGGGTTTTGTGGCGCCGGCGGCGACCCCGGCTGAGATCATTGCCAGGCTGCGCGAAAGCTATATCGGCGCAATCGGCGACGCCGAGATCAGGAAGAAGCTCAACGAAGCCGGCATCGACGTCCTGCAGAGCACACCTGCCGAGTTCGCAAGCTACATGAACGACGAAGCCCAGAAATGGGCGAAGGTCATCAAGACGGCGAACATCCAGATCGACTAGGGCGTGGGATTGCCTGCTTCAGGCCGAGACCATTTCGTAGAGAACGCCGAGCGCCTGGCTTCCCTTTGCCTCGCTGAAGTCTCCCGCCAGTTGACCCGCGATGGAGGCGATCGATGTCGTAACCACGCCCGACTGGACCAGGCGGCGCAGCGCGGCATCCTCGGTTCGCGGCGAAAGGCCGCCGCAGGCGTCAACTGCTACCTGGACGTTGAACCCCTGGGCGGCGGCGGAGAGCGCCGAGTGCTGAACGATGATCTCGGTGGCGACGCCCGCAATGAGCAGCGTACTTCGCTTTACGGCCATGATCGCGGCGCGCGTCGGCGCATGGGTAAAGGCATCGGTGGTGGTCCGCATGTGTTGCGGCAATTCGCCGAGCGCCGCGGCAATTTCCGGAACGACGGTAGCCTTGCCATTCTGTCCAGGCGCCGTCGTGACCACGCACGGGATCGCAAAGATGCCGGCGAGCTTCGCAAGTGCCGAGACGGCGCGGCGCAGCCGGGCCTGTTCGTTTGTGGTGGCGAGTTCAACGATCCCGAGTTGCAGGTCTGCGAACAAGATCACCGTGCCCGAGGGATCGAGCGGCGCATAGCTCATGACGCGTCTCCTTTCAGCTTTTCATGGCGCAGACGCGCCGCCCGTCTATCCTAATAAGACGGCCGCCCGGTTGACTATGGCAGGAACGCCGAGTTCATTGACCGGACGTCCGAAGATGGAAGAGCCGCATGTCACTATTGGGTGAACTGCCGGATGTCGTTTCCGAGGTTCTTGACCTGGTCCGGATGCGCGCCGAACTGGTCTGCGCGAACGAGTTCGTGACGCCGTGGGCATTCAGCTTCAAACAGCCGGTCTCACATTTCCATATCATCGAGCGTGGAACAGCCTGGCTTGCACTCGACGATCGCTCACGGCCGATGCAACTCAAGCCCGGCGATCTGATTTTCCTGCCGCTCGGCGCCGGCCATACGCTTTCCAGCGACCCGAAATTGAAGGCCCGGCCGATCGAAACGATCATTCCCTATTATGACGGCACGATCTATCGGCAACCCGGCAAGGGAAAGCAGACGCACATCGTTTGCGGGCGGTTCACTTTTGCCGGCGTGCTCGCGCCACGCCTTCTCGCGCTGCTGCCCAAAGTCATCCACCTGCAACCCGAACGGGGACGCGCGTTCGAGTGGCTTCGCCTGACCAGTCACTTCCTGGTCGAGGAGACGCGCAACCCGAGACCGGGCTCCGCGACCATGGTCATCCGGCTGCTGCACCTGCTGTTCACTCAGGCCGTTCGTGAATCGGCAGCCAAGCGCCCATCGAACCTCGGATGGATGAGCGGGCTGATCGACGCCAGGATCGGCCGCGCGCTGTCAGCCATTCACGGCGATCCGGCAAAGCCCTGGTCGGTCGCTGCCCTTGCCGATATTGCGGGCCTGTCGCGATCAGCTTTTGCCGATCGTTTCACGCAACTCGTCGGTTCTTCCCCCCTACGCTACCTCACAGCATGGCGCCTTGACCTCGCCGCCGACTACCTGCGCACGGGCACCTGCAGCATTGGCGAAATCGCCGGGATCGTCGGATATGGCTCAGAAACAGCGCTGACGCGGGCGTTCAAGGCCAGATTCGGCGCGAGCCCTGGCACATTTCGCCGCCGCCGCAATGGATCAATTCGCTCCTAGACCAACGCGCACGGCCGGTTCGGGCGAAGGTGGTACGTCCTGAGCGCCCTCCTTCCGTCGTGCAATGCACGACTTCGCGCTGTTAAGCGAATGTGATGCGCGGTTCTCGTGCCCTGCCATACGATGCGGACAGGACGGCATAGGATTTCCGATGTCTGGCACTGTTGGCGTACGGAACGGCGCGCTCGCGTTTGCAGCCTTGTTTGCCAGCGTGGCTGCGGCCAGCGCGGCACCGCCCGGTCAGGTCGTCGGCTTCATCGACGCCGTTCAGTATGGGAGCGACGGTCAATATCACGTGTCCGGCTGGGCCTGCCAGCAAGGCAATCGCAATTCCATCGACGTTCATGTCTATGCGGGCCATCCTGCCGGCGCCGGCGGCACGCTCGTCGTTGTCGGCAGGGCGGACATCGGCAACGAGCCGGCCGTTGACCGCGAATGCCACGACGCCGACGGCGGCAAGCACCGCTTCCACATCGCGCTTCCCAATCAATTGCTGCGCACCTTTCAGAAGAAGAACCTGTACGTGCACGGGATCGCGCTGGCCGGCAATGTCGAGAATGCGGCCATCTTCCGCTCCGGACAATTGCAGCTCCCAGCGCCGAAATGGCCGCCCGATCCGCCCACACCCGCCTTTCTCGACGGCGCGCCGGTCGCAGCCTTCGACACCAGGCACGATTCCTGCGAGGAGACCGACATCCCGGATGCGCCAGCGCGCGCCTTTCGCGACTACAAGGGGACGGTGCATCTGGTCGCGTCGCATTTGGTGACGCGCGCGAGCATCGGACCGACGCTTGAAGCGGCCAGGCACAATTGCAACGTCGTCTATCGCTCTGCCAAAAACGGCAATCCCGCGGCGTTCGACGACTCCACCTGGCTCACCAACTTCTATCCGATCGACGGCAAGCAGGTCGTGGCACTCGGCCACATGGAATATCATGGCTGGGACCATGCCGGCATGTGCGCGACCAGGAGCGATACGCCGACCTGCTGGTACAATGCCGAAACGTTCCTGACGTCGAGCGATGGCGGCTATCATTTCGGCGCGCCGAAATACCTGCTCGGCTTTCCCTACAAGTACGAGCTCAACAAGGGACCGGAAGGCTACAGCGTCGACACCAACATCCTGAAGGTCGGCGAGTGGTTCTATGCGACGGCCTATAGCTGGGCCTGGCCGCCGGGATGTGGCGGCGGCAAAGGTCAATCTCCGTGCCTGGTGCCCGACGCCACTTGCCCGATCCGCACGGCCAACGTGCTTGATCCCGCGTCGTGGCGCGGCTGGGACGGCAAGGATTTCACGGTTGCTTTCGTCGATCCCTATCGGACGCCGATCGCCAATCCGAAGGCGCACATCTGCGTACCCGCGCCCTATCTCGACTATTCCAACGGCACCAGCTTTCATGAGGCCGGCCGCCTGTTCGTCGCGACGCTCTGGAACCAGGGGTCGGGCGGCTTTGGCCCGCGCGGGGTCTATTTCACGACGTCGCCCGACTTCATCCACTGGAGCACGCCGCACCTCGCGCTCACCCTCGACCAGATGCTGCGCCGTGAGCCGGAAGGCAACTGGTCATACGGCTATTTCTCGCTGATCGATCCGAATGCGAAGGACCCGAACTTCTCGACCATCACCGACCATCCGTACCTGTATTATGTCCGGATGGACGGCAACCACCCTCCGTATCAGCGCGTGCTGTTCCGCCAGAAGATCAAGCTGGACTGGCTCATCAAGGCGGCTGCAGCAGCGCCCCGGCCATAGCGCGATGCTCCCGTTTTGCGCACTGGCGCGATCGCCTGCACCGCCTCCCGGTCAGGCCACACGAGGTTTCGCTCGCGGCGGGGGAGTCCAGCGATAGGCCGCGCCAAACCGGTTCCAGCCGTTGATCGAGGCGATCGCCGAGGTGAGATAGGTCAGTTCCTTCTCGGAGAATTCCGCATTCGCTTCCGCATAGAGCTCATCGCTGACGCCGTTGCTGATCAGCGTGAGCGCCTCGGTCCATGCCAGCGCCGCACGCTCACGCACCGAGAATTGCGGCGCCTCGCGCCACACCGCGACCAGGTTGAGCTTGTCGATGGAGACGCCGAGACTCTCGGCCTGCAGGATGTGGAACTGCACGCAGAAGGCGCAGCCGTTGATCTGCGACGCGCGTATCTTGATCAACTCGAGAAGCTCCTTCTCGATCCCGGCTTTCGCCGCCTGCTGGCCGAGCGCGCGGAGGGTTTCGTAAACGTCCGGCGCGAACTTCTGCAGGTCGGCATATTCCTTGCGGGCGTGCATCATGACTTGTCTCTTTCGACCGATACGTTATCAGTGTTCTGATTGATTATAAGACCTCTTATATTGAGTGCAAGGGCACGGTCCATGGCGAAGCTGTCACGAAAATCGCTCCCCCGCGGCTCAGGCCGAAAGCCGCCTTCCCGCGAACGGGCAACCGGCGACAAAAACGGCGGCCGCGCCCCGATCCGCCCGCCGCCACCCGGCGAGGGCAAGCGCGGCGAAGCGGGCTATTTCGGCTACCTGTTGCGGCAGGCGCATGCCGCGCATCGCCTCGCCATGGAGCGGACGCTCGCCGACCTCGGCGTGACGCCGCCGCAATTCGTCGTCCTGACGATGTTGAAGGCCTATCCCGGCCTGTCGGGCGCCGATCTCGCCCGCGTCGCGGTGCAGACGCCGCAGACGATCGGCGTGATCATGCGCAACCTGGAGCGCGACGGCGCGATCCGAAAAACACCGCATCCCCTTCACGGCCGCGTGCTGCAATGGACCCTGACCCGGCGCGGCCTGGCACTTCTGGAAAAATGCCGCCGGCGCGTGATCGCGCTGGAACGGCGGCTGGCGCAGGGACTTTCAGCGGGCGCGCAAGCGACAATCCGCCGCTGGCTCGCCAAAATTGCCGCAAACCCGCCAGAACTGGGCCAGGCGTGAGGCGCGAAACCTGCCGCAGCATGGCCGACCCGCGCTAGAATGGTCGGCATGAGACAGCCTGATTCCCGGAACCATCCGACACGGCGCGGTCTGCTTCGCGTTGGGCTTGGCGCGGCCGCCCTGCTTGCAAGTGGTGCTGCCTCGCGCGCCGCGGCGCCGCCGGGCTTCGAGCAATGGCGCGAGAATTTTCACAGCAAGGCGCTCGCCAAGGGTATTTCGGAAGCGACCTGGGCGCGTGCGATGGGCCACGTCGAGCCCGACATGAGCGTGTTCAAGCAGATCGCCAGGCAGCCGGAATTCAACGAGCAGATCTGGCAATACATCAACCGCCGCGTCTCCGACTGGCGCATCATCCACGGCAAGGAGGCGCTGAAGAAGAACGAGGCGCTGTTCGCCAGGATCGAGAAGGACTTCGGCGTCGAGCGCGGCACGCTGCTCGCGCTATGGGGCGTCGAATCCGCCTATGGCGATCCGCTGGTGCAGCAGAACCACATGACGCCGGTGTTTCCATCGCTGGCCGCGCTCGCCTGGAACGAGCCGCGTCGGCGCGCCTATTGGGAGACCGAGCTGATCAATGCCTTGAGGATCGTCGATCGCGGCTGGAGCACGCCGGAGGAGATGCGCGGCTCCTGGGCCGGCGCGATGGGTCACACGCAATGGATGCCGGAGGTCTGGCTCAATGTCGGCTTCGACTATGACGGCGACGGCAAGGTTTCACCGTTCGGCCGGCCCGACGACGCACTCGGCTCCAGCGCCAAATTCCTGGTCAACCGCGGCAGGTATCATCGCGGCGAGCATTGGGGCTATGAGGTGCGCGCGAGCGGCGCAGCCGGCGGCAGCCGCAGCTATGCGGCCTGGGCGAGCGCCGGCGTCACCCGCGCCGACGGCCAGCCATTCCCGCAGCCAAACGCATCGGCGCAGTTGTGGATCCCGGTGCCGGGCGGCCCGGCCTTTTTGCTCGGCCCGAACTTCAACGCGGTCAAGAGCTACAACCCGTCGATGAACTATGCGCTGGCGATCTGCCATCTCGGCGACCGCATCCTCGGCGCCCCGCCGTTCATCCAGCCCTTCCCCGGATCGGAGCGCGCGCTGACGCTCGCCGAGGTGCAGGAAATGCAGACACGCCTCACCAAGGCGGGATTCGATACCGGTGGTACCGACGGTCGCGTCGGCAACGACACGATGAAGGCGATCCGGGACTTTCAGACCAAGGCCGGGCTAACGCCGGCCGATGGCTATGGCGGCCTGAAGGTGCTGGCACGGTTGCGGCAGGGCGGCTAGCGGATCAGCGCCGGTCCGGGGTCGGGCGTGGCGACGTCGAGCACGCGGAGCTGCACGCGCTCCGTGCCCTGGTAGCGGTCGACGCTGAGCGATCCCGCCACATGCAGCACCTGGCCCCGATTGGCGATCAGCGCGTTGCCAAGCTTCTGGCCGACCGAGCGGAACGCGATGCCGTTGACGATGGCGCCGTCGCCGGACTTGAAGCGCAGCCGCAAATGCGCCTGCCCGACCTCGTCGGCAAAGACGAGCTGATGCGACGGCAGCGCCACGACGGGTTCGGGATTGCCACTGCCGAACGGGCCCGCGCGGTTGAGGGTCGCGGCAAACTCCACTGTCACCCCGCGCGCCGACACCGCGCCGTCGATGAAGATCTCGTTGACATGGCGCGCCTGTGCCACATCGCCCGACAGCGCGCTTTCCATATGGGCGCGGAATTCGGCGAGCTTCTCCTTGCGCAAGGTGACGCCCGCCGCCATGGCGTGGCCGCCGCCCTTCATCAGGAGGCCGTCGGCCACAGCCTGTCGCACCGCGCGGCCGAGATCGACGCCGGCGATCGAGCGCCCGGAGCCGGTGCCGATGCCGCCGGGCTCGAGCGCGATGGCAAAGGCAGGCCGCGCGAATTTTTCCTTCAGCCGCGCCGCGACGAGCCCGACCACGCCGGGATGCCAGCCCTCGGATGCGGTGACGATGACGGCGCCCTTGTCCTCCAGCCCGAGCGCGGCCAGCGCCTCGGCTTCGGCCTGCGCTTCCGCAGCCTGTTCGATGGCGCGCCGCTCGGTGTTGAGGCGGTCGAGCTCGGCCGCGATCCGCGCGGCCTCGGTGACATCGCCCTCGAGCAGCAACCGCACGCCGAGATCGGCGCGGCCGATGCGCCCGCCGGCATTGATGCGCGGCCCCAGCATGAAGCCGAGATGCCAGGCTTCCGGTGGACCGTTCAGCCGTGACACGTCCATCAGCGCGGTATGGCCGACATGGTCGCGGCGGCGTAGCGCGATCAGGCCTTTTGCAACGAAGGCGCGGTTCAGCCCGATCAGCGGCGCGACGTCCGCGACCGTGCCGAGCGCGACGTGATGCAGCATGCCGAGCAGGTCGGGCTCCGGCATCTCCGATGTCCAGTAGCCGCGCTGGCGCAGGTCGCGGTTGACTGCGACCAGCGTGACGAGGGTCAGGCCGACCGCGGCGAGATGTCCAAGCCCGGAGAGATCGTCGGGCCGGTTCGGATTGACCAGCGCGTCGACCACCGGCAGCTCGTCGCCGCACTGGTGATGGTCGATCACGACGACGGACATGCCGAGCCGCTTCGCCTCCGCCAGCGGCTCGATGCTGGTGGTGCCGCAATCGACGGCCACGAGCAGCGTGGCGCCCTTGGCGGCGAGCATGCGCACGGCTTCCGTGTTCGGGCCATAGCCTTCGAACAGGCGGTCGGGGATGTGGATCAACGGATCAAGCCCGCAATGGCGCAAATGCCAGGCGAGCAAAGCCGCCGAGGTCGCGCCGTCGACGTCATAGTCCCCGAAGATCGCGACCTTCTCGCCGCGCGCTGCCGCGTCCGCGATGCGCCTGGCGGCCGCCTCCATCTCCGTCACCGTGAAGGGGTCGGGCATCAGCTTGCGGATGGTCGGATCGAGAAAATCGGCGACCGCCTCGATATCGACGTCACGGCCGGCCAATACCCGCGCCAGCATTTCCGGCAGTTGATGGCGCTGCGCGATCGCGAGCGCGCGGGCCGCGCCGCGCGCATCCAGCCGGTCGCGCCACAATTTGCCGGTGAGCGAATGCGCCACGCCGAGGAACGCCTGCGGCGCCTCGACGGGAATTGCGGATGCGGGAAGCGTCATGATGCTCGCCGGGAGATAGGGACGGGACGCCGATTTACCAGTGGTGCGGATTTGACCTTCGCCGCCCACCTGCCGCGATCCTTCATGCGAATGTCAAATCCAAAGCTCCACTTGGATCAATAAATTTGCCAGTGGTCCCTTGATTCTGACATTCGCAAAAGTGCCTCCGAAACCGGAGTGCGAATGTCAGAATCGGACCACTGGCGATCGTGCCCGAGGCAGCTTGCCGCCCGCAAGCGGCACGGCCGATCTGTCCCCCTTATCCCTAGCACCTCAACCGGTCGGCGATGCCGCCAAAATCCTTGGCGACGATGTCCCAGTTTCCGGTCGCTTCGAAATCGACCTTCTGCAGCGGGCCATATTCGGTCGGCCGCGCCACGAAAGCGGTCTTCAGCCCGCGCTTCTGCGCGTTCTTCAGATCGTAATTGTGGGCGGCGACCATCATGACTTCGCCCGGCTCCAGGCAAAGCAGTTTGGCCGCACCGAGATAGGTTTCCGGATCGGGCTTGTAGTGCCCGAACAGCTCCGCCGACATGATGAGATCCCAGGGTAGCCCTGCGAACTTCGCCATGTTGGTGAGCAGCGCGACATTGCCGTTGGAGAGCGGCGCGATGATGTGCTTTGCCTTCAGGCGCGTGAGGCCCGGAATGCTGTCAGGCCAGGGATGAAGCCGATGCCAGCCCAGCGTGAGGTGATGCAGGTCGGCATCGCTCAACCCGGTGATGCCGAGCTGGGCGACCAGCTTGTCGAGCGATTGGCGGTGCAGCACGTCGAGGATGACGAAGCCGCGCTCGGGATGCTTGCGCACCTCGTCCATCGACGCGGTGTAGACCGCGCGCCAGCCGTCGACGAGTGCGGTCCAGTCCGCCTTGATGCCGCGCTTGACGCCCCACGCCGTGAGGTCATTGATGAGGCTGGTGCGCCAGTCGACGACGGTACCGAACACGTCGAAGATCAGCGCCTTCACTCCCGCAAGATCGGATGTCATATTTCGCTGCTCCAATTTGCTTATTGTTCTTGGCCGGGTCGGGTACGTCGACCTTTTCATATAGCGGTGCTTGACGTGAATATCCATCGCACAACAAAATAGCGAGCCTGCAACGGCCCGGTCGGACAGACGCATCCGCAAGACCTGGTGAGCCATCCATGAGCCAGCCGATCGCGTTCGTTCTCCTGCAAAATTCGACATTGCCCAACTTGCAGCTACTGGTTGATGCGCTGCGGCAACGCCATCCCGATCGTCCGTGGGCAGCCAATGCCCCCTCGTCCATTCAGTGCGGCGATCAGGTCGTCGCTCTCACGCTCGTCGACGCGCCGAGGCCGAAAGACGATGCGCTTTGGGAGCGTGCCAAGATCCTCTGGCGAGATGGAGGTCAGATCGCCGCGCGCCACCGCGCTCACGTCACCTTGTCGATGACGGAAGCAAATACAGGCGAGCTCGAGCGCGCCAGGATCGCAACCGCGGTCATCGGCGGTCTGGTTTCCACCCTGCCCGAAGCCTGCGCCGTCATCTGGAAAGACAAGATCGGCCGTTCGCCCCAAACGTGGCTGGAGTTCTCGCAAAGCTCGTTCGCGCCCCCTCCGGGCTATCCGTTTGTGCTGTGGATCGACATCCTTCCGTTCAAGTCGGTCGAGTCGGTGGGCGCGCTGACCGTTGGGCTGTCTTCGTTCACCGGCCGTGAAATCGAGTGCGACCTTCCCGGCATGGCGTTGCCGACCCTGGTCGAGAGGGTCGGGATGATCGCCTCCCAGCTCATCGGGCGCGGCGATGGGATCAAGGACGGCGAGGTGTTCGTCGTCTCCGCCACCGATCGCATCAAGGTGCACTATGCTGTTTCCCGCTTCAACGGCTCGCCGGTACTGAGGGTCGGCGCCCAATCGCCCTCCGCCCCGGTCAAGCGATATCCCGTGATCTCGCCGGCGACGGCAAGGGATCATCCGCTCCTGAGCCTGCTGACCCGGGCCGGCCTGTTCGATGCGAGCGGTGCCGACAACCATGTCGAGCTGCAACCCGCAAGCTATGATTCGGAGGCAAGGCTCGACAGCTACGATCAGGGCATCAGCGGCGTGCTGTCGAAGATACTGGCCAGCGATGCCTATGTTGCTGCCGACCAGAAGGCGCGCGATGCGCTTGCCCGCGGCGACACCGGCGCGGCAAGGGAGGCATTGCTTCCCTTCGCCGGCGAGGTCACCAAGCTGCAGGGCCTTCTGAAACAGGGGCTGACGCAGGGACGCGTGTTCATGTTCCTGCCGAAGCAGACGTCAACCCGACTGTCTTAGTGTCCCGAATCCGAAGTTCGCAACATTTCGCGGCGGACACTTCGCAAACTTCGGAGTCGAAAGGACACTAGCAAACTTATGATTCTAGTGTGGTTCTGGTTCAGAAGTTCTCTTGGCGGACTCGCAGCAACAATGAAGAGAACTTCTGAACCACCACGCTAGAGCCCTTCGGTTCTGATTGAATCAGAACCGGGCTCTAGATTCCAGTCTTGATGCGTTTTCTTCACGCGAACCGGCATCCACTTCGCTCGAAGACGCTTTGGCGGTCACTCAATCGAGGTGGAATTTCGCGAGCTCGCGGTGCTCGGCCTTGATGGTGCGCACGGTGCCGGTGACCGAGCGCATCACAACGGTTTCGGTCTCGATCACGCCGTCCTTGCGGAACTTGACGCCGGACAGCAGCGAACCGGTGGTGACACCCGTCGCCGCGAACAGGCAATCGCCGCGCGCCATGTCCTCGATGCCGTAGATCGTGCGGGGATCGTTGATACCCATCTTGTGGGCCCGCTCGCGCTTCTCCTCGGTGTCGAGGATCAGCCGGCATTGCATCTGACCGCCGATGCAGCGCAGCGCGACGGCAGCCAGCACGCCTTCAGGAGCGCCGCCGGTGCCGAGATACATGTCGACGCCGGTATTTTCCGGATCGGCGCAGTGGATCACGCCGGCGACGTCGCCGTCGGTGATCAGCCGCACCGCGGCGCCGGTCGACCGGACGCCCTGGATGATGTCGGCATGGCGCGGCCGGTCGAGCACCAGCACGGTGATCGCCGAAGTGTCGACGCCCTTGGCCTTGGCAAGGCGGCGGACATTGTCGGCCGGTGAAGCGTCGAGCTCGACGACGCCTTTCGGATAGCCGGGCCCGATCGCAAGCTTCTGCATGTAGACGTCCGGCGCGTGCAGCAGCGTACCGCCGTCGGCCAACGCCATGGTCGCAATCGCGCCCGGCATGTTCTTGGCGCAGAGCGTGGTGCCTTCGAGCGGGTCGACCGCGATATCGACCTGCGGTCCGGCTTGGATGCCGACCTTTTCGCCGATGAACAGCATCGGCGCTTCGTCGCGCTCGCCCTCGCCGATCACGACGGTGCCTTCGATCGGCAGCTTGTTGAGTTCCCGCCGCATCGCATCCACCGCGGCCTGGTCGGCGGCCTTCTCGTTGCCGTGGCCGCGCAGCCTCGCCGCAGAGACCGCCGCGCGCTCGGTCACGCGCACGAGTTCCAGCGTCATGATGCGCTCAAGCAGCAATTGCGGCGGAACGGAAATATGGCTCGACATCGGCGTACTCCTCAAATCCCTTTTTGGCAGACCCGCGGGCCCGCAATCAATCGTTCAACGCACCAACCCTACGCTTGCGCGTCAATTTTTCTCGATCCGTATCACCTGCGGCCGGCCGCTGATCACCTTGTCCCGCTGCACGGCCTCAAGCGCACGGCGCACCGCGTCCTCATGGGTGGCATAGGTGATCAGGATGACCGGGACAGGTGAAGCTTTTCTTGCCGCGGCCGCAGCATTTGCGTCGGGATGGCGCTGAACGATCGATTCGATGGAGATCTTCTGCTCGGCGAGCCGGGTCGCGATCGTCGCGGCGGTGCCGGGCAGGTCGCGCGCCATCAGGCGGATGTAGTAACCGCCCTCGTGCCGCTCCATCGGCGCCTTTGCGGTTTCGCGCAGCCGCTCCACCGGCCGCCCGAACGGCTTGGCGCGGATGCCACGGGCGACGTCGACGATGTCGGACACGACCGCGGACGCGGTCGCCGCGCCGCCGGCGCCCGGGCCGACCAGGGTGATCGGCGGAATGCCCTCGCCGTCGATGGTCACCGCGTTGGTGACACCCATCACCTGGGCGATCGCCGAGGACTTCGGCACCATGGTCGGATGCACGCGCTGCTCGATGCCCTTGGTGGTGCGCATGGCGACCCCGAGCAGCTTGACGCGGTAGCCGAGCTGCGCGGCCGCGCGCAGGTCTTCCGGCGCGATCGAGGATATGCCTTCGACATAGACCGCGCTCTGGGCGACCTTGGTGCCGAAGGCGAGGCTTGCGAGGATCGCAAGCTTCTGCGCCGTGTCGTGGCCGTCGACGTCGAACGACGGATTGGCCTCGGCATAGCCGAGCCGCTGCGCATCCTTGAGGCATTCGGCGAACGACAGGCCCTCCTCTTCCATCCGCGTCAGGATGTAGTTGCAGGTGCCGTTGAGAATGCCGTAGACGCGGTTGATGCCAGTGCCGGCGAGGCCCTCGCGCAGCGTCTTGATGACGGGAATGGCAGCGCCGACGGCGGCCTCGAAATTCAGCGCGCCGCCGTGCTTCTCGGCCGCGCGCGCCAGCCGCAGGCCATGCCTGGCGATCAGCGCCTTGTTGGCTGTCACCACCGACTTGCCGGCCTTCAGCGCAGTCTCGATCGCGGACAGCGCAGGCTCGCCAGAGCCGCCGATCAGCTCGACCAGACAGTCGATATTGGGATCGTTGGCGAGTTCGAGCGGATTTTTCGCCCAGGCCACGCCGTTGAGGTTGACGCCGCGCTTCTTCGCCTTGGAGCGCGCTGTCACGGCCACCACCCGCACGCCGCGGCCCGAGCGCGCAGCCAGTGTCCTGCCCTGCTCTTCGATGAGGCGGACGACTTCGGTACCCACGGTGCCGAGTCCCGCGATACCCACTTTCAGGGGTGCGACCATGACGAAACGAACCTGCCGGAAGGAGCTCTAGGCACGACCTGATCCGAAATGCTTTCGGCGATCACGCCTATCGCCGGTTGGCGAGAGGGACCACGTTGTGCAACGTTTCCAGGCCACTTTCAAGGAAGCGGCGCACGCCGCGGGCAGCCTGGCGGATCCGCTGCTCGTTTTCCACCAGCGCAATGCGCACGAAACCCTCGCCATGCTCGCCGAAGGCCACGCCCGGCGACACCACGACACCGGACTTTTCCACCATCAACGTCGCAAATTGCATGCTGCCGACGTCCTGGAAAGCTTTCGGCAGCGGCGCCCAGGCGAACATCGAGGCTTGCGGCGGCGGAATGTCCCATCCGGCGCGGCCGAACGATTCCACCAGCGCATCGCGCCGCTTGCGGTAGGTGTCGCGCATCTCGCGAATGCAGTCCTCCGGGCCGTTCAGGGCTGCGGTCGCCGCCACCTGGATCGGCGTGAACGCGCCGTAGTCGAGATAGGATTTCACCCGCGCCAGCGCTGCGATGAGGCGCTCATTGCCGACCGCAAAGCCCATGCGCCAGCCGGCCATCGAGAATGTCTTCGACATCGAGGTGAATTCGACGGTGACGTCGATCGCGCCCGGCACCTGCAAAACCGACGGCGGCGGATTGTTCTCGTCGAAATAGACCTCGGCATAAGCGAGGTCGGACAGGATGAAGATCTCGTGCTTCTTCGCGAACGCCACGAGATCCCGGTAGAAATCGAGGCTCGCGACATAAGCGGTCGGGTTCGACGGATAGCAGACCACGAGCGCGAGCGGTTTCGGGATCGAATGGATGATCGCGCGCTCCACCGCCTCGAAGAATTGCGGCGTGGGCTCCGACGGTACCGAGCGGATCACCCCGCCCGCCATCAGGAAGCCGAAGGCGTGGATCGGATAGCTCGGGTTCGGGCACAGGATGACGTCGCCTGGCGCGGTGATCGCCTGCGCGACGTTGGCAAAGCCTTCCTTGGAGCCGAGGGTGGCGACGACCTGGGTTTCCGGATTGAGCTTCACGCCGAAGCGGCGCGCATAGTAGCCGGCTTGCGCCCTGCGGAGCCCCGCGATGCCGCGCGATGCCGAGTAGCGGTCGGTTCGCGGCTTGCCCAGGGTTTCCTTGAGCTTCTCGATGACGTGGGGCGGCGTCGGCAGGTCGGGATTGCCCATGCCCATGTCGATGATGTCGGCGCCGGCATTGCGTGCGGCCGCCTTGGCCCGGTTGACCTGTTCGAACACGTAAGGCGGCAAGCGGCGAATGCGGTAAAACTCGTCCATGGCTCCAGGCTCCGACAACCGGCGGGCGGAATCGCCTCACATCCGGCCAGGTGAAGCGGAAACTCCGCCCCTGCCCCGAAACCACGCCAAATCAATGATTTAGCGCGAATTCGGGAGCAAAAACTCTAATCCCTGCCCCGATATGCGGTTGAATTAGCAGTCTTTTACCACGCGGACGCCGACGCGCCACCCTAATCGGATCGCTTGGCGGAGGCGTTGGCGTTCTGGGGATTGTCCTTAACGGCCTGGCGGTCGCGCGCCTTGATCAGCTCGGCCTCGATCTTGGCCCGTTCGTTCGGCGGGATCACCGCCGCCTCGCGGTCGGGCGGCATATCGTGCACCGGCAGATACCCGCTTGCCTCTTTTGAGGGCGGCGGCGCGTCGGCGGGGGTGCCGACCGCCGGCAGCTCGGCAACCGTGCTCGCGCAGCCGGACAACGCGATGCCCGCCGCCAGCAACAGGCCGAGCGCAACCGCTCTGCTTTGCAGCCCTGCCGACATTCGCGACCGTCCTCGCCCCCTTAAGACCCCTTACGCCCCTCGATGGCCGATATCTTGTTGATGGCCCGCATCTTGAATCAAGGGTTGATCAAACCCAAACCAAATGTCGTCGAAAACGATTAGAGGCTGGAACGTTACTATACCCGTTGAGCCGTCAATGTGTCAGAACCAAGATCGCTTGTCGCAGTGCAGCACGCCCATGGCCGACATTAACCGAGAAGCAACCGGCCACGACGCCGCGGTGACGAAGCCGCAGCGAGACGATAGTGTCGGGCCCATGAACGAGGTCACGGCCGAAGCCAAGCCAGTCAAGACATTCGATCCCGAAGCCTTTGCGCTGAACGTGGCGCGGGCGATGGAGAGCACCGGCCGGGCGCTTGCCGCCTATCTGAAACCGACCACCGAGATCAAGGACAAGCCGCCGGCCGAGCTTGCCGAGGTGATCAAGACGTTCGGCGCCGTCGCCGAATACTGGATGGGCGACAACGCCCGCTCCTCGGAGCTGCAGACCCGGATCGCGAAAGACTACCTCGACCTCTGGGGCACGGCGGTACGGCGGCTGGCGGGCGAAGCCGTCGCGCCGGCGATCGAGCCGTCGCCACGCGACAAGCGCTTCAAGGACCCCGAATGGAAGTCGAACCAGTTCTTCGACTTCGTGATGCAGCTTTATCTTTTGACCACGCGCTGGGCGCAGGACCTGGTGCGCGATGCGGAGGGGCTCGACGCGCATACGCGCCAGAAGGCCGAGTTCTACGTCCAGCAGATCACCAACGCGCTGGCGCCGTCCAATTTCGTCCTCACCAATCCGGAAGTGCTGCGCGAGACGCTGTCATCGAACGCCAACAACCTCGCGCGCGGCATGACCATGCTGGCGGAGGACATCGAAGCCGGCCGCGGCACGCTGCGCATCCGCCAGTCCGACCCCGCGAACCTCGAGGTCGGCGTCAACATGGCGATGACGCCGGGCAAGGTGATCTACCAGAACGAGCTGATGCAGCTCATCCAGTACGAGCCTTCCACCGAGAAGGTGCTGCGCACGCCGCTCCTGATCGTGCCGCCCTGGATCAACAAGTTCTACATCCTCGACCTGCGCCCGGAAAAATCCTTCATCAAATGGTGCGTCGACCAGGGCATCACGGTGTTCGTGATCTCCTGGGTCAACCCGGACAGGGAGCTCGGGCAAAAGGGCTTTGCCGACTACATGAAGGAAGGCCCGCTCGTGGCGATGGACGTGATCGAGAAGGTCACGGGCGAGATGAAGGTGCATACCGCCGGCTATTGCGTCGGCGGCACGCTGCTTGCGGCGACGCTTGCCTGGCTCGCCGAGAAGCGGCGGGTGCGCGTGACCTCGGCGACCTTCTTTGCCGCGCAGGTCGACTTCACCCACGCCGGCGATCTCCTCGTCTTCGTCGACGAGGACCAGATCACCGCGCTGGAGCGCGACATGGAGGCGCGCGGCGTGCTCGAGGGCAGCAAGATGGCGATGGCCTTCAACATGCTGCGCTCCAACGAGCTGATCTGGTCCTACGTGGTCAGCAACTATTTGAAGGGACAGCCGCCCTCCTCGTTCGACCTGTTGCACTGGAATTCGGACGCCACGCGCATGCCGGCGTCCAATCATTCCTACTACTTGCGCAACTGCTATCTCGAGAACCGCCTTTCCACGGGCACCATGGTGCTCGACAACACGCTGCTCGACCTTTCGAAGGTAAAGGTTCCGGTCTACAACCTGGCGACGCGCGAGGACCATATTGCACCTGCGGAATCCGTGCTGTACGGCTCGCAGTTCTTCGGCGGCCCGGTGAAATTCGTGCTGTCCGGCTCCGGCCATATCGCCGGCGTCGTCAATCCCCCGTCGTCGGGCAAGTACCAGTTCTGGACCAACGACAACGTCAAGGATGTCACGGTCGCGGACTGGCTCAAGAACGCGCAGGAACACAAGGGGTCCTGGTGGCCGGATTGGCGCGCCTGGCTCGAAAGCATCGACGCCGAAGCGGTCCCGGCGCGGCCGGTCGGCAGCGAGGCGTCGCCGCCGATCGAAGACGCGCCCGGCAGCTACGTCCGCGTTCGCGCATAGCGCGAACCTTCATGCTTGAGGTATAAACTCTCCCTGGGGAGATTCCGACTCAACCGAGGGGATAGGCGATGACGCGCGAATTGTTCTGGCTGACGCTGACGGTCATTCTGACGGGGCTGTTGTGGGTCCCCTACATCATCAACCGCACCCAGATCCGTGGCCTTACCGGCGCGATGGCCAACCCCTCGCGCAACGACAAGCCGCATGCGGAATGGGCGACGCGGTTGATGTTCGCCCATGACAATGCGGTGGAAAACCTCATCATCTTCGCCCCCCTGGTCCTGATCCTCAACGCGGTCGACTATTCGACCAAATGGACGGTGCTCGCCTGCGCGGTCTATTTCTGGGCCCGCGTTGCGCACATTATCGTCTATACGCTCGGCCTGCCGGTGTTCCGGACGCTCGCCTTCACCGTCGGCTTCCTCGCCCAGGCGGTACTGGCGCTGGCGATCTTCGGACTGCTCTGAGCGCGCGTTACGCGTACTTTTTGCGGACGGTCAGGTGCAGCATCGTCGCCGGCGCATCGTCGAAGCTTTTGATCTCGCCGGTGTCGGAGGAAAGCACCTCCCACGGGCCGGCTTCGCCGTAGCTGGCCCGTAGCCAGTCCGCCGAGGGGTAGTTGTAGTAGCGGCCAAGGCTGTCGCGCCCGCCGCCGCCCCCGCCGATCTTGTAGCTGGCATAGAACACGCCGCGCGGCTTCAGCGCGCGGCGGATGCGCGCCAGCACCTCGACCAGCTCGTCGCGCGGCACGTGCAGCAGGCAGGCGCTCGCCCACACACCGTCATAGGCGCCGCGCTCGTCGAGCTCATGGAACAGCAGCGTTTCCACGGGATGGCCGAGGCGGCGCGCCGCAACCTCAGCCATTTCCGGCGAGCCGTCGGTTATCCGCACGGCAAAGCCGCGCGCGAGCATTTCCACCGCATGGTTGCCGGCACCGCAGCCAAGCTCGAGGATCGCCCCGCCCGAGGGCACAAGCGTCAGAAAGCGGACGAGCCGGGTCGATGGCGCCTTCGCCCAGGCGGCGTAGCTTTCCGCATTGCGCCGATAGAATTGCAGCGTCTCGTCGTCCACGACGCCGCTACTTCTCGGCAAGGCCCAGCATCAGCCGCATGTTCTGCACGGCGGCACCGGAGGCACCCTTCCCGAGATTGTCGAGACGCGCGACCAGCACCGCCTGATCGTGCTTGTCGCTGGCGAAAACGTACAGCTCGAGGTTGTTGGTCTCGTTGAGCGCCTCGGGCTCGATCCGCCCGCTTCGCGCCGCCTCGTTCTGCAGCGGCATGACCGGGACGTAGGTGCTCCCGGCATAGTGCTTCGCCAGCGCGGCCTGCAGCGCGGCCCCTGAAGGCTTGCCCGGCAGCGTGTCGAGTTGCAGCGGCACCGAGACCAGCATGCCCTGCCGGTAGTTGCCGACAGACGGAATGAAGATCGGCCGCCGCGCGAGCTTCGAATAAAGCTGCAGCTCCGGAATGTGCTTGTGCTCGAAGCCGAGGCCGTAGAGCTCGAAGGCCGGCGCAGTGCCGCCTTCGAAGCTTGCGATCATCGACTTGCCGCCGCCCGAATAGCCGCTGACCGCGTTGACGGTGACGGGATAATCCGCGGGCAGCAGGCCGGCGTCGACGAGCGGCCGCAACAGCGCAATCGCGCCGGTCGGATAGCAGCCGGGGTTGGAGACTTTTCGCGCCGCCCGTATCTTGTCCGCCTGGTCTGGCGCAAGCTCCGGAAAGCCGTACGTCCAATCGCTGGCGACACGGAATGCCGTCGAGGCGTCGAGGACCTTGGGGGCCGCGGCCCCCATGCCGTCGATCAACGCAACCGTCTCTTTCGCGGCGTCATCGGGCAGGCACAGGATGACAAGATCGACCTCCGCCATGAGCGCGCGCTTGGCGCCGGCATCCTTGCGCTTGTCATCGCTGATGCTTTTCACCACGACGTCATTCTGCTGGCGAAGCCGCTCCTGAATGCCGAGGCCCGTGGTTCCGGCGGCGCCATCGACGAAGACCGTCCGCTTCGTGGTGTCGCCGGTCCGCGGCTGGTGGGTGTCGGCGAGGGTCATGACACGGTCCTTTCGACGCTGCTCGTTTCGCTGGCAAAGGCTTCCGCCCGCGCCTCGCGCATCAGTTGCGCGATCTCCCGCGATGCCGCCTCAGGCCGGGACGCGAGCGCGTTTGCGACCGCCGCATAGTCAGCTTCCGACTTGTGCTGATTGAGCTTGAAGCTGCCTACCACCTCGGAAATCGTCATCTGCAGGCCCACAATCGCCTTTTTCATCGCCTCCAGCCGCGCCGGCGTCATCTTTCCCGAAGTCCAGGGCCGCTTTGGCAGAAGCCGCTGCTCGAACTTGGCGCTGAGCGCATCGACCTGCACCGCAAGCTCGTGGTCCGACAGCCGGCGCACGGGCCCCGTCAGATGCACGGCCTGGTACAGCCAGGTCGGCACCTGATCCGGCGAAACATACCAGTCAGCCGATACATAGGCATCCGCGCCGGTGACGGCGAGTAGCCAGGACGACGTCCCGTCCGCGAGAGCTATCAGGGGATTGTGACGGGCGAGATGAAAGAACGCCTGCGGCGTGCCGTCCTCGGCATGATCGAGATAGAAAGGCAGCAACGATGCGACCGGCTTCTTGCCGTCCCACGCGCAGGCGAGGCCGAAACCGCGGGCCTGCGCGAAGGCGAGGCTCGCGGTGCGGTCGGGCTTGAACATCGGCGGCGTATACATCGTCAAACTCCTGCTTGCTTGAGAGGAGCCGCCGGACCGACCGCGTTTCTGAAAGGAGAGCGCCGCGGGAGAGGTTTCCGGCGGCAGAGGCGATGATCTCTAGACGCAGACGATCGCCCGAACCGCGAAAGCGCGGCGACGGCGGGCGGCGGGAATGGTCGCGATCTTGATCATGGGCGCGGCTATAAGGCCGCGCCCCCTTCCCGTCAAGGTTTCAGATGGTCGGATTCCAGGGCATCGGCACCACCCGGTAGCCATCGCCGTCCTTCTCCAGATGGGCGAGCCCGGGGAACGGATAGTGGAAGGCCTGCACCAGCAATTTCTCGGCCACCACCATGTCGTAGATCCGGCGCCGGGTCTTCTCGGCCATGTCGGCATCCTGGTCGAAGAAGGCGTGCCAGCCCGGGTGGGTCGCGAACGGATTGGGGTTGTTGGTCACATCCGACTGGATGAACACCTTGCCGGAGCCCGACGACAGCACATAGGAGGTATGGCCCGGCGTGTGGCCTATGGTCTCGACCGCGAGCAGTCCCGGCGCCACCTCCTTGTTCCATTCGTAGGGCGTGACCTTCCGCTTCAAGGCGGCGTCGAAAATGTTGCGGTTGTTCTTGAACAGGCCCTGCATGCGCCCGGCGGGCGCGCGGCTCATCTCGCCGTCATCCATCCAGAACTTCCATTCGGCCGCCGGCACCAGCACCTCGGCATTGGGAAAGGCCGGCGTGCCGTCGGCCGCGAGCAGGCCGTTCACATGATCGGTATGGAAATGCGAGATCACCACCATGTCGACCGCCTTCGGATCGAAGCCGGCGGCGACCATGTTCTCGACAAGCAGGCCGTTGCTGCCCTTGTTGTTGACCTTGGCCACCGGTCCGTTGCCGGTGTCGATCACGACGAGCTTGCCGCCAGTATTGATCACCAGCGGCGCGAAATAGATCGTGAAGACGTCGCGCGGCAGGAAGGCCTTTTCCAGCGCGGCGTTGATCTCATCCTTCCTGGCATTGAGGATGAAGGAATCCTCCAGCGGGAACGTGAACCTGCCGTCGGACACCACCGTGACCTCGATATCGCCGACCTTGTAGCGATAGAAACTCGGCGCCTGCTTGTCGACGATCGGCGCGGCCGCCTTGGCGTCGTTTGCAGCCAGCATTGGCGCTGCCGCCAGCGCGGCGGCGCCGGCCAAGGCATCACGTCGTGAAATCTCCATACCCTATCCTCCCCTGACGATCCCGTTTCCAACGGTTGCACCGTTGTTGTCCTGCGAGACTAACAGCCTTCAGCACAAGGTGCGACCGCGGAAAGCGCCCCGCCGCGAACCACCCTGTGGGGTCACGGACTGTGCCCGTCTCAAGCCTTGCGGATCACACCGTGCGCCACAGCCATTCCATGACCTGCGCGATGACGTCGCCGAACAACAGCAGCGCCGCCGACCAGACCAGGGCGGAAACGAAATTGGCAACCTGGAATTGCCAGTAGGGCATTTCGAAGATACCGGCCGCGAGCGGCACCGAGGCCCGCAGCGGTCCGAAGAACCGTCCGATGAAGATGCTCGGCACTCCCCAGGTCTGCACGAAGGCCTCGCCGCGCGGCAGGATTTCCGGGTAGCGCGACAATGGCCACATCTGCGCGACGTGCTCCTTGTAGCGATAGCCGAACCAGTAGGAGACCCAATCGCCGAGCGCAGCCCCGACGCCGCCGGCGAGCCACACCGGCCAGAAGCTGATGCCGCTCGCGCCGATCAGCGCCCCGATCGCCACCAGCGCGCCCCAGGCAGGAATCAACAGCGAGATGAAGGCGAGCGACTCGCCGAAAGCCAGCACCAGCACAATCGGCGCGGCCCATACCTGATGGTTGCGCACGAAGTCGGCCATGGCGTGCGCAAAATCTTCCATTCCAGACGCTTTCTTGTCCCGACGCGATCGTTGAACCTTTTTGCGGCCCCGCAGCCTAAAGCAGGTAAGCCGGTCCGTTGCGCGACTTCAAGTCACAACGGCCAACGAGATATTGATTGTGAGCGCCCGCTTTCGATCCACCGGCTTTCAATCCCTCAATTCGACAGAAAGGCCCCTGAATGATCGGATCAGTGATGATGTGCGCGAGCACGGTGATTCTGCTTGTCGGCATGCTCGGCGGCATCGCCATGGGTATTCGGCAGGACTTCGTGCTCGGGCCGGCGCATGCCCACCTCAATCTGATCGGCGGCGTCCTCCTGTTCGTGTTCGGCCTCTACTACAGGCTCGTTCCCGACGCCGGAAAAGGAACGCTCGCCAAGGTCCAGGGCTGGCTACATATCATCGGCTCGATCGTTTTTCCGGCGGGCGTCGCGCTCGTCATCCTGAAGGGCGAAGCGCTGGTCGCGATCCCGATTCTGGGTTCGCTGATCGTGCTGCTGGCCATGGCTCTGTTCGCGGCGATCGTGTTCCGCACCGCCCAGGCGTGAACCGCTGCGGTCATCTTTTCAGTGCATCCATGGCATAGTCAGGCTAAATCGATTCGTCCGCGCCTTTTGCGCGCAAACCTGAAGAGCCATGTCCAAACCATTGAAATCAGTTGCAAAAACCAATTCCGCGCGCGACCTGTTCGGCGCCGGCGAGGGCAAGGGACGCAGCCCGGCAAAGGTCGCCTCCCGCGCTGCCAGCGCCGAATCCGGCTATACCGCGGCCGACATCGAGGTGCTGGAGGGACTGGAACCGGTCCGCCGCCGGCCCGGCATGTATATCGGCGGCACCGACGAGAAGGCGCTGCACCACCTGTTCGCCGAGGTCATCGACAACTCGATGGACGAGGCGCTTGCGGGTCACGCCAGCTTCATCGAGGTCGAGCTCTCGGCCGACGGCTTCCTCACCGTCACCGACAATGGCCGCGGCATTCCGGTCGATCCGCATCCGAAATTCCCGAAAAAGTCGGCGCTCGAAGTCATCATGTGCACGCTGCATTCGGGCGGCAAATTCGATTCCAAGGTCTACGAGACTTCCGGCGGCCTGCATGGCGTCGGCGTGTCCGTGGTGAACGCGCTGTCCTCGCGGCTCGAAGTCGAGGTCGCGCGCAGCCAGAAGCTCTACCGCATGGTGTTCGAGCGCGGCCACCCCAAGGGCAAGCTCGAGGATCTCGGCAAGGTCAACAACCGCCGCGGCACCAGGATCCGATTCAAGCCGGATACCGACATCTTCGGCGCCAAGGCGACGTTCAAGCCGCAGCGCCTGTTCAAGATGAGCCGTTCGAAGGCCTACCTGTTCGGCGGCGTCGAGATCCGCTGGCGCTGCGCGCCGGAACTGCTCAAGGGCATCGAGGATGTTCCGGCAGAGGACAGCTTCCACTTTCCCGGCGGGCTGAAGGATTTTCTTGGAGCTGCGATCCACGCCGACACGCTGGTGCATCCGGACATCTTTTCCGGCAAGTCGGGGCGCAACGGTGCCCATGGCGCCTGCGAATGGGCGGTGGCGTGGACGGCGGACGCCGATGGCTTCCTTTCCTCCTACTGCAACACGGTGCCGACGCCTGACGGCGGCACTCATGAATCGGGTCTGCGCAGTGCGCTGTTGCGCGGACTGAAAGACCACGCCGAGCGCATCGGTCAGAGCAAGCGCGCCGCGGGCGTCACCTCCGAGGATGTGATGGTGGGCGCCGCCGTGATGCTCAGCGTGTTCGTTCGCGAGCCGGAATTCCAGGGCCAGACCAAGGATCGCCTGGCCACCGCCGAAGCGCAGCGCATTGTCGAGCAGGCGATCAAGGACCCGTTCGACCATTGGCTGTCGGGCAATCCGCTGCAAGCGAACAAGCTGCTGGATTTCGTGGTCGAGCGCGCCGAGGAGCGGCTGCGGCGGCGCGCGGAAAAGGAAATCTCGCGCAAGACCGCGGTGAAGAAGCTGCGGCTTCCGGGCAAGCTCGCCGACTGCACCAACAGCGCACAGGAGGGCTCCGAACTCTTCATCGTCGAGGGCGATTCGGCAGGCGGCAGCGCCAAGCAGGCGCGCGACCGCAAGACCCAGGCAGTGATGCCGCTGCGCGGCAAAATCCTCAACGTCGCATCCGCCGGCAAGGACAAGCTGACCGCGAACGCCCAGCTCGCCGACCTGATGCAGGCGATCGGCTGCAGCACGGGCGCGCATTACCGCGAAGAGGATCTGCGCTATTCGCGGATCATCATCATGACCGATGCCGACGTCGACGGCGCCCACATCGCCTCGCTCCTGATCACCTTCTTCTATCGCCAGATGCCGCGGCTGATCGACGAGGGTCATCTCTATCTCGCGGTGCCGCCGCTCTATCGCCTCACCCACGGCAGCAAGACGGTCTATGCCCGCGACGACGCCGACAAGGAGAAGTTGCTCAAGAGCGCGTTCAACGCCAATGCCAAGGTGGAGGTCGGCCGCTTCAAGGGGCTTGGCGAAATGATGCCGGCGCAGCTCAAGGAAACCACCATGGACCCGGCCAAGCGGATGCTCTTGCGGGTGGTGCTGCTGGCCGACGACCGCGAAGGCACCGCCGATTCGGTCGAACGCCTGATGGGGACCAAGGCCGAGGCCCGATTCGCCTTCATCTCCGAAAAGGCCGAGTTCGCCAGCGACGACCTGCTGGACGTCTGACAGGCCCCCTGTTCCGCTTGCTGGCCGTTGGGTGCCGATCGGGAGATTTCGGCCCCGTTTCCACGGTTTTTGGCAGTTCCGGGGGCTACGACCCCCGTAAGGGCCCGGACCGTTTTCCGATCACTGTGCTTGTGTTGCAACAGCAATTTTGCCGCATCCCGCTATAGTTGAGTCCAATGGGCACCGGGAATCGGCGCCTTGGATGCAGTCACCGCGGTACGAACGCTATAGTTCTGGGGATTTAACATGAAGAAGCTCTTGCTCGCTCTGTCCGCTGTGGCGGCATTTACTGGTAACGCCATGGCCGCCGATCTCGCGGCCCGGCCCTACACCAAGGCTCCGCCCATGGTCGCGCCGGCCTACAACTGGACCGGTTTCTACATTTTCGGCGGCGCCGGCGGCGGCATTTGGGATGCCGACAGCAATCCGGTGCGCAACCCGGGCGGCCTGCCGGTGGGCATCAACCAGCGCACGGGCGGCGACGGCTGGTTCGGCACCGTGGGCCTCGGCTATGACTGGCAGTTCAACGGCCCCTGGGTGTTTGGTCTGTTCGCCGACGGCCAGTTTGGCAGCATCCGCGGCACCGTCCAGGATCTGGACACCTTCGTCTCCGGCACCATCAAGATGCAGGACGCTTGGGCTGTTGGTGGTCGTCTCGGCTATCTCGTTGCGCCGAGCGTGCTCTCCTATGTCAACGCCGGTTACTCCGGCTCTCACTGGTCCGGTACCTCGCTTGTGGACGCGCTCGCTGGCACTCGGGCTGGCCTCCACACCGACTCCTTCAACCGTAATGGCTGGTTCGTCGGCGGCGGCGTCGAAAACAGCCTGAACTTCTTCGGCATCACTGCGCCCGGCTGGTTCATGAAGACCGAGTACCGTGCTGCCTACTACGACCACCAGACTATTGCCGAACGCGTCGACGGCACCAACGTGCTGGCGGCCGACTCGATCCGGTTCAAGCCGCTGGTGCAGACCATCAGCACCTCGCTGGTCTATCGCTTCAACTGGACCGGCCCGGTCGTCGCGAAGTACTGATCTCTGCTGAAATCGGCAGTACAAAAGCCCCGGCCTGCGGCCGGGGCTTTTTTATTGCGCGCGGCTGGCGGCCAAAAGCCTTGAGACCGCCGCCTGCGACCATCACAACGGGTGGGACAATGCTTCCCACCGCACATTAAGCGCGCCCCTCCCCTTTGCCGCGGCCACCGCTGGCCATGCCGGCATCTGACCGCTACGGTTAAGCCAATCATTCGGATGTCCGGGCCTCGCGGCCCGGCGATGGCGGAGTGAGGTCATGCGCAACTGGCTCTTGGTCGTGGGGTTGATTGCGCTTGCGATCGGCCTGCTCTGGATCGGACAGGGCCTCGGGCTGGTCACCTGGCCGCGTCAGAGCTTCATGATCAACCAGATCCAGTGGGCCGGCTATGGCGCGGCGCTGGCGGCGCTTGGCCTCGTGCTGGTCTGGCAAAGCAAGCGCTGACATCCATTCGGAGAGCAACGATGACATCGCAGCCGTTCGATCTCAGGGGCAAGGTCGCCATCGTCACCGGCGGCAATGGCGGCATCGGGCTCGGCATGGCGCGCGGCCTCGCCGATGCTGGAGCGGCGATCGCCGTGGTCGGCCGCAACCAGGCCAAGTCAGTCGCGGCGGTTGCCGATCTCGCCGGGCGCGGCGTGAGCGCCATCGCCGTCGCCGCCGATGTCACCGACAAGGCTGCGGTGGACGCCATGGTCGCCCGCGTCGAGCGCGAGCTCGGACGGATCGACATCCTCGTCAACAACGCCGGCATCAACATCCGAAAGCCGCCGCATACGCTTGAGCTGAACGAATGGAACGAAGTGATGGCGACCAACCTGACCAGCGCATTCCTGTGCTCGCAGGCGGCTCATCGCGCGATGAAGACCACTGGTGCCGGCAAGATCATCAATATCGGTTCAATGATGTCGATCTTCGGCGCGGGCTTTGCGCCCGCCTATGCCGCGAGCAAGGGTGGAATCGTGCAATTCACGCGCGCCTGTGCCTGCGCCTGGGCGGCCGACAACATTCAGGTCAACGCGGTGCTGCCCGGCTGGATCGACACCGACCTGACCAGGCGTGCCCGCGAGGAGATCGGCGGCCTCAACGAGCGCGTGCTCGCGCGCACACCGGCGGCGCGATGGGGCACCGCCGGCGAATTCGCCGGCATCGCGGTGTTTCTCGCTTCGTCTGCGTCGGATTTCGTGACGGGCGCGGCGATCCCGGTCGACGGCGGCTATTCGATCATGGGCTAGGCCCGACCAGGCCGGAACAGCTCGCAAAAGAAAAGCCCCGGGCTTTCGCCCGGGGCTTTCACTTTGGCCTAACCGATCAGCCGATCAGTATTTGGATCAGTACCTGGCGACAACCGGGCCGCCCCAGTTGAAGCGGTAGTTGATGCCGGCCTTGACGGTGTCGATGTCGAGACGAAGCGCGGCGGTGCCGAGCCCGCCCAGCGTTCCGATCGGCGCCGTGGCAGTGTCGAAGCCGTAGTGCATGTACTCAACCTTCGCGCTCCAGTTCGGAGCGAAGCCCCACTCGACGCCAGCGCCGGCGGCATAGCCCCAGCGATCCGACGAGAAGGTGCCGATGGTCCCGACGGCCGGCAGCGCGTTGTAGCGGGTGTTGGCATAGCCAGCGCCAGCCGTGCCGTAGAACAGCACGTTGTTCACTGCCCAGCCCACGCGGCCACGGAACGAGGCCAGCGAACGGGTGTTGGTCGAGCAGGCGGTGAGCGGACCAGCCGGGCACGTGGTCGAGCCGTTAATGTCGGCCCAATCGCCATCAGCCTCGAGGCCGAGGACCCAGCTCGGGGTCACCTGCCAGTTGTAGCCGATCTGGCCACCAGCCATGCCACCCGACGTGTTGTGGTTGGTGTTGAACGGCGCCGCAGCGAACTGCCAGCGCGAGTCGCCCCAGCCACCACCACCGTTCACACCGATGTAGAAGCCGGTCCAGTTATAAATCGGAGCAACCACCGGAGGCGGCGCCTTGGTATAGGGGCGCGCGGCCAGATCGGCGGCCATTGCATTGCCCGCAAAAGCCATCACAGCGATGGCACTCAGCATCAGTTTCTTCTTCACTAGAACCTCTCAAAGCTCGCCTTCAATCAAGGGGCACACTACCCGGATTCGGCCAAATTGCTGTCGCCGCATAGCAACACCTGGCCATAAACGAACTCGACCGCTCGCCCCAATTCAGCCACAGTTCCAATGGGTTAGCGACAAGTTAACGGCGAAAACTCTTGATTTCCGAGACGCTTCCGTCGCGATAGGTGAGTTCCACCGAAACGAACTGCGTCCCAGGCGAGAGCTTCAGGTAGGGCTGGGCGTCGTGGGGGATGACGCTGGGGTCCCTGGGATCGCAGGGCGGCATCTTCAGCACCCGGTCGGGCACCGCGCTGTCGACGCCGATCCGCACCTCCCTGATCGCGCAGCGGTAGGACATCAGGTGGGTGTAGTAGACCAGGAGGCCGTTGAACTCGCGAAACGACAGCCAGCTCGTCGCGGTCATGTCCAGGATCTTGCGCTGGTCGCGGATCAGCGCCGCCTCGGGGTCGAACTTGATCGGAAACGGGCCCTGAATCTCCCCCGACGCATCGACATAGCGGACCTGGATGGTGGCAGCCGGCGCGTCGGCGGCCAGCTCGATCGCGGGATTGGGCATGCGCTTGCGGGTGCGCGGGTCGAGCGTATCGAGGAAGCCGGTCTCGCGGAAGTCACCGCTCTCGCCCATGCGCCATGAAATGCCGAGCGCGGGATCGGCGATCGAGAACACCACCGTCCAGCCGCCATTGTGACGCGAGAACATCGCGATCGGCGCGTTGACCGAGTCATTTTGCGGCGCCACCCGCGGCACCGATACCGGCGGCAAGGCGGCGACCTTCTGCGCGGGCGCCTCAGGCGGTTTTGCCGCCTCAGGCTGATCCTTCGCTCTGCCGTTCAGGAAGACATCATCGACCATCTGGTCGAAATAGACCGGGATCTGCTTATGGCTGACCGTCTCGGCCATCTCGCTGACCAGACGCCGGGTATGTTGAGCCACCTGCACGAGGTTCTCGCCCGGCTGCAGCAGCTCCCTGGCGAAGGTGCGCGTGAACACCGAATTGGGATTGGCATCGTCGTTCGACAGCCGATCGAGCGCGGTCTGGCGCGGGCCTGCCGAGAACACCGAGAACACGCCTTCGGGCAGCTGCGTCATCGGCGCAAGCCCGCCGCCGCCGGCAACCGCCCGCGTGCCTGCCCGCTCGAACGGGTTGTTGCGGCAGGCGTCGAACACCAGGATCGAGGTGCGGACCTTCTTGTTCTGCAGCCGCTCGATGATGCGATCGGCGAGCACCGAGGCATCGCGCACCAGTTCTTCCTGGCCTTCGGTCGCTGCCGGCACGTCGATCGGCAGCAGGAAATTCTGCCCGGCAATCTCGAAGCCGTGGCCGGCATAGAAGAAGAAGGCGGTATCGCCGGAATCGACCGCCTTGTCGAAGGCCAGCAGCGCTTCGGAGAAGCCCTGCCTGTTCAGGTTCTCCGCGACCATGACGGTAAAGCCGAGCCGCTTCAGCGTGTCGCCCATGGTGCGGGCATCGTTCACCGCCTTCTGCAGCTTGGGAACGTTGCGGTAGTCGTTATTGCCGACGACAAGCGCAACGCGCTTTTCCGCGTGCGCCGGCGCGCCCAGCATCAACAGGCACGCGACCAGTGCGGCCCTGAAGGACATGAATTTCATCCGATTTCCGACCTCACCGACCGACGCCGGCGATGCCGGCGAAAACCCCTGCGGTAGTCTGCCTATTGGGGCGGCCGGTTCAAGCGCTTGCGTCCGGCCGGGACGCCGGATCAGTCCCGGCATTGCGGACGGTCCAGCGCCGTACCAGCGGCACGGCGAAATTGAGCGCCAGCGCCCACAGCGCCAGCGTCGAATCGACGAAACTGCAGGCGATGGCGAGCAGTGACGAGATCACCAGCATGACCGCCGACAATTGCCGGCGGCGCAGATGTACGTGACGTATTCGCGGTTGAAATAGTCGGCGCAGCTGCGCACCTCGACGTTGGCAAGCCAGCGCAGCCGAGCACGGTGAAGCTCAGCAGATAGGGCAGGAATTTCGGCCACAGGCCGACAAGGCCGCGCAGAAGCTCGGCCCCAAGGCCGCAGCCATTCTTGCCACATCTTCAAGCCGTCTGCGCGGGAATCGGGGCGCCTTTTGAAGGCGGAATGACAAAAGCCGCGTTATTTGTGCGGAAACATTAAGCTTTTTCGCTCATACGGCTGTTCCGACGTTGACTTTGGCCATTTCGACCCTATGTTGCCCCTCAATGCGGCCTCGGATCGAAAGACCGATTCCCCTGAGCGAGCCGCTCGTCAGCGTCAGTTAGAACCCCAGAGCTTTTCAAGAGCACGCCGTTTCGGGGTCATACGCGACAGCCTTTTTACCCTCGAATCCAGACGGCGGTTTCGAATAGAGGCTCGATGTCCTTTTCTCATCTCGGTTTATCCGACAAGGTGCTCGCGGCAGTTGCAGCTACGGGCTACACCACCCCTACTCCCATTCAGGAACAGGCGATCCCCCATGTGCTGGCACGCCGTGACGTGCTCGGCATCGCCCAGACCGGAACCGGCAAGACCGCAGCCTTCGTGCTGCCCATGCTCACCATCCTGGAGAAAGGCCGCGCACGGGCACGCATGCCCCGCACGCTGATCCTGGAGCCGACCCGCGAGCTCGCCGCGCAGGTCAAGGAGAGTTTCGACAAATATGGCGCCGGCCAGAAGCTCAACGTTGCACTCCTGATCGGCGGCGTCTCCTTCGGCGACCAGGACATCAAATTGACGCGCGGCGTCGACGTCCTGATCGCAACGCCCGGCCGGTTGCTCGACCATACCGAGCGCGGCGGGCTACTGCTCACCGGCGTCGAGCTGCTGGTGATCGACGAAGCCGACCGCATGCTCGACATGGGCTTCATCCCCGACATCGAGCGCATCTGCAAGCTCGTTCCCTTCACCCGCCAGACGCTGTTCTTCACAGCGACGATGCCGCCGGAAATCCGCCGCGTCACCGAGCAGTTCCTGCACAATCCCGAAAAGGTCGAGGTCTCACGGCCGGCCACCGCCGCCGTCACGGTGACGCAATCGCAGGTGCGCGCCGGGCGCGAAGCGCACGACAAACGCGACGTGTTGCGCCGCCTGTTGCGCGACGCCAAGGACCTCAAGAACGCGATCATCTTCTGCAACCGCAAGCGCGAAGTCGCGGTCCTTTACAAGTCGCTGCAGAAGCACGGCTTCAGCGTCGGCGCCCTGCATGGCGACATGGACCAGCCGGCGCGCATGGCCGCGCTCGACCAGTTCCGCAAAGGCGAGCTGCCGCTGCTCGTCGCCTCCGACGTTGCCGCCCGCGGCCTCGATATTCCCGAAGTCAGCCACGTCTTCAATTTCGACGTACCGCACCATCCCGACGATTACGTCCATCGCATCGGCCGTACCGGCCGCGCCGGCCGCGCCGGCACCGCGATTTCGATCGTGACCTCACTCGACACCAAATCCATCGCCGCGATCGAGAAGCTGATCGGACAGGCGATCCCGCGCGCCGAAAGCGGCGACGTCGGCCACACCGCGTCCGACGAAGCCGATCAACCGCGCGAGCACCGTTCGCGCGAAGGCGCAGGTGAAGGATCACGCGGCGGCCGCAAGCCACGCCGCGAGCGGACGCCGCGACACGCTAACGGTGCGCGCAACGGCGGCGCGCAGCCGCAAGTTGCCAGTCCGCGCCCGCCGGCGCCGACACGCGAGCCGCGCCGCGCGCCACGCGAGGCCGACCCCGAGCCGGGTGATCATTCACACCTTCCGGCGTTCCTGCTGCGTCCGGTGCGCGCGCGCGCCTGATCGCGCGAGCCGCGCGGAGGTTCCCTGTTTACCGGTCATTCATTCTCCTCCATTAGCGTGACCACAATAATTTGGGCGATTGCTGCGCGGCGCCCTGCTGCGCTATGGGGACATGTTCCGTGGTCAAGGTGCTCGACGAACACGAACGCACGATGGCCTTTGCCGAAGTTGCTCTCGGCCAGATCAAGTCCCTGCGACAGACCGCAGTGCCCCGCAACTATGAGATCTGGTACGTCTACGCGACCGGCTACAACGCGCCGCTCAACAAGATCATCAACGAGACGCTGGCGCGCAACGGCAAGCTGACCGAGGCCGACCTCGAGCAGATCTACGAAACCTATCTTTCTCACCTGAAAACCACCGACCGCATCGACAAGGTCGGCGCGCGCGTGATCGGCGAGATCGATGACGTGATGCGGCTGCTCACCGATGCGCTCGGCATGTCGGCAAGCTACGACGCGAGCCTGAGCGGCGCGACCGAGAAGCTTGCCGGCGCAAAGAACCGCGAGCAGGTCAAGACGATCGTCGAAACGCTGGTCAAATCGACGCGCGAGATGCGCGAAACCAACAAGGCGCTGGAAGAACGGCTGACCCTGTCAAAGAACGAGATCAGCAATCTGCAGCAGAGCCTCGAGGCGATCCGCGCCGAGAGCCTGACCGATCCGCTCACCGGCCTCGGCAACCGCAAATATTTCGACCGCATGCTCGAAATGGCGGTGCAGACCGCGCTCGCCAACGGCGAGCCGCTGTCGCTCCTGATGTTCGACATCGATCATTTCAAGTCGTTCAACGATTCCTACGGTCACCTCACGGGCGACCAGGTGCTGCGGCTGGTCGGCATGTCGCTGAAGCAGACCATCAAGGGCCAGGACATCACCGCCCGCTATGGCGGCGAGGAGTTCGCGGTCGTGCTGCCGAACACCGCGTTGCGCCAGGCGCTGACCGTCGCCGATCACATCCGCCGCGCGGTCATGGCGAAGGAATTGAAGAAGAAATCGACCGGCGAAATCCTCGGACGCGTCACCATCTCGGTCGGCGTCTCCATGCTGAAGGCCGGCGACGATACCCACTCGCTGATCGAGCGGGCCGACGCCTGCCTCTATGCGGCCAAGCGCAACGGCCGCAATCGCGTCATCTGCGAGGTCGACCCGGAATACGCCGCCGAGACCCAGAGCCAGGTGGCCTGACAGCACCGCCGCGGCCGACCGATTTGGCTGTCGCCGTGCTTTTCCTTGCCGCGGCTTTCCGTGGCGCCGGCTTCTTCGTGGCGCCCGGCTTCTTCACCGCCTTGCGCGCCCTCGTCCGCTTCTTCACCGCAGCGCGCTCGGCCGCCGCCAGCGCCGCGCGCGCCCAGCCGCTCAGCTCCTCGGTGTCGTCGAACAGCCGCGCCGGCAATTGCCAGTACGAATTCACGGTAACGGTCCTGGCGCGAGTCTGATACTGGAACGGCTTTGAGCCTTCCGCCTCGAATTGCGGGATCGTCGCTTCGTCGGCGCGGAAATAGAGTCCGGCGCGCAGCGCCAGCGCGAAGTTCGTGCCGTCGGCGGAAATGCCGTAGCCGGAAAACATCCGGCGAATCGTCACCGGACCGAAATCTGCGAACAGGTCGATCAGGAATTCGCGGTCCATGACGCCGCGCGCGTCATACCTTGGCCGGCGTGAGCTGCACCGACTCGCCGCAGCCGCAGGCTGAAACCTGGTTGGGATTGTTGAAGACGAACTGCGCCTGCATCTTGTCGGCCCTGTAGTCCATCTCCGTTCCCAAGAGGAACAGCACGGCCTTCGGATCGACCAGGATCTTCACGCCTTTGTCCTCGACCACCTCGTCGGTCGGCCGAACCTCATGGGCGTATTCGACCGTGTAGGACTGCCCGGCGCAGCCGCCGTTCTTGACGCCGACGCGGATGCCGACGATCGCGGAATCCGCCCGCTTGGTCAGGTCCAGCACGCGCTGCGCCGCGGCGTCGGTCAGCCGCATCACCTGCGGGCGGGGCCGCCTCGGAGCCTTGGAGGGAGTGGGCGATGGCTGTGTCATGTCGTTCATGTGGTCCGATCCCGACGGCAAATCAATGCCAGCTGCCTGTTGCCAAACGTCCGTTCGCGCGCATCACCACATATTGAGAACGAGGCGCGCCTCGTCGCTCATCCGTTCTGGCGACCACGGCGGTTCCCAGACGATATTGACATTGACGATGCCGACGCCGGGAACGCTCGCGATCGCGTTCTCGACCATGGTCGGCAATTCGCCCGCCGCGGGACAGTTCGGCGTGGTCAGCGTCATCACGACGTCGACGCTGCGGTCGTCCTTGAGCTCCACCTTGTAGATCAGGCCGAGTTCGTAGATGTCGGCCGGAATTTCCGGGTCGAACACCGTCTTCAGCGCGGCGATGATCTCGCTGCTCAGCCGCTCGGTCTCTTCCGGCGGCAGCGCCGATTGGGTTTCCATGTTGGCGGTTTTGACGTCGGCTGCCTCAGTCATGCGAACATTTCCCGCGCCTTGATCAGCGCCTGCACCAGATGATCGACTTCTTCCCGCGTATTATACATGCCGAACGAGGCTCGACAGGTCGCCGTGACGTTGAACCGCTCTAAAAGCGGCATCACGCAATGAGTGCCGGCACGCACCGCAATCCCCTGGCGGTCGATGACGGTCGCCACGTCATGGGGATGGGCGCCCTTCACGTCGAAGGAGATCACCGGCCCCTTGTTTTTCGCCGTTCCGATCAGGCGTAGCGAGTTGATCTCGCGCAGCCGCTCCTGCGCATAGGTCAAAAGGCCATGCTCATGGGCGGCGATACGCTCCTTGCCGATCGAATCGACATAGTCGATCGCCGCCCCAAGGCCGATCGCCTGCACGATCGGCGGGGTGCCGGCCTCGAACTTGTGCGGCGGATCGCCGTAGGTCACCCAGTCCTGCGCAACCTCGCGGATCATCTCGCCGCCGCCGTTGTAAGGCCGCATCGCGACCAGATGCTCATGCTTGGCATAGAGCACGCCGATGCCGGTCGGGCCGTAGAGCTTGTGGCCGGTGAAGGCATAGAAGTCGCAATCGATGTCCTGAACGTCGACCGGCAGGTGCACCGCGCCTTGCGCGCCGTCGACCAGCACCTTGATGCCGCGCGCATGCGCGATCCGCACGACCTCCTTGACCGGCACCACCGTGCCGAGCGCATTCGACATCTGGGTGATCGCGACCAGCTTGGTGCGCGGTGAGAGCAGCTTTTCGAATTCCTCGATCAGGAAATTGCCGTCGTCGTCGACACCAGCCCATTTGATGACGGCGCCGTGGCGCTCCCGAAGGAAATGCCAGGGCACGATGTTGGAATGGTGCTCCATGATCGAGAGCACGATCTCATCACCCTCGCCGATATTCGGCTCGCCCCAGGACGAGGCAACCAGGTTGATCGCTTCGGTGACGTTGCGGGTGAAGATGATCTCTTCGCTGCGTCGCGCGTTGACGAACTGCGCGACCTTGGTCCGCGCGCCCTCATAGGCCTCGGTCGCAGCATTGGCGAGATAATGCAGGCCGCGATGCACGTTGGCGTATTCGGACGTGTAGGCATGCATCATGCGGTCAAGCACCGCTTTCGGCTTCTGCGCGGAGGCGGCGTTGTCGAGATAGACCAGCGGCTTGCCGTAGATCTGCATCGCCAGCGCCGGAAAGTCCTGGCGCACGCGCGCCACGTCGTAGGAGCCGTTAAGCACCGCCGGGTGGCTGGTATCCGCTTTCCGAGGTTCGTTGGACACTGCGGCAACCTCCTTTACGAACTTCGGAAAGCAAAGGGTACTAGCAAGCGTGCGGCGGACTTCAGATCGGCGGTGCTGGTCATGTCCGCGTCTCCAGCCAGCGCTGCGCGGTTGCGATCGCCAGCTCACGCAGGCGCTCGTCGGGAATCTCCTCGATCGCCTCGCCCACGAACGCCTGGATCAGGAGCGCCTGCGCTTCCTTCTCAGGAAGGCCGCGGGCGCGCAGGTAGAACAGCAGGCTGTCGTCGAGCGCACCGGCAGTCGCGCCGTGGCCGCAGGTGACGTCGTCGGCAAAGATTTCGAGCTCCGGCTTGTTGTCGGCTTCCGCCTCGTCCGACAGCAGCAGCGCCCGCGTCATCATCTTGCCGTCGGTCTTCTGCGCGTCGGGACGCACGATGATGCGGCCCTGGAACACCGAATGGGCGCGATCGTCGATCACGGCACGGAAATTCTCGCGGCTCGTGCAATGCGGCACCGCGTGGTCCACGACCAGCGTCGTGTCGCCGTGCTGCTTGCCGTTCAACAGATTGACGCCGTTGGCCGTGAGCTCGGAGCCTTCGCCCGCGAACGTGACAAATCCCTGGAACCGGCTGACCGCGCCGCCGCTCGTCATGTTGAACAGTTTGATCTGCGCCCTGGCGCCCGCCGTGATGATGCCCGAGGTGACGTTCACCGCGTCAGTGGCATCAGCCATTAGCCGGACATGCGCCAGCTCCGCGCCATCGCCGATCCAGATGATCACGGCGTCATTGACCTGATAGCCCTTGGCGCCCTCGGCAGCGACGAAGCTTTCCACGAACGTCGCTCGCGAGCCCTTGCCGAACTTCAGATGCGAACGCGTCACGATCGATGCGGAAGCGCTGGTTGCGACGTGAATGATCTGGATTGGCCGCTCGAGCGTCACGCCGTCGGCGACGCCGACCACGACGCCGTCGGTGGCGAGCGCGGCGTTGAGCGAAAGCATCGGATCGCTCTGCTCGGTGACGAGCAGATCGGCACGCGCCTCATTGGCCTCCTTCTCAAGAACCTCGCGCAACGAGCGCACGCTGATTGCCTTGTCCGCGTCGGACAGCGTGGGTACGAACTGGCCGTCGACCAGCACCAGCTTGGCCGTCCCCTCGATCGCATGCGCGGCCAGTGCCGCCTTGGCCCGCGCCAGCGCCGCCGCATCGGGCGCGGCCGCAAGCGGCAGCACGTCGCGCATCAGCATGCGCAGGTCGGTGTATTTCCATTCCTCGATCCGCCGGTGCGGCAGGCCGGTGCGCTCGAAGGCCTCGAAGGCCTGGCGGCGCACCTCGGCCACCCTGCCCGTGCCGGGCAGCCGGCCATGCGCCGCTGCGAAGGCGCGCGCCGCAGCCGATGGGGTATCGGTTTTTGCCAAAGCGATGTTCATCGCAAGATCCGTCTTCCTGTCAGGCCGCGTCCTCGAACTGGGCGTAGCCGGATTCCTCCAGCTCCAGCGCCAGCTCCTTGCCGCCGCTCTTGACCACGCGGCCTTTCGACATCACGTGCACGAAGTCGGGCACGATGTAGTTGAGCAGCCGCTGGTAATGCGTGATGACGACCATGCCGCGGTCGGCCGAACGCAGCGCATTGACGCCGTCGGCGGCGATCCGGAGCGCGTCGATGTCGAGGCCGGAATCCATTTCGTCGAGGATACACAGGCTCGGCTCGAACAGCGCCATCTGCAGCACCTCGTTGCGCTTCTTCTCGCCGCCGGAGAAGCCGACATTGACGCCGCGCTTGAGCATGTCCTGCGGGATGTTCAGGGATTTGGCGACCTCTCGGACCTTCTTCAGGAACTCCGGCGCCATCAGTTCCCCTTCGCCGCGCGCCTTGCGCTGGGCGTTGTAGGCCGTACGCAGGAAATTCATGGTGGTGACGCCGGGAATTTCCACGGGATACTGGAAGGCGAGAAACACGCCACTGGCAGCGCGCTCGTCGGGCGCCATCGCCAGCAGGTCTTCGCCCTTGAACAGGATTTCCCCCTCTGTGACCTCGTAGCCGGGCTTGCCGGCGATCACGTGGGAGAGCGTCGACTTGCCGGAGCCGTTCGGCCCCATGATCGCATGCACCTCGCCCTTGTTTACGGTCAGCGACAATCCATGCAGGATCTCGCGATCCTCGACGCGGACGTGCAGGTCTTTCACTTCAAGCAATGCCATCATCTTCTTCCGTTGTTTCCTCGCACCTCGGGAGCGCCGGAGGCGCGTCTCGAAGGACGTGGCACGCAAATTCTTCCTCTCATTCTTCGAGACGGCGCGCTTGCGCGACCTCCTCAGGATGAGGACCTATCCCACTGAACCCTCGAGGCTGATCGAGATCAGCTTCTGCGCTTCCACCGCGAACTCCATCGGCAGTTGCTGCAGCACGTCTTTCACGAAGCCGTTGACGACGAGGCCGACGGCTTCTTCCTGTGACAGGCCGCGCTGCGTGCAATAGAACAGCACGTCCTCCGAGATTTTCGAGGTGGTCGCCTCGTGCTCGAAGGTCGCCGAAGAGTTCTTGGCTTCTATATAGGGCACGGTGTGCGCCCCGCACTTGTCACCGATCAGGAGCGAGTCGCAGGCGGTGAAGTTGCGGGCGTTGGTGGCTTTCCGGTGCGCAGTGACGAGACCGCGATAGGTGTTCTGCGATTTTCCGGCCGCGATGCCCTTGGAGATGATGCGGCTCGTCGTGTTCTTGCCGAGGTGCAGCATCTTGGTGCCGGAATCGACCTGCTGGAAACCGTTCGAGATCGCGATCGAATAGAATTCGCCGCGAGAATTGTCGCCGCGCAGGATGCAGCTTGGATATTTCCAGGTGATCGCCGAGCCGGTCTCGACCTGGGTCCAGGAGATCTTGGAATTGTTGCCGCGGCAGTCGCCACGCTTGGTGACGAAATTGTAGATGCCGCCCTTGCCTTCGGAGTTGCCCGGATACCAGTTCTGCACGGTCGAGTACTTGATCTCGGCGTCGTCGAGGGCGACCAGCTCGACCACGGCGGCGTGCAGCTGGTTCTCGTCGCGCTGCGGCGCAGTGCAGCCTTCGAGATAGGAGACGTAAGACCCCTTGTCGGCGATGATCAGCGTGCGCTCGAACTGGCCGGTGTTGCGCTCATTGATGCGGAAATAGGTCGAGAGCTCCATCGGGCAGCGCACGCCGGGCGGCACATAGACGAAGGAGCCGTCTGAGAATACCGCGGAGTTCAGCGTCGCGAAAAAATTGTCCGAGGTCGGCACGACCGAGCCGAGATACTTCTTCACGAGCTCGGGATGCTCGCGGATCGCCTCCGAAATCGGCATGAAGATCACGCCGGCCTTCATCAGTTCATCCTTGAAGGTGGTGGCGACCGAAACCGAATCGAACACAGCGTCAACGGCGATCCTGCGCTCGCCTTCGGGCCTGACCACGCCCTCGAGCACTTCGACCTCGCGCAGGGGAATGCCGAGCTTCTCGTAGGTCTTGAGGATTTCGGGATCGATCTCGTCCAGCGAACCGACCTGCTTCTTCGGCTTTGGCGCCGAGTAGTAATAGAGCTCCTGGTAATCGATCCGGGGATAGTCGACGCGCGCCCAGGTCGGCTCGGTCATGGTCAGCCAGCGGCGATAGGCTTCCAGCCGCCACTCCAGCATCCAGGCCGGCTCGTTCTTTTTGGCTGAGATAAAGCGGATCGTATCCTCCGACAGGCCCTTCGGGGCCTTGTCGGATTCGATCAGCGTCTCGAACCCATAGCGGTATTGGTCGACGTCGATACGCCTGACGCGTTCGACCGTCTCTTGTACGGCTGGCATTTAATCCTCCGCTCGCGGTTTCAAGGACCGCGGTGGATCGGTTCCAAAAAGCTCGGCGCGTTGCCAACGAAACCCGCTTAGAACCGTTCAAGCAGTGTTTCGTCCTCCCCTCTAAGTAGGGTATTGGCGAGCTTTCGCCAAGCCTGAACGCATAAATCGACGTCCGCTTCCTGCGTGGACCAGCCCAGACTGAGCCGCACCGCTCCCTGGGCCAGGGCGGAACCGACCCCCATGGCCTTCAGCACGTGGGAGGGCTGCACTTTGCCGGAGGAACAGGCCGAACCTGAGGAAACCGCGATCCCCTCGAGGTCGAAGCCGATTACGGCGGTTTCAGCCTTCAGTCCCGGGGCTGCGAACAAAGTGGTATTGGGCAGCCGGGGTCCGTCGGCTGAGAAGATGATGAGCCCCTTCGTCTCGCGCAAGCCGGCCTCAAGCCGGTTCCGCAGGGCCTCCAGGCGGCGCTCCTCAGCCGGCAGCGCGGCCATCGCCGCCTTCATCGCGGCCGCGAACCCCGCAATCCCTGCCACATTCTCGGTGCCGGCACGCCGCCCGAACTCCTGGCCGCCACCGCGCAGCAGCGGTTCGAGGCCGGCAAGGCCTTCGCGGAAGATGGCAGCGCCAACGCCCTTGGGCCCGCCGATCTTGTGTGCCGATAGAGTGACAATATCTGCCCATATCTCATTGATATTGAACGGTATTTTACCTAGCGCCTGGATCGCGTCGACATGCAGCAGCGATCCCGCCTCATGTGCGATGTCAGCCACTTCAGAGATTGGCTGAAGCGCGCCGGTCTCGTTATTGGCCGCCATGACCGATACCAGCGCCGGCGGGCCGGCCGAGAGCGCCGCGCGCAAGCGATCGAGGTCGAGATGCCCCGACGGCGTCACACCGATCGCCATGATCGCTTCCCGCGCAAAGCGCCCGCCCGACAGCACCGATGGATGTTCGATCGCCGAAAGCACAAGCCGCTCCACCGGCGCGCCGGCAGGCGTGCGAAGCCCCGGGGTGAGCGCCAGCGCGTTGGCCTCGGTGCCACCCGAGGTGAACACTGCATTGCGAGCCGAAGCCCCGACCGCGCCGGCGACCGCGGCCCGCGCCTCCTCGACCAGATGGCGGGCGCGGCGGCCCTCGGCGTGGACTGACGACGGATTGCCGACCAGCCCGAGCGCCGCAGCCATCGCGTCGCGCGCCTCGGGGCGAAGCGGCGTGGTCGCGTTCCAGTCGAAGTAGAGTCTTTCAGCCATTGCGCACGATATTACCCGAAAACCGTCCGCGATCTGCGGAGAACCATGCCCCGCCGTCCCGGCGCCTTATGACACGTGGCGATGGCCCCGTCGCGTTCAAAACCCGCGTCTAACTTCTTGAACGCCCAGCCATATGTTCAAGATGCTTGCTTTTTGCCCCTCGCTCCATGCTAGAACGCGGCCGCTAATTCACACCGGGCGCCGTTCGTACGATCCGCCCAACGATGCCGATCACCCTTCGTCTCGCGATGGCTCGGCTGAACCAGCCAGATCGAGCCGGCACAAATCGGTCGATGATCTCAAGGGATCCCAATGCCTGAAGTCATTTTCACCGGCCCGGCAGGCCGTCTCGAAGGCCGTTACCATCCGGCCAAGCAGAAGAACGCGCCGATCGCCATGATCCTGCATCCACATCCGCAATTTCACGGCACGATGAATCACCAGATCGTCTATCAGTGCTATTACGCCTTCGCCCATCGCGGGTTCTCGGTGCTGCGCTTCAACTTCCGCGGCGTCGGCCGCAGCCAGGGCTCGTTCGATCACGGCAGTGGCGAGTTGTCGGACGCGGCGTCCGCGCTCGACTGGGCGCAGACCATCAACCCCGAGGCGCGCGCCTGCTGGGTCGCGGGCTTCTCGTTCGGCGCCTGGATCGGCATGCAGCTCCTGATGCGCCGTCCGGAGGTCGAGGGCTTCATCTCGATCGCGCCACCCGCCAACCTCTACGACTTCTCCTTCCTCGCGCCCTGCCCGTCCTCCGGGCTGATCGTGCATGGCGAGAAGGATGCGGTGGTGCCGCCCAAGGACGTCAACACGCTGGTCGAGAAGCTGAAGACGCAGAAGGGCATCGTGATCGATCAACAGGTGATTCCGGGCGCCAACCATTTCTTCGACGGCAAGCTCGAGCCGCTGATGGAGACGATCACCGCCTATCTCGACATGCGGCTCGCCAACGTGCGCTAGCGGCCTACGCGGCGGCGCGGGCCTGCAGCCCTGAAATCCACGAATTGCGCCGCTTCAGGAAATCCGCAAGCAGCGCCGGATAGTCGGGACTGACCGCCGATTTGACCGACGGCCGGGAAGCGAGTGTCGCGCGCCAGCGCGCAAGCTTCGGCTTGCCGGCTAGGATGCCGAAATCACCGATTTGGTCGAACACGTCGAAATAGCGGAACACCGGGCCGAACACAGCATCGACCAGCGAGAAATTTTCCCCATCGAACCAGGGCGAAGCCGCGACGCGTGCCTCCAGGCGCGCGAATTTCTGCGCGAGCTGCGACGCCTTCGTCCTGAACGCGGCCTCGTCGGGAGCCGTGTAGAGGCCTGCGATGTCGTTGAGGACGGCTGAGCCGAATTCGATCCAGCCGCGATGCTCGGCGCGGCGCAACGGATCGGCAGGATGCAGCGGCCTTGCTTGCGTCTCCTCCAGATATTCGAGGATGACGGCGGATTCGAAGATCGGGGTGTCGCCGACCACAAGCACCGGCGTCTTGCCCAGCGGCGACAGCTTCAGGAACCAGTCCGGCTTGTTGGCGAGGTCGATATCGACGCGCTCGAACGGAACGCCTTTCTCGGTGAGCGCGATCACGGCGCGCTGCACATAGGGGCAAAGCTTGTGGCTGATCAGTTTCAGGGCTGCGGCCATGGCACGCCTCGTCATTCCATGCAGATGCATCCAAATTAGATGCAATTGCATGAATCGTCAAGGTGTCCGCTCGGTATCCGTTTTCGGCTTGAAGTCTGCCGCGTCGATTGATGGAAGCCGGACGGACCTCAAATCGGCCGCTGCTAGGGCCTTGCGATGACACCTCCGGTCATCGGCATCGGCACGCCCGTGGTGGCGGGGTAGCTGAGCGGCAGGCCTTTCAGGCCGCGCGCGGCAAGGAAGCCGAAGGCCTGCGCCTCGATCGCGTCGGCCGCCCAGCCCAGCGCCTCGGCGGCCTCGACCGGCGCGGGATCGAGCCGCTCGCGCAGCATGCGGAGCATGGTGAGGTTGCGGGCACCGCCGCCCGCGACGATCCAGCTCCTCGGCACTTTCGGCAGATGGGTCACGATCCGCGCGATGGCTTCGGCGGTGAACGCGGTCAAGGTCGCCGCACCATCGGCCGGCTTCCTGTTGCCGAGGCTGAGGGCTGCGAAGTCGTTGCGGTCGAGCGATTTCGGCGGCGGGGCCGCAAAGAATGGCAGTTCGAGCGCGCGGCGGATCCAGGCAACATCGACCATGCCCTGCGCCGCCAGCCTTCCCTCGCAGTCGTAGGGCTGGCCGGCCACGCGGAAGATGTAGTCGTCGATCAGCGCGTTGCCGGGCCCGGTGTCGCAGGCGATCAGGGCATCGTCGCCGTCGATATAGGTGATGTTGGAGACGCCGCCGATGTTAACCACGACGACGGGCCCCTCGCGGTCGAGCGATTGCGCCAGCGCGCGGTGATAGACCGGCACGAAGGGCGCGCCCTGGCCGCCGGCGGCGACGTCGGCGGCGCGGAAATCATGCATGACCGGGATATGGATCGCTTTCGCCAGCGCGGCCGCATCGCCGATCTGCACGGTGAGCCTGCGCTCGGGCCGGTGCAGCACGGTCTGGCCATGGAAGCCGACGATGTCGATGTGCTCGGCCGTGATGCGATGCTGGGCCTGGAAGGCGGCGACCGCTTCCGCATGGGCCACCGTGACGGCCCGCTCGGCCTCGCGCAGCACGCCCGGCCGCGCGTCGCGCTGCGACAGATCGACGGCGGCGGTCAGCGCCTGGCGAAGAAGATGGCGTTCCTGGTCGGTATAGGGCCGGTAACCGGACGGGCCGAAGGATTTCACCCGCTTGCCGTCGGTTTCGAGCATGGCGACGTCGACCCCATCGAGCGAGGTGCCGCTCATCAGTCCGATCGTCGTCAACATCATAGCGATCGCGCCTCTGACGCTCTGCCTACCCTGCTCCCTGTGTCATCCAGCTTGTGCCAAACAAGCACATCTTATAATGCCACAGCGCGCAGCCCGGCGGCAGCCAGTTCCGGCCAAAGTTCTGGAATTAGATGCAAATACCGTAAAACAAGAATGACCCGGTATCCCGAATACGACATTCGCACGATGGCGCGGCACGTTCGCCAGCGAATGTCGTATTCGCGAGAATACCGGCAAATCTATGATTCTGGTGTGGTTTCGGTCCAGAAGTTCGTTTGACGAACCCCGAAGCCGTGCTGAAGAGAGCTTCCGAACCATCAGGTCCAAGACAAATGACTGCATTTAAATCTGATTTTCTGAATGTGTTGCAGAGCCGGGGCTTCATTCAGCAGATCTCGGACCCCGAATCGCTTGATGCGCTGGCGCACAAGCGCGAGCTCGTCGCCTATATCGGCTTCGACTGCACCGCGCCCTCCCTGCATGTCGGCTCGATGGTGCAGATCATGTGCCTGTACTGGCTGCAGCAGACCGGCAACAAGCCGATCGCGCTGATGGGCGGCGGCACCACGCGCGTCGGCGATCCCTCCGGCAAGGACGAGACCCGCAAGATCCTCTCGATCGAGGAGATCGACCGCAACAAGGCCGGCATCAATCAGGTGTTCTCGCACTTCCTCAGCTTCGGCGAGGGCAAGAGCGACGCGGTGATGCCCGACAACGCCGAATGGCTGACGAAGCTGAACTGGATCGAGATGCTGCGCGACATCGGCCGGCATTTCTCCGTCAACCGCATGCTCGCAATGGACTCGGTGAAGCTGCGGCTCGAACGCGACCAGGAGATGAGCTTCATCGAGTTCAACTACATGATCCTGCAGGCCTACGACTATGTCGTGCTCAACAGACGCTACGATTGCCGGCTGCAGATGGGCGGCTCCGACCAGTGGGGCAACATCGTCAACGGCATCGACCTCGGCCGCCGCATGGGCACGCCGCAGCTCCACGCGCTGACCACGCCGCTGATCACGACCGCCTCGGGCGAGAAGATGGGCAAGACCGCAAGCGGCGCGGTCTGGCTCAACGCCGACATGAAGAGCCCGTACGAATACTGGCAGTTCTGGCGCAACACCGAAGACGCCGACGTCCCGCGCTTCCTGAAACTGTTCACGACGCTGCCGCTCGCCGAAATCGAAAAGCTGGCCGCGCTCAAGGGCGCCGAGATCAACGAGGCCAAGAAGGCGCTCGCGGATGCGGCGACCACGCTGCTGCATGGCGCCGACGCCGCGCGGCAGGCGGCGGAAACCGCGCGCCAGACCTTTGAGGAAGGCGCGATCGCAACGAACCTGCCGACGGTGGAAATTCCGCGCGGCGAACTTGAATCGGGCAGCGGCGTGCTGACGCTGTTCGTCAAGGCCGGGCTTGTCGCCTCCAATGGCGAGGCGCGGCGCCAGATCAAGGGCGGCGGCCTGCGCGTCAACGACAGCCCCGTCACCGACGAGAAGATGCTGCTGACGGCGGCCGATCTCACCACCGAGGGCGTGATCAAGCTGTCGCTTGGCAAGAAGCGCCACGTCCTCATCCGGCCCGCATAGGCTTATTCGCTTTTGGCGCTTGCGGGAGTTGTGGAAACGCGGCTCCCTCTTCCGGATGGATCAGACGACTTCGAAGCCGCCGCCGGGCGAGGAGGCATTGGCGCATCCGGCAAAGCCGGCGCGCACGGCGCTCAACGTGCTCGCACTGTGCTTTGCGCTGTCGGTGCTCGGCCGCGGGCTAGGCGAAAGCTTTACGGTCTTCCTCAAGCCGATCGCGCAGGACTTCGGCTGGGACCGCGCCCAGGTGGTTTCGGTCTATTCGCTGATCTGGTTTGCCGGCGGGCTGACCGCGCCGCTGATCGGCCGCCTGTTCGACCATTCAGGTCCGCGCGCCGTCTATTCACTCGGCATAATGATGATCGGCGCGGCGTTCCTGGCTGCCGCGCATGCGTCGTCGCTCTGGCATTTCCAGCTCAGCGTCGGACTTGCGGTCGGCATCGGGATCGCGCTGATCGGCAACGTGCCGAACTCGATCCTGCTCGGCCGCTGGTTCGGCCCGCGGCTGCCGACCGCGATGGCCGTGGTCTATTCCGCGACCGGCGCCGGCGTGCTGGTGCTGCTGCCGGCGTCGCAGATCCTGATCGATCATTTTGGCTGGCGCGGCGCCTATCAGATCTTCGGATTTTGCGCGCTCGCACTGCTTGTTCCGCTCTGGCTGCTGCCGTGGCGGCTGTTCTCGGGCGGCTCGCCGCACGTCGTCAGGAAGGCCGACGCCGATCTCGCGGGCGAAGGCTGGACGCTCCTCAGCGCGATGCGGCACCACGCCTTCTGGGCGGTGTTTGCGACCTTCTTCTTCACCGCGGTCGGCATGTTCGCGATCTCGGCGCAGATCGTCGCCTACCTGATCGATGCCGGCTTTGCGCCGCTTGAGGCCGCAACCGCCTGGGGATTTTCCGGCGTGGTGCTGCTGTTCGGCATGCTCGGCGTCACCCAGCTCGACAGCCTGATCGGGCGCAGGCCATCGGTCCTCATCAGCTACGCAATCTCGATTGTCGGCATCCTGCTGCTCTGGCTTTTGCAGTTCCACCCGAATTTCTGGATTCTCACCGCCTTCGTCGTCACCTTCGGCAGCATGATCGGTTCGCGCGGGCCGCTCCTGACTGCAACGGCGATGAAGATCTTTCGGGGAAAACGCGTCGGGACCATCTACGGCATGATCTCGGTCGGCGGTGGGCTCGGATCGGCGCTCGGCTCGTGGAGCGGCGGCCTGATCCACGACCTCAGCCACAGCTACAATCCCGTGATCGCATTCTCGCTTGTAAGCGTGATCCTCGGGATGATTCCGTTTTTGGTCGTGCCGGCGCTGCGGCGCTGAAACGTCACCGCGCGGCGTGTTTGGGCGCGGCGATCGCCGTCAATTGTTCGGCGTCGGGAATTCGGTCGGGTTGTACTGCTTGCCGGTGTTGAACTCCATGACCTTGCGCGTCACGCCGGGCAAGATCGCCGAAATCGGGTTGACCCGAAACACCGGCTGTCCGGGACTGCCGACGACTTCATAGGTCACGCCGAACAGGCCTTCATTGCTGCCACCGCCGAGGACCAGGCCAATGACCGGCAGCTGACCGAACATGTTGTTCAGGCCGTACAAAGGAACGATCGTGCCGCTCATGCGCACCTGATTGGCGACGTAGTCGATGGTCCCCTCGATCGTCAGCCCGATGGTCGGGCCTTTCACCACGCCTTCCCGGATCGCAAGCTGGCCGCTTTGCCGGCTGAATTCCGCGCGCAGCGCCGAGAACGAGACGCCGTTCTGCACGCCGACGGGGCCGCCGGCGGCGACGCGGTCAAGCGCGCCCTCGCCCTTCACCGAAAAATCGCGGACGTTGATCAGGCCGTCCTTGGCGCTGGGCTCGACGGTCGGCGGCTCCATGGCGAGGTTGAGCTGGCCGCCGATCATCTTGGAATAGGTGTCGGTGAAGCGGAAGAAGGCGCCGGCGTCGTTGGTCTGCAGCACGATGACATCGCGCCCCTGGCCCTGGCCGCGGCCCCGGAAGTCGGCGGTGACGGTCGTGTCGCGCCCGATCTTGCCGTTCAGCGCAAAATTCCTGAACACGCCGCCGCGGCGTGAGAGCTTGACGTCGGCACTGCGCACCGCCTCGCCGTTGAAGCCAGCGACCGCGCCGAGCTTGAGATCGACGTCGAGGTCGACGTTCTTCATCTTGTTCTTGCTGTCGGCATCCTTGCTCGGGCTGCCCGAGATCGCCGACCTGAGGAAGCCGCGGCCGTCGAACACGTCGCCGCGCATGACAACCCGCACCACGCCGTCGGCGCCGCGCTCGGCCTTGAGCGAGCTCTTGTCGCCCTCGGAAGGCGCATAGGTCGGGAAGTTCGCGTTCATGAGGTCGCCGTTCTGGTCGACCTCGAGCGAGCCCTTGATCGAGACGCCGCCGCCCTCGATGACGATGTCCTCGAAACGCGTCGATTGCGCCTTCGGCACCACGTTGAAGGTGGCACGCCCGGATTTGCCGGGGACCTTGACCCAGCCCGGCAGGATGTTGTCGAGCTTCAGCGCCGTGAGATCGGCCTCGATGCCCATGCGGGTATCGCGATCGCCGCTGGAGATCTTGCCGGTCAGCTTGATCGGGATCGCGCCGGAGACCGCAGGCCCGAGATCGAGCCCGAGCCGCGCGCGGCTCGCATCATCCAGCGTCGCCTGCAACTTCACGTCGGCATCGCCCTCGGCCGGCTTGCGGTAGTCGAGCGCGCAGACCTGCCCGTTGATCTTGACGTCACCCTTGACCTGATAACCCTGGTTGTTGGCGACCACCTTGAGCGTGTTCGCCTCGAGCTTCTGGTTCATCACCAGCTTGTCGGCGGCGAAGCCGTTGAGATCGGCCGATATCGCGTAAGAGGTGTCCGCCTTGGTCAGCTCGCGCTTGACCGGCAGGCCGAGATTGACCGTCGCGGTGACGTTGCCCTTGCTGTTGTTGGGATCCACCAGCGTGCCGGCGAATTCGCTGAGGCGGTCGGAGGCGAGAATTTCTGCTGCCGCCGGAACCGGGCCGTCGATCCGGAACTTGACCTTGGCGGGCGAAGGCTTCGGCGCCATGTCGGGCACTTCGAACGAGAAATCGGAAATCGTCAGCTTGCGGCCGGCGGGGGTGTCGGCGATCCCCTGCCCGATCGTCACGCTCGCCGTGCGCCCGGTGACGTGCGCGCGCAGATCCGCGTCGCGCACGGAGGGCATCTCGTCGACGGGGCGCACCGTCACACCGCTCGCCACGATGTTGACCGCAAGCCCGTCGTCCGGAATCGGCGGACCCTTGCGGGAAAGGTTGCGCACCGGCGAGTTGACGCCGACCTCGATGCGCTGCACCGCGCCGCGCTCGATGCGGTCGATCACCCATTCGCGCACCTCGGGCACGATCAGCGTCGGCCACATGCGCTTCAGCGCGGACGCGTTCATCGGCGTGCCCGCGAAGCCTAGCTGCAGCCGCGCTTCGCCGGCATAGTCGATGCTGCCGGTGCCGGCGACGCCGATCTCTCCGTTGCTGATGTCGGCCTGCGTCAGCGTCACCCGCTTGTGGTCGGTGTCGAAGCGGAAACCGACCGCGATACGGTTGAAGATCAGCGGCGGCTCGTTGTCGATTCCGCCGAGCATGATGGTGCCGCCGGAGAAGCCGAGCTGCCAGTCAGTGACATTGTCGTTCGGCGGTTCGAGATGGGCGAGCAGCGTGACGCGGTTGGGGCCGGAGACGACCTTGAACGGCGCGACCAGCACCCGCCGCCCGGAATCCCACTCGACGCTCAGCTCGGCGGAATCGATCGCCATCGGATAATCGGGCGTGTCGCTGTCGATGATGTTGCCGCTGCCCGCCGTGAGCTTGCCGCGGAAATAGGTCGGCAGGCCGTCACGGCCGAGTTCGCCCTTCAGCTCGCCGGACAGCGGCAGGTCGGCGCTGTAGGTCAGGTCCTTCAGCCGCAGCGCCAGCAGGATGTTCGAGGTGGAGACCTTGTCGGCGCGGATGTCGACCGAGCGCACGCCGTTCTCCGGCGGACCGACGGTCACCCGCAGCGACCAGGGATGCGCGCCCTCCTCGCCCAGGCTCAGCGCCACGCCGCCGGCGCTCGGGCGCCGCAGGCTGAGGCTGATATTGTCGAAGGTCCATTTGTTGCCGCGCTGCTGGTCGTCGACGATCAGGTTGCCATTCTTCAGGCCGATCTCGTTGAGGTTCTGGCCGTCGAGCCCGGTGAGGCTCAGGCTGTCGAGCCAGTCGAGGCCGGCGAGCAGCCCACTTTGCGCACTGCCTGCCTGCGCGACGCCTGGCGGCGCTGCCGAAGGTGCAGGCGTAGCAACCGTCACAGGAGGTGCGCCCGGCCGCGGGAAGGTCGGCGGCAGGCCGGCGTCGCGCTTGGAGGCCACACCGGTCGCAAGCGGCTTGGCGGTATCGCCGGTATAGACGGTGACGTAGCCGTCCGGCGTGATCCGCACCGCGAGCTCGGCATCGACGAGGTTGAGGCTTTCGGCGCGCAGCCGACCCATCAGCAGCGCGGTGCCGGACAGCCTGACTTCCGCCTTCGGCGCGGTGGCCACCACGACGCGGTCGCGATCGCGCACCACGATATCGCGGATGCGCACCGCGATCCGGATGCGGCCCGCGCGCTCGATCTGCGTGCCGCCGACCTCGACGGTGTTGCCATGGCCGATATTGTCTTCGATCGCGGCGGCAAGCCACGGCGTCGCCATGTCGAGATTGATCGGGCCGGCGCCGAGCCGCCACCACAATGCGCCGAAGCAGCCGGCGAAAATGAGAAGCAGTGCCCCGAGCACAATGGCAAAACGTTTGACCCAGCGCTCGCCGGCGACCCAGCGCCGCATCGCCGCGCATTTGTCGCCGAAGCGGTGAAGGCCGTTGTCGGAGCGCGACAACAGACGCCGCGCCTGGTGACCAGCCGCGTCCTCACCTTCCTGGTCCCAATCGGCATCGTCCCAGTGCGAGCGCTGGGCGTCAACGCGCTGGATCGAGCCTCGGTTGGCTCCAGGGGTCGACGTATTCCTGGCCATTGCCTCTCGGTGCTGGCGTTCGTAGCAGGATCGATCGCCGCCACTGTTTCGTCCGTCGACGGGCGGCGGGCGATCCGAAGCCGGCATGACGGCCAATCCTCGATTTACCCCGTTGCTCATCGCAAGGCCCAACGGGCACATTCAACAAGCGGTCGGGAGGTGCGTCGAATTCCTCTAAACCATACTCTGCGGCCGTTGGGCTTGCCCAGCCGCGGGGCGCGAATCCCGCAAGCCGGACCACCCTTGCAATAGCCTAATGATTGATCCGCCGAAAGCGACGAAAGGAAGGCGTATGTCCAAGAAAACGCGCAAGAAATCCCCAAAAACATCCTCCGCGGGCCGAACGCCTGCGCGATCGCCGAAGCGGGCCAAGGCAAAGGCCGTAAAAACCACGGCCCGGGCGTCGGCCGGGCCAGCCAAGAGCGCACGTGGCAAAGCCTCCCACAGGGCTGCGTCGAAAGCGTTAAGGGTGGCTGCGGCGGCAAGCCGCAAGAGTCCCGCCAAGACTCAGACGAAGCCCGCTCCTGTCGGGCTTGCCGAGGGCACCAAAGCGCCGGCTTTCCGCCTCCCGCGCGATGGCGGCGGCACGGCTTCGCTGTCCGACTATGCCGGAAAGAAGCTGGTGCTGTTCTTCTACCCGCGCGCCAACACGCCCGGATGCACCAGGGAGGCGATCGACTTCACCCGGCTGAAGGGCGCCTTCGCCGAAGCGGGAACCGAGGTGCTCGGCATTTCCGCCGATTCCCTGAAGGCCCAGGAATCATTTCGCGACAAGCACAAGCTCGCGGTGCCTCTGATCTCGGATGAGAAGCACGAAATGCTCGAGGCCTACGGCGCCTGGGGAGAAAAATCGCTGTACGGCCGGACTTTCCTCGGAATCATTCGCACCACCGTCCTGATCGGCGCCGACGGCCGGATCATCCGGGTCTGGCGCAATGTCAGGGTCGACGGTCACGCCGACCAGGTGCTGGAGGCCGCGCGCGCTGCCTAGGGCATGATGCGGAAAAGTGGATACCGGTTTTCCGAAAACGTCATGCCGAGTCAAAATGCTAAAGCGCGATCAAGCTTTAATCTAAAGCCATCGCGCTTTAGGGCCCCATTTCCGGAAAATTAACCATGAATGGCTCAAATCGGCTGTACCATTTGAGCCGTACGGAACTCGTCTCCGACCGGCGCGGGAGTGCCGATGTCGAACCGTTCCGGTCAACACGCCGAGTATCACCAGCGCCACCCGCATGACCACGGCCGGCCGTTCCGCCCTCGGACGGCCGAGCCGCGCGGTTCAGCTTCGCGCGCGGCCGACGCGCAGGACGGCTACACCATCGCACATGCCGGAAAGCAGGTGCGGATCGGCCCGGTGCTGTTCTGGATCGTGGTCGGCACGGTGACGCTGCTCGGAATGTGGTCGGCGGCGACCGCGACCTATTTCGCCTTCCGCGACGACGTGCTGACGCGCCTGATCGCGCGCCAGGCCGAGATGCAATACGCCTATGAGGACCGCATCGCCGAGCTGCGCGCCAAGGTCGACCGCACCACGAGCCGCCAACTGCTCGACCAGGAGCAGTTCGACCAGAAGCTCGATCAGATCATGCGTCGCCAGACGGCGCTGGAATCGCGCGCCACCGCGCTTGGCGCCATGCCCGACGTCACCGGCTCGATCAAGATGCCCTCGCGTGGCGCCGCCGCCGAGCCGACGACAACCACGCCGAAGCCGTCGCCGATCAACGACACCGTGATCTTCGTGGCCCCGCCCGATCGCGAGGCCCGCCTGGAATCGCGGGCGCCGATCGTGGCGCAGCCCGCGCCGAACCGCTTTGCCAAGAATCAGGGCGTCGACAGCGCGCTGGTCCGCCTGCAGAACTCGCTCGATCAGGTCGAGAGCCGCCAGATGGCGGCGCTGAACGCCGCCGAGGACAGCATGGAATCGCGCGTGCGGCGCATGCGAGGCGTCATCAGCGACCTCGGCCTCGACCTCGCGCAACTGGAAGCCGCGACGCCGCGCGCACCGATGGGCGGCCCGTTCGTTCCGGTCAAGCTCGGCCCCGACGCCGGCGCGTTCGAGCGCCAGCTCTACCGCATCAACCTCACGCGCGCCCAGGTGGACCGGCTGAACCGCACGCTGGCGCTGGTGCCCTACCGCAAGCCCGTGGTCGGCGAAGTCGAATTCACGAGCGGCTTCGGCGTGCGCAGCGATCCGTTCCTCGGCCGCCCCGCGATGCATACCGGCCTCGATTTCCGAGCCGCCACCGGCGATCCCGTGCGCGCCACCGCCAACGGCAAGGTGGTGTCCTCAGGCTGGGCCGGCGGCTATGGCCGCATGGTCGAGGTCGATCATGGCAACGGCCTCTCGACGCGTTACGGCCATCTCTCCGAGATCAACGTCAAGGTTGGCGACATCGTGAAGATCGGCCAGGTGATCGGCGAGGTCGGCTCGACCGGCCGCTCGACCGGCCCGCATCTGCATTACGAGACGCGGATCGACGGCGAAGCGGTCGACCCGCAGAAATTCCTGCGCGCCGGCGTGCGGTTGAGCTCGGGCTAGTTGCCGATCTGGTGCCCGACCTCGCCGGTGATGACGTCGCCGAATAATTCCCAGGTCTCGCCATTGAAGCGCATCAGCTGCATCTGCTCGATCGGGAAATAATCATCGGGCGAGGTGTTGATGGTGATCCCCGGCAGCAGCATGTCGCTGGTGAAATCCTTCAGGTTGGCGGCCTGCTTCATGACGTTCTCGCGGGTGAGGTTGTCGCCGCACTGTTTCAGCACCTGCACCATCGCCTGCGATTCCACGTAGGCATAGGCGTTGTTGGCGTTGCTCTTGTCGCCGTCGGGATAATATTTGTCCATGAAGGCGCGCCACTTGTTCACGCCGGGATCGTCGTTCCAGCGCGGATCGGTCGGGTCCTTGAAGTAGGCCGTCGAGATGATGTCCTTGGCATTGTTCAGTCCGGCAGGCTTGAGCACGGACGCCACTGAGGTTGCGGTGTTAGCGAGGAAGAATTTCGGCTTCCAGCCGAGCTCGCCCACTTTCCGGATCGCCTGCGCCGATCCCTTCGGCGCCGCCCAGGAGAAGAAGATGTCGGCGCCGGAATCATGCAGCGCCACGATCTGGGAATCGATCGAGGGATCGCTCACCTCGTAGGACTTGTCGGCGATGATCATGCCGACCTTGTCGCCGAGCCCGTCGCGCAGCCCCTTCACCTGGTCCTTGCCGGCATCGTCGTTCTGCCAGAACACCGCGATCTTGCTGTCCGGGAAATGCTCCAGGATGTACTTCGCGTAGATCCGCCCCTCGCTCTGGTAATTGGGCTGAAAGCCCATGGTCCAGGGGAAATTCCGGGGATCGCCGAATTTGGTCGCGCCTGACGCCACGAAGAGCTGCGGCACCCGCTTGGCGTTCATGTATTTCATGATCGCGGAATTGGAGGGTGTGCCGAGCGGCTGGAAGATCAGGAGCACCTCGTCGCTCTCGACGAGCTTGCGCGCCTGCTCGATCGCCTTCGGGGGCGAATAGGCGTCGTCATAGGAGATGAAGTTGACCTTGCGGCCGTTGATGCCGCCTTCGGCGTTGATCATGGCGAAGAAAGCCGCCTCGGTCTTGCCGATCACGCCATAGGACGAGGCCGGCCCGCTATAGGGCATGATGTTGCCGATCCTGATCTCGGTATCGCTGGCGCCCGGGTCGTATTGCTTTTGCGCCGCGGCCGGCGTCATCAGCGCCGCAGCGGCGAGCGCGGTCAAGGCCATCCAGCATGAGGTGCGAGCCAGCATCGTTCCTCTCCCAGTACTTTTGTTGTTTTGCCGGAAGTGTCGCAACTGGCGCGGAGGCTGGCAAGCCCGGTGTTTTTCGCACGGTGCCGCCGGATCAACGCAGTTCCGCCGGGATCAGCGGCGCAGGAGCGCGAGCACGCGACCGTCGATCAGGAGTAGCGCGCTCGCGATCACGGCGGCGCCTATGATCTCGCGCGCGGCGATCGGCTCGCCGAGCGCCAGCGAGCCAAGCAGGAGCGCGGTTATCGGGATCAGCAGCGTCACCAGCATGACGTTGGTGGCCCCGGAACGGCGCAGGATCTGGAAGAAGACGAGATAGGCGAGCGCGGTCGACAACGTTGCCAGCCCGATCACCGCGAGCCACGTCGTGGCGCCCGGCATCGGCAGCCGCCAGGGCTGCTCGATGACGCCCGCGACCGGGATCATCATCACGGCCGAGGCCATCATCTGGAAGGTCGCGGTCGCAAGCGGCGGCGATGTCGCAAGATGCCGGCGCGCATAGAGCGCGGCGAGCCCATAGCTTGCCGCCGCGGCGAGGCAAAGCAGGATGCCGAGGCTTTGCCGGCTCTCAAAACCGAGGGCGTCACCGTGCAGGATGATCACTCCGATCAGGCCAATGACGATCCCGGCTGCGCGGCGCCCGTTCAGCCTCTCCTCGCCGGCGATCGCCATCACCGCCAGCGTGAACAGCGGCGTGGTCGCGTTGAGGATGGAGGCAAGCCCGCTGGTGACGATGGTCTGCCCGGTCACGATCAGCGAGAACGGCAGCACGTTGTTGAGAAGCGCGATGGCGAAGAATGGCCGCCAGGCCGGCCAGGACCGCGGCAGGCGGAGGCGATAGAGCGGCAACAGCGGCGCGAGCAGGAGCGCCGCAAGCACCACGCGCAGCAGCACCACCGTCAAGGGCGGCAGCTCCCGCACGATCACACCGTTGAAGAAGAACGAGCCGCCCCACAATACCGAGAGTACGGCAAGCAGCGACCAGTCGCGGGCGTCGATCGCGCCGTCCTTGTCCAGGGTAACGGCTGTCGTCATCCCGCCATGGTCGCATCGGCCAGGCGGATCGCCCACCCGATTTCCGTTTGCCTATTTCGGCCGCGACACGATCTCGATCATCTTGCCTTCGTCGTCGTCGGGGGCGTGCGCCTTGGCCCGCTCGTAGGCAGCAACCGCGGCGCGGCCCATCAGCGGCTCGCTCGACAGCAGGCTCTCGGCAAGCGCGACGGCGTAGGCGGCATCCTTGTGGCGCAGCGCGGCGGTGAAATTGGCCCCCGCAAAATTGCGCGCCGCCATTCGCCTGGAATGGCGGATCACCTGCGGGCTTGCGGCGACGCCGGTCTCGATCGCCTCCACGACCTGCTTCATGTCGAGGCCCGCCTGTTCGGCGATCGCAAGCCCTTCGGCAACGCCAGCGATCTGGATCGCGCCCATCAGATTGTTGATCAGCTTGTAGATCGTGCCGTTGCCGACGCCGCCGAAATGCCTGATCGTGCTGGCAAGCGGCGCGAGATAGGGCTGCGCGCGGTCGAGATCGGCCGCATCGGCGCCGACCAGGAGCGTCAGCTTGCCGGCGGCCGCGGCGTCCGGCAGGCCGGTGACGGGGCTGTCGATATAGATCAGGCCGCGGCCCTCGAATTCGCGCGCCATGTCGAGCGCGTGGGCGTGCGAGACCGTCGAGCATTCGATCGCGAGCGTGCCGGCTTTCATGCTGTTCGCCGCGCCGTCCTTGCCGAGCCAGACCCGGCGCGACGCCTCGTCGTCGGCGACCATGGTGACGACGGCATCCGCATCGATGGCGGCATCCTCCGGCGAGGTCGCCCAATGCGCGCCGCGTGCAATCAGGTCTTCCGCCTTGGACCTGCTCCGATTCCACAGCGCAACGGTAAATCCGGCATCGATGTAGCGGCGCGCCATGCCGTGGCCCATGCGGCCGAGCCCGATGAACGCGATGCGCGTCATCACTCGACATCCTCGACCGCGCCGGGCGTGCCGAAGGCGCGCTGCGCCAATGTCGCAGCCATGAACTCGTCGAGGTCGCCGTCGAGCACGCCTGACGTGTCGGATGTCTGCACGCCGGTGCGCAGGTCCTTCACCATCTGATAGGGCTGCAGCACGTAGGAGCGGATCTGGTGGCCCCAACCGATATCGGTCTTGGCGGCCTGGTCGGCGGCGGCCTTCTCCTCGCGCTTCTTCAGCTCAATTTCGTACAGACGTGCGCGCAGCATGTCCCAGGCCTGCGCCCGGTTCTTATGCTGCGAGCGGCCAGCCTGGCAGACCACCGCAATGCCGGTCGGGATATGGGTGAGCCGCACCGCCGACTCCGTCTTGTTGACGTGCTGGCCGCCGGCCCCGCCCGAGCGCATGGTATCGGTGCGCACGTCGGATTCCTTGATGTCGATCTTGATGCTGTCGTCGATGACCGGAAAGATCGCGACCGAGGAAAATGAGGTGTGCCGCCGCGCGTTGGAATCGAACGGCGATATCCGTACCAGGCGGTGCACGCCGGCTTCCGTCTTCAGCCAGCCATAGGCGTTATGGCCCGAGATCTGGATGGTGGCGGATTTGATGCCGGCCTCTTCACCCTGGGATTCCTCGAGAAACTCAACCTTGAAGCCGTGCTTCTCCGCCCAGCGCGTATACATGCGGAGCAGCATCTCGGCCCAGTCCTGGCTTTCGGTGCCGCCGGCGCCGGCATGCACTTCGAGATAGGAATCCAGCCGATCGGCCTCGCCCGACAACAGCGCCTCGAGCTCGCGCCGCGCCACTTCCTTCTTCAGGTTCTTCAGCGCGGTTTCGGCCTCCGCGACGACGCCCTCGTCGTTCTCGGCCTCGCCGAGCTCGATCATGCCGACATTGTCCTCGAGCTCACGCTCGACCTTGCCGATGCCGGCCAGCGCGTCCTCCAGCGAGGTGCGCTCCTGCATCAGCTTCTGGGCCTTCTGCGGATCGTTCCAGAGATTGGGATCTTCGGCGAGCTTGTTCAGCTCGGCGAGGCGCGCCGTCGATTTCTCGACGTCAAAGATGCCTCCTCAGCAGCCCGACTGACTGCTTGATCTCTTCAACTAGGCGTTCGACTTCGGCGCGCATGGTCTCGTCTTGGCTGGCTTGCGATGATGAAGGCGGATGTAGCGGCGCGCGGGCAAAAGCGCAATCGCCCCACCGCCGCCTTGAGGCTTTTCCGTCAACTAATACAGGCTGCCGGTGCCCGGCCGCATGATCGAGCCGGCATCGGGCGTCACGCCCTGCGGCATAAGGGTGCGGCCGTCAGCGTCGGCCACGTAGCTGCTATCCGGCGGCGCCGTGCCCGGCTTGAAGGCTTCCATGATCGTCCGCCCGGTATCTCCGGGACCGACGCGCATGCCGGACTTGGCATCGACGCGGATCAGCTTGATCCCGGCAGGAATCTTGAAGGGGACCGGCGGTTTGTCGGCGAGCGCCAGTTTCAGGAAGTCGCGCGCGATCGGCGCGGCGAGATGGCCGCCGGTCGCGGCATTGCCACGGCCGAGCGGGCGCGGCTTGTCATAGCCGAGATAGATGCCGACCACGATGTCGGGCGAGAAGCCGATGAACCAGGCGTCCTTTGCCTCGTTGGTGGTGCCGGTCTTGCCGGCGATCGGCTTGCCAACCTCCTTGACCGCGGTCGCAGTGCCCGCCTGCACCACACCTTCCAGCATCGAGGTCATCTGGTAGGCGGTCATGGCGTCGAGCACCTGCTCGCGCCGGTCGACGAGCTGCGGCTCGGTCTGGTTCTTCCAGCCGCCGGGCGCGTCGCAGCCGCGGCATTCGCGCGCGTCGTGCTTGAAGATGGTGTGGCCGTAGCGGTCCTGGATGCGGTCGATCAGGGTCGGCTTCACGCGCCGTCCGCCATTGGCGATCATGGAATAGGCGGTGACCATACGCATGACAGTGGTTTCGCCGGCGCCGAGCGCATAGGAGAGATAGTTCGGCAATTCGTCATAGACGCCGAAGCGCTTGGCGTATTCGCCGATCAGGGGCATGCCGATGTCCTGCGCGAGCCGCACGGTCACGGTATTGAGCGACAGCCGCAGCGCGTTCCGCAGGGTGGTAGGACCCTGGTACTTGCCGGACGAGAAGTTTTCCGGGCGCCAGACGCCCCCGCCCTGCCCCTGGTCGATTTCGATCGGGGCGTCGACGACCTGAGTCGACGGCGTATAGCCGTTGTCGAGCGCGGCCGAGTAGACGATCGGCTTGAACGACGAGCCGGGCTGCCGGTAGGCCTGGGTTGCCCGGTTGAACTGGCTCTGGTCGAAGGAGAAGCCGCCGACCATTGCGAGCACGCGGCCGGTCCAGGGGTCCATCACCACCATCGCGCCGGACACTTCGGGCAACTGCCTCAAGCGGTACTGGCCTTCGACCGGGCTGCCGTCCTTGAACAGCGGGTCGGCATAGATCACGTCGCCAGGCGAGAGCACCTGCGAGACCGCGGTCGGCGCGCGGCCCTTGGATTTGGCCCACTTCACGCCTTCGAGCGCGATCAGGCCGGTCTGCCGCTCCTTGCTGACGGCGCCGCCGAGCTCGCGGCCGGGCTGGAAGCCGATGCGGGCGGACTGGTCGCTGGTCTCCAGCACCACGGCCATTCGCCATGGCGAGATGTCGGACAGCGACTTGACGTCGGCGAGCTTGACACCCCAATCGCCGGAAATGTCGAGCTTGCTGACCGGACCGCGCCAGCCCTGCCCTTCGTCATAATTGACGATACCGGCCGCCATGGTCTTGCGCGCCATCACCTGGACCTTCGGATCGAGCGTGGCGCGGACCGAGAGGCCGCCTTCGTAGAGCTTCTTCTCGCCATAGCGCTCGAACAGGTCGCGGCGCACTTCCTCGGCGAAATATTCGCCGGCGAAGGTGTGCGCGCCGTTGGCGCGGTTGGTGACGTTGAGCCCTTCCTTGCGCGCCTTGTCGGCGTCGGCCTGCTTGATCCAGCCGTTTTCGAGGAGGCGGTCGATCACGTAGTTGCGGCGCTCGATGGCGCGGTCGCGGTTGCGCACCGGGTGCAGCGCCGCCGGCGCCTTCGGCAGCGAGGCGAGATAGGAGGCCTCGGCGATGGTGAGCTCATTCACCGACTTGTCGAAATAGACCAGCGAGGCCGCCGCGATGCCGTAGGCGCCAAGCCCGAGATAGATTTCGTTCAGATAGAGCTCGAGGATCTTGTCCTTGGAATAGGCGCGCTCGATGCGCATCGCCAGCAGCGCTTCCTTGATCTTGCGGCTGAACGACACCTCGTTGGTGAGCAGGAAGTTCTTCGCGACCTGCTGGGTGATGGTGGAGGCGCCCTGCGGGCGGCGGTTGGAACCGTAGTTCTGCACATAGAGCAGCGCGGCGCGCGCCATGCCCGAATAGTCGATACCGCCATGCTCGTAGAAATTCTTGTCTTCGGCGGCGAGAAACGCGTTGATCACGAGCTTGGGCACCGCCTGGATCGGCAGATAGAGCCGCCGCTCCTTGGAATATTCGCCGAGCAGCGAGCCGTCGGAGGCGTGCACGCGCGTCATGACCGGCGGCTCGTAGTCCTGGAGCTGCGAGTAGTCGGGCAGGTCCTTGGAGAAATGCCAGATCGCGCCGGCGACCGCGGCGACGCCCACCAAGAACACCACGGTTCCCGCGGCAAACAGGAAACCCATGAACCGCACGAGCAAGCGCATTACCGAAGTTCCGTTCCTACCCTTAGCACCGCTGTCCTGCGGCCCCTCAGCTCAAACCAGCCCCGGCGAACCTGACGGACCACGCGATATGAGCCTGCAATATCCTGGCTTTAAGCCGAATCCTCAACGATTCCGAACAGCTTGCGCCTCCTTATAGGGCTGCCGCTGTGGCCAAACTAGGGCTTCCTCATTTGTCCGGCGAGGCGGTCGCCAGCCGCTTCGCCAGGAAAGTGTCGATCGCCTGCGCCATCGAAGCTGCGGTCTTGGCCCGCCAATTGTCCGAAACCAGATGTTCGAGGTCGCCCTTGTTCGAGACATAGCCGAGTTCGACCAGAACTGAAGGCACGTCGGGCGCCTTCAGCACCCGGAAGCCGGCGGACTTCAAGGGGTGCTTGTGCATCCGCGCCGCAATCTTCATCTCGTTCATCAATAGCCGCGCGAACCGGTTTGAAAAGGTGCGGGTTTCACGCTGGGCCAAATCGATCAGGATGTCCGCGACCTCGGTCGGCTCCTCGGTGAGGTTGACGCCGCCGATCGCATCCGCCCGGTTCTCGGTCTCCGCGAGGCGCTCGGCTTCCACGTCGGATGCCTTGTCGGACAGCGTATAGATCGTGGCGCCCTGCGCATCGCCCTCCCGGCGCGGCAGCGCATCGGCATGGATCGAGACGAACAGCGCCGCAGACTGGGCGCGCGCGATCTTCACCCGATCGTTCAGGGGAATGAAGGTGTCGTCGCTGCGGGTCATCACCACGCGATATTTGCCGCTCTTCTCCAGGCGTTCGCGCAGCGCGAGGCCGAAATTGAGCACCAGGGTCTTTTCCGTCTCGCCGTTCGACTGCGTGCCGTTGTCGAGTCCACCATGGCCGGGATCGATCACGATCACCGGCCGTGGATCCGCCAGCTGCGCGGCTGGCGCGGCAGCGGCGGGCGTGGCGCCGGCCTTGGCGTCAGCGATCGCGGGCCGCAGCTCGGGCTTTGCTTCGCCCGAGCCCTGATTGAACGTCGCCTGGTCGACGGCCTCGAACTCGAGCACGAGCCGCGGCGGCTGCCCATTGGCGGCTTCAAGCATGGTGGAACTGGCGATCCTGGCAGGCCCCGTCAGGTCGAACACGATCCGGGAACCGCCCGGCATCACCAGCCCGTAGCGGAACGCCTTGATCAGCCCCCGCCCAGTCGTGCCGATTCCCGTCGGCAGTCGGAAATCGATCTGGGGGATGTCGACCACGACCCGGTAGGGATCGCCGAGGGTGAAGGCGCGGAACTGGACCGCCTGGTCGAGGTCCAGGATGAATCGGGTCTGACTGGCATCACCCGCCAGCCGTGCTTCGGAGGCGACAGGAAAGTGCGCGATCGGGGCCGTCTGCGCCTGCGCGGGACCGAAAACACCACCGCATACCAATGCTGCGGCGCACAAGAGCGCACAGCCCAGCAAGACAGGTTGAATTGCGCGGCTTGCCAACGAATCCCGGCCTCCCAGCGGTCCGATTCTGACATTCGCTCCCCACCGGGGAGGCACGTTTGCGAATGTCGGAATCAAAAGACCACCAGCAAATCATTGATGCTAATGGAGCTTTGACGTTCGCACTAAGGGCGGCAAACGGGTGGCAGACGTCAAATCCGCACCATTGGCGGCCCCTTCTACCGCATTAGAACCGCAGGGTTAACCGGTGCTTACCGGGGTTGCCAAAAATAAGCACAGGAAAAAGCGCCAGTGTTGCAGCACGGCGACGCTTCCCTTGCACGGGCCGGCCAATCCACGTATGTACGGGGTGCTGACGGCTAGTTACTCCGGTTGTGTCGCATTCAGCTTCCCGGTGCAGCGCCGGAACCCCTGATGAGGGCAGTTCCAGCGTCTTTCCGCCCCAGGCCAGCGCCGTGCGCGGCCCGTGAGGCGGTTCAGAGCCCGAGCGGCGTCCGATCCCAGGCCTTTCGTACCGGGGACGGCTTTGACAGGCGACACGGCTTCCTAAAGGCCGAGACTGACAGGCCCGAATGTCGTCAGCGCCAGACCCGGCGGCCGTTACCTGCCGCCGACGTATTCAGACGGGCCGACGCTCGATGCGCCAGACTGAGTTGCCGACCAGGATTCCCGGACCATTCGCGACGCTGCGGAGCCAAGGCTCTGCGCGCCGCGCTGCTCCGTCGGGATCGTGCTCGGCGCGGCGCCGCGGCTTGCGTTTTGGCCTTCCCCTCACCCCCGAATCAGGTGGACCGTCGCGTCCCCCGGCGGCGCGATGCGCGCTCATAGCCGCAAGCGACCGCCGCCTCCAAGAGTTCCAAAATGCCCAACAAGATGTTGATCGATGCCACCCACCCGGAAGAGACCCGGGTCGTCGTGGTCCGCGGCAATCGCGTCGAAGAGTTTGATTTCGAGACCGCCCAGCGCAAGCAGCTTCGCGGCAATATCTACCTCGCCAAGGTCACGCGCGTCGAACCGTCGCTGCAGGCCGCCTTCATCGAATACGGCGGCAACCGTCACGGCTTCCTCGCCTTCAGCGAAATCCATCCCGACTACTACCAGATCCCGGTCGCCGACCGTCAGGCGCTGATCGAGGCCGACGAGCGCGCCCATCGCGAGGCCGAGGAAGAGAGCGAGAACCGCGCCAGCCGCCGCCGCTCGCGCCACCGCAACTCGCGCCGCCGCGACCGCGGCGAACGCATCCAGAGCGAAATCGTCGACGGCTCGCCCGCGCGGGCGCAGCCCTACGAGGACCGCGCCCCGGCGTACGCCGAGCATGCGGCCGAAGGCGAACATCACGACCACGATACGGGTGATCATGACGCCCATGACCATGACGCCCATGACCACGACACCCACGACCACGAGGGCCACGCGCACGAGGCCCATGCCTATGACGACGCGCACCACGACGACGACCATCACGACCATGATCACCATGAATCCGAGGCCATAGCGCCTGCGGCGGCGCATGCCGAGACGCCGGCGGGCGCCGCGGTGGAAGCCTCGGTCGCCCCGACGTCGGAACCGGCGCGCGGCGATCGTGAAGCCGCCCATGCCGATGAAGGCGGCCACGACGAGCAGAGCGAGGCGGAACAGGCCGAGGAAAACGCGGTTCACGCCGAGGACAGTCAGGCCGCATCCGTTGCCGAAGCGCCGGCCGCAGCCGAAGGCGAACTGCTGCTTCCCGTGCCCGCGGGCGAGGAAGCGCACGAGGAGGACGACGAGGAGGAAGAAGAGGAACTCGTCGAATCCGTCGGTGGCGACGACGTGCTGGAGGAGGTGCCGGAGCGTCCCTTCCGTCCGCGCCGCCAGTACAAGATCCAGGAAGTCATCAAGCGCCGGCAGGTGATGCTGGTGCAGGTGGTCAAGGAAGAGCGCGGCAACAAGGGCGCGGCGCTCACCACCTACCTGTCGCTCGCCGGCCGCTATGCGGTGTTGATGCCGAACACCGCGCGTGGCGGCGGCATCAGCCGCAAGATCACTTCCGCCCAGGACCGTTCGCGGCTGAAGGAAGTGGTGCAGGAACTCGACGTGCCCGAGGGCATGGGCATCATCCTGCGCACCGCCGGCGCCGCGCGCACCAAGCCGGAGATCAAGCGCGACTTCGAATACCTGATCCGGATGTGGGAGACGGTGCGCGACCTCACGCTGAAGTCGCAGGCGCCGACCCTGGTCTACGAGGAAGGCTCGCTGATCAAGCGGTCGCTGCGCGACCTCTACAACAAGGAGATCGACGAGATCCTGGTCGCAGGCGAGGCCGGCTATCGCGAAGCGCGCGACTTCATGAAGATGCTGATGCCCTCGAATGTCCGCGCGGTGAAGCTCTACCGCGACCAGCAGCCGCTGTTCTCGCGGATGGGCGTCGAAAGCCAGCTCGACGCGATGTTCTCGCCGACCGTGCAGCTGCGGTCCGGCGGCTACATCGTGATCAACCAGACCGAGGCGCTGGTCTCGATCGACGTCAACTCCGGCCGCTCGACCCGCGAGCATCATATCGAGGACACCGCGCTCAAGACCAATCTCGAGGCGGCGGAGGAAGTCGCCCGCCAGCTTCGGCTGCGCGACCTTGCCGGCCTGATCGTGATCGACTTCATCGACATGGACGAGAAGCGCAACAACCGCTCGGTCGAACGCAAGCTCTCGGATTGCCTGCGGCAGGATCGCGCGCGCATCCAGGTCGGACGCATCTCGCATTTCGGCCTGCTCGAGATGTCGCGCCAGCGCATCCGCGCATCCGTGCTGGAAAGCTCGACCGAGCCCTGCCCGCAATGCGGCGGCACCGGCCACGTGCGCTCGGTTTCCTCGGTCGCGCTGCAATTGCTGCGCGGTATCGAGGAAGTCCTGATGAAAGGCGCGACCCACAATCTGGTGGTCCGCACCCGCACCGACGTCGCGCTCTATGTGCTGAACCACAAGCGCGGTCATCTGCGCGACCTCGAAAACACCTTCAAGGTCACCATCTCGATCGTCGCCGACCCCTCCGTGAGCGGGCAGCAGTCCTATGTGATCGATCGCGGCGAGCAGGTGCATACGCTGGAGGCGGCCAAGGCGCTCCTGGCAGCGCAGGCGGCTGCCGCGCCACCGCCGATGGAAGAGGCCTTCGACGACGAGGAAGCCTTCGACTTCGAGGACGAAGCCGAAGTCGAGACCGAGGAGACCGAAGGCCTGGTCGCCGAGCAGATGTCGGAAGCTGGCGATAATGACGGCGGCGACGGCCATCGTCGCAGGCGGCGCCGACGCCGGCGCGGCCGCGGCGGCGCCGAAGGGCGCGAGGCGACCCAGCCCCGCGACGACGATGCCATGCGACTTGAGTCCGATGTCGGCGCGGAAGCGGCCGGCGAGGACGGCGAGTCCGAGGAGGACGAAGGCGACGAGCAGCCGGGTTTGGCGCGCGGCGACGCGCAGCAGGGCGACCGACGGTCGCGCCGGCGCGGCCGGCGTGGTGGCAGGCGGCGGCGCGTTGGCGGAATGGATGAGGGGCTGGCCGGATCGATCGCCGACGAGCTCGCGCCGCCTCCGGCGCCCGAGGCCACCGATGCGGTTGCCGATTTCGACGGCGGCTCCGGCGAGCCTTCGCCATCAATCGCCCAGCCTGAGCCCGTCGCCCATGCCGCGGCGCTGGAGCAGGCCGAGCCTGCCGCTGCGGAGGCGCCGCAGACGCAGGAGGAAGAGCAATCGGCCCAAGACGAGAGGGCCGCGCGGCGCCGCTCCACCGTGCGCGAGAAGGTGAGCTTCTTCTCCAGTGCGCCATCGGAACCGGCAACTGTGCAGCCCGTCCACAGCGCGGCCGAGGCCCCTGCCCCGACGGCCGAGCCGGAGGCGCCAGCCGCCGCACCGGAGCCGGAAAGCGCGCCGCAAACGCGCCGCGCCGGATGGTGGTCGCGTCGCTTCGGCGGCGGCGGCGAGTAACAGGATCTGCAAAGAGAAAACCGCCCGGCCGACACCGCGCCGGGCGGTTTTGTTTTGGACGACCGGCCTATCCTGTCGTGACAGCGGTCTCGAGGTCGGAGGTGTCGACCTGCTTGTTGAGATTGGCGTGCAGCCGCTCGCGATCGAGTTCGCCCTCCCACCAGGACACGAACACCGTCGCAATGCCGTTGCCGGTGATGTTGGTGAGCGCGCGCACCTCGCTCATGAACTTGTCGATCGAGAACACGATCGCCATACCCGGCACCAGCACCGGATTGACCACCGACAGCGTCGCGGCGAGCGTGATGAAGCCGGCGCCGGTGACGCCGCTCGCGCCCTTCGAGGTCAGCATCGCCACGATCAGGATGGTCAGTTGCTGGCTGAAGGTGAGATCGACGCCGAGCGCCTGCGCGATGAACAGGGTCGCCAGCGTCATGTAGATGTTGGTGCCGTCGAGATTGAAGGAATAGCCGGTCGGCACCACGAGGCCGACCACCGGCTTGGAGCAGCCGAGCCGTTCGAGCTTTTCCATCAATTGCGGCAGTGCGCTTTCGGACGAGCTCGTGCCGAGCACGAGCAGCAGCTCGTCCTTGATGTAGGCGATGAACTTGAAGATGCTGAAGCCGACGAAGCGCGCGATCAGCCCGAGCACGACCACCACGAACAGCGCCGCGGTCGTGTAGAACAGGAGGATCAGGCCGACCAGGTTGCCGAGCGCACTGGGTCCGAACTTGCCGATGGTGTAGGCCATCGCGCCGAACGCGCCGAGCGGGGCCGCCTTCATGACGATGCCGATGACGCCGAACACCGCATGCGCGGTGTCGTCGATGATGTCGCGCAGCCGCGCCGCGCGCTCGCCCATCGCCATCAGCGCGAAGCCGAACAGAATTGCGAACAACAGCACCTGCAGGATGTCGCCGCGCGCCAGCGCCCCGACCACGCTGTCGGGAATGATGTTGAGAACGAAATCGACGGATTTCTGGGCTTCCGCCTGTTTGACGTAGCTGGCGACGGCGGCAGCGTCGGGCTTGGCGGCAAGGCCGTGGCCGATCTGGATGAGATTGCCCATCACGAGCCCGATCACCAGCGCGAAGGTGGAGACCACCTCGAAATAGACCAGCGCCTTGATGCCGACGCGGCCGACCTTGCTGGCGTCCTGGATATGGGCGATGCCGGAAACCACGGTGCAGAAGATGATCGGCGCGATCACCATCTTGATCAGCTTGATGAAGCCGTCGCCGAGCGCCTTGATCCAGTCGTTGGTGGCAAGCCCCGGCCACAGCCAGCCGACGATCACGCCGAGCACGATCGCGATCAGCACCTGAACATAAAGCACCCTGTACCACGGTTTTGCCGCACCAGCCGGCGCGCTGCCCGCGACCGTTGTCGCCATGACCGAATTCCCCCTCTGTTATTTCTGGATCGACCCCGCTCCAGCCGGTGGCGATCCTTTTTCACCGCTCTAGCCAAGATCAATTGGGCAAGCGGTGTCAATGGCGGCCCGCGCCCGGCGGCAGCAGGCGGCCGGTTTATCCAAGCCAGCGTTTGATGCGCGCGACCGCCTCGCGCATCTCGTCGGCCGATCGCGCGTAGCTGAAGCGGATGAAGGCGCGGCCATGGATGGGGTCGAAATCGAGGCCGGGAGTTGCCGCCACATGGGCCTTTTCCAGCATCTGCTTGGCGAATTCGAAACTGTCGGCGGTAAAATCGGAGACGTCGGCATAGAGGTAGAACGCGCCGTCGGCCGGCAGGAACCTGGCGAGCCCGGCCTTGGGCAGGCCCTCGATCAGGATGCGCCGGTTCTCGAGATAGCCGCGCTTGATCGCCTCCATCTCCTCGCGGCCTTCGAAGGCGGCTTCGGCGGCGACCTGCGACAGCGTCGGCACCGAGATCGAGAGATTCTGCTGCAGCCGCTCGATCGGCCGCACCAGGGCCTGTGGCACCACCATCCAGCCGACGCGCCAGCCTGTCATGCAGAAATATTTCGAGAACGAGTTGATGACGAGCGCATGCCCGGAAAGCGCCGCGGCCGTCACCGCGGGGAACGCATAATCGAGACCGTGATAGATCTCGTCGGAAATGAAGCGGATGCCTGCTTCCTGTGCCGCCGTCATCAGGCTCGACAGCGCCTCGCGCGACATCATGGTGCCGGTCGGATTGGCGGGGCTTCCGACCAGAACCCCCTTGAGCGGCTTTTGCCGGTGCGCGGCGAGCAGAGCCTCCCCCGTCAGCGCATGCCGCGTCTCGCTTGTGGTCTCGATCAGGACCGGCTCGCAGCCGAGCGCGGTCAGGATGTGACGGTACGGCGGATAGCCGGGCACCGTCACCGCGACGCGATCACCGGGCTCGAACATCGCGAGGAAGGCGAGGATGAAGCCGCCGGAGGAGCCGGTGGTCACCACGACGCGCTCGGCGTCGAGCGCAAGGCCGTAGACCTCCCGGTAGTGCCGGGCGATCCGCTCGCGCAGCGAGGGGATGCCGAGCGCGCTCGTATAGTCGATGCGCGCCGCCTCGAGCGCCGCATGCGCGGCGGCAATCGCGCGGCGCGGCGCCGGCGCGGCCGGCTGGCCGACCTCCATGTGGATAACCTGCCCGCCGGCTGCCTCGATGCGGGCGGCGGCCGCCATCACGTCCATCACCATGAACGGCGGAACATTGCTGCGGGCGGACGCCGTCACAAGCTGGTGGACGGTCTCGCTTGGTGTCGCTTCGCGCATCGATCTCTGCTATCCCGTCCGGCGCCTGATGTCCGGAGAAATGAGGGCATTGGTGCCCCAGACTGGCCGCATTCGGCGGCTTGTTAGGGCCCAACTCCAGCCCGTTGTAGGGCATAACCCGGCCCGCCGCCGATCGTCAAAGACCGTCGCAAAAAGACTGCTCCATGCTGCTCCGCTTCGCGTTTCGCAGGAAGACCACCGGCCTGACCGCCCTTCTGGTGGCGGCGTCGCTTGCCCTGGTGCCGGTCGCCCCGGCCCTGGCGCAGGAGAACAGGGGGCCGCCGGTGCTGCGCGACACCGAAGCCGAAGCCCTGCTGCGCGAATATACCAGGCCGATCCTGCGCGCGGCCGGCCTCGAGAAGCAGAACATCCAGATCGTCATCATCAACGACAGCTCCTTCAACGCCTTCGTCGCCGATGGCCGCCGCATCTTCGTCAATTACGGCGCGATCATGCAGTCGGAGACGCCGAACCAGCTCATCGGCGTGCTGGCGCACGAGACCGGGCACCTGGCCGGCGGCCACCTCGCCAAGCTGCGCGAGCAGCTTGCGAACGCGCAGACCCAGATGATCATCGCCATGCTGCTCGGCGCCGGCGCGATCGCGGCGGGCGCGCGCAGCGGCGCCAACAATGGCCTCGCCAACGCCGGCGCGGCTGCGATCGCCGGTCCCCAGGAGATGATTCGCCGCTCGCTGTTGTCGTATCAGCGGCAGCAGGAAGAGAACGCCGACCGCGCCGGAGTGAAGTTCCTGACCGCCAGCGGCCAGTCCCCCAAGGGCATGTACGACACCTTCCGCCGCTTCACCAATGACAGCCTGTTCGCCGCGCGCGGCGCCGATCCCTATCTGCAATCGCACCCGATGCCGGCCGATCGCGTCGCCGCGCTCGAGGGGCTCGCGCGCTCCAGCCCCTATTGGGACAAGAAGGACGATCCGTCGCTGCAACAGCGCCATGACATGATGCGCGCCAAGATCTCCGCGTTCATGGAGCGGCAGGACACGGTCTATCGCCGCTACCCGCTCTCCAACGACAGCCTGCCGGCGCGCTACGCGCGCGCGATCACCACCTATCTGCATGGCGACATGCGCAACGCGCTCGCCCAGATCGACGCCCTGATCGCCAAAGAGCCGAACAACCCCTATTTCTACGAGCTGCGCGGCCAGGCGCTGCTGGAAGCCGGCAGGCCCGCCGAGGCGATCCCGGCGCTGCACAAGGCCATGCAACTCTCCAACAACGCGCCGCTGATCGAGATGCTGCTCGGCCAGGCGCTCGTTGCCACCGACAACAAGGCCTATACCGACGAAGCGATCCGCATCCTGCGCGCCGCCGTGGCGCGCGAGACCGAGGCGCCGCTCGGTTACACCCAGCTCGCGATGGCCTATGGCAAGAAGGGCGACTATGCGGAGGCCGACCTCGCTTCGGCCCAGGCCGCCTTCCTGCGCGGCGACAACAAGACCGCCCGCGACCTTGCGTCGCGTGCCAAGACCCGCTTCGCCATCGGCAGCCCCGGCTGGGTCAAAGCTGACGATATTGTGAGCGCGAAAATGCCCGCTGGGCAGAAGAGTAACTAGCCAAAAGCAACTAGGATCAACCCCGCGTCGACCCCGATCAGGGCGACTATCGCACGAACCGGCCTTTGCCAAAGGAATAGCCAATGCTTTCGTTCCGCATGCTCGCCCCCGCCTTGATCGCGCTCGCTCTCTGCGGCACGGGCCCTGCCTCGGCGCAAAGCTTCACCGATACCCAGCGCGGCGACATCGAGGTGATCGTCAGGAACTACCTGATCGCCCATCCCGAGGTGCTCGAAGAGGCGATGAACGAATTGAGCAAGCGCCAGGCCGCCGCGGAAGCCGCCAAGCACGAGGCCGCCATCACGCAGAACGCCGACACGATCTTCAATTCGCCGCGCGGCGTCACGCTCGGCAACAAGGACGGCGATGTCACCTTCGTCGAGTTCTTCGACTACAATTGCGGCTACTGCAAGCGGGCGATGACCGACATGCTCGACCTCATGAAGAGCGATCCGAAGCTGAAGGTCGTGCTCAAGGAATTCCCGGTGCTGAGCCAGGGCTCGATCGAGGCGGCGCAGGTCGCGGTTGCCGCGCGCATGCAGGATGCGAGCGGCAAGAAATATCTCGACTTCCACCAGAAACTGCTCGGCGGCCGCGGCCAGGCCGACAAGGCGCGCGCGCTCGCAGCCGCCAAGGATGCCGGCTTCGACATGGCGCGGATCGAGAAGGACATGGCAAGCCCCGAAGCCAAGGCGACCATCGAGGAGAATTTCAAGCTCGCGGAATCGATGGGCATGAACGGCACGCCGAGCTACGTGATCGGCAAGCAGGTGGTGGTCGGTGCGATCGGGCTCGACGGGCTGAAGGAGAAGATCAGCGCCGCCCGTTGCGGCAAGGCGACCTGCTGACCGCCGATCCGACGAACCGCAGACGGTTTTGTGCAAGGCCGGCGTTCGCGCCGGCCTTTTGCATTTGCGTGCGGCGCTCTGCCGCGGGTTTCGCTTTTATCGCCCGTTCAGAAAACAAACCCCGCGGAACCCGTGAAACGCAGGAACCTCTGACATCACGTTTCGTTGTCGCGCCGGGCAATGCAACACGTGAGGAGATTATTCATGAGGAATCGATTCTTGGTTTCGGCTGCTGCGGCGGCGCTGATCGCCGGCGCCGGTTTTGCGCATGCGCAGGGAACTGGCATGAGCAAGGAGTCCGGCGGCGCGAGCGGTGGTGCGACTACGCAGCACAGCGCGCCTTCCACCGGCAACTCCGCTGCGCCGTCGAACCGTGACGCGGCAGAACCGTCGGGCGGGATGAAGTCGTCGCAGACCGAGCAGAAGTCGCCGGCCGGCGACAAGGCCGCTCAGACCGAGCAGAAGTCGGGCACCGCCAAGGGCCAGCGCGCCGAAGAGAACACGCCCGGCCAGAAGTCGAAGAGCATGAGCTCGGAGAACGAGAAGGGCGCGTCCAAGGACATGAAGGCGGAAGGCCGCGAGGGCAAGGCGGAAGGCCGCGAGGGCCGTGACCGCGACCAGAACGCCGCCCAGAACCGCGAGGGCCGCGACCGCGATCAGAACGCGCAGAACCGCGAGGGCCGTGACCACGACCGCACGAATGCTCAGGGCACAACCGACCGCGATCGCATGAACGCGCAGGGCGAGCGGTCGCAGACCACGACCGGTCAGGCCGGCGCGGGCGCCAAGCTCTCCACGGAGCAACGCACCAAGATCACGACGGTGATCCGCGGCCAGCACGTTGCGCCGGTGACCAACGTCAACTTCTCGATCGCCGTGGGCACCCGCGTGCCGCGCGAGGGCGTGACGTTCCACGCGCTGCCGACCGAGGTCGTCTCGGTCTATCCGGAATGGCGCGGCTATGAGTTCTTCCTGGTGCGCGACCAGATCGTGGTCGTGGACCCCAGGACCCTCGAGATCGTGGCCGTCCTGGACGCCTGAGGCTTCTAGTGTCACGAGGCGAAAGGGCGGGCCTTGGCCCGCCCTTTTGTCGTCCCAGGCTTGCCCGCCAACCGCCTCTTTCAGCTTGGTTAACAGCCCCTATACGCCAGTTCTGCACAGGTTTTTCCGAGCCGGATGAGGGATTTGGGGGCCTTTCGGCCCAGTCTTGAGGCTTCCCCTTGCCGATGTTGTTACCTATAACCCCCGCCACCGCCGCCGCATTGCCGGGATTGGGATGGCCAAAACCTCGACCGACAGAACCACAACCGACACGATCTACGTGCTCAACGGGCCCAACCTCAACTTGCTGGGAACCCGTGAACCGGAGACCTATGGTCATGCCACGCTGGCCGATGTCGAAAGGCTGTGCGCGGAAACTGCGGCCCAATTCGGCCTCAAGGCCGACTGCCGGCAATCCAACCGCGAGGGCGAATTGATCGATTTCGTCCACGAGGCCCACGCGCGCAAGGCCTGCGGCATCATCATCAATGCCGGCGGCTACTCGCACACCTCGATCGCGCTGCATGATGCGCTGGCGGCCGTGAAAATCCCCACCGTCGAGGTGCACATCAGCAACATTCATGCCCGCGAGAGCTTCCGCCATCACTCCTTTACCGCGATGGCGGCGTTCGCCACCCTCGCCGGCTTCGGGATTGACGGCTACCGCCTCGCGATCAATGGTCTTGCCGCCCGCATCGGCCGCAAGGCAAGTACCAAGGCAAAAGCCTGACGCACCCGCCCCCTTAAGCTTTTCGGATCAGAGACCATGGCGCGCCAGCCTGAAGACAAAGCAGCCGCAACCATTTCAAACAACGACAGCGCTCTCATTCGCGAGCTCGCGCTGCTGCTCGACGAGACGAGTCTGAGCGAGATCGAGATCGAACGCTCGGGGCTGCGCGTGCGCGTCGCGCGCAACCTAAGCGTCGCGGCCTCGGTGCCTGCCTTCGCGCCGGCGGTGGCGGTGGCTACGCCGGCCGGCGCGGCGGCGCCAGTCGATTTCTCCAAACATCCTGGCGTCGTGCCCTCGCCGATGGTCGGCACCGCCTATTGGGCGCCGGAGCCGGGCGCGAAGCCATTCATCGAGGTCGGCGCCAAGGTTTCGGTGGGACAGACGCTGCTCATCATCGAAGCAATGAAGACCATGAACCAGATCCCCTCGCCGCGCGCCGGCACCGTGACGCAGATCCTTGTCGAGGACGGCCAGCCGGTCGAATTCGGCGAGCCGCTGGTGATTATCGAATAGGAGCGTGAATAGCGAACAGGGGGACGCACGCTTTTCCATTCGTTTTTCACTATTCGCTATTCGCCTCTTGGGACCCGCATGTTCGACAAGATCCTCATAGCCAACCGCGGCGAGATTGCGCTCCGCGTGCTGCGCGCGTGCAAGGAGCTCGGCATCGCCACGGTTGCGGTGCATTCCACCGCGGACGCCGACGCGATGCATGTACGGCTTGCCGACGAAAGCGTCTGCATCGGGCCACCGCCCTCGAAGGACAGCTACCTCAACGTTCCCGCCCTGCTTGCGGCCTGCGAGATCACCGGCGCCGATGCGGTGCATCCCGGCTACGGCTTCCTGTCGGAGAACGCCCGCTTCGCCGAAATCCTCGCCGACCACAATCTGCAGTTCATCGGGCCGAAGGCCGAGCATATCCGACTGATGGGCGACAAGATCGAGGCCAAGAAGACGGCCAAGCGGCTCGGCATTCCCGTGGTGCCCGGTTCCGACGGAGCGGTCGTCTCCGACGACGAGGCGATGGCAATCGCGAAAGCGATCGGCTTCCCGGTGCTGGTGAAGGCGGCCGCCGGTGGCGGCGGGCGCGGCATGAAGGTCGCACAGACGCCGGAAGATCTCGCAATAGCGCTTTCCACCGCCGCCACGGAGGCCAAATCCGCGTTCGGCGATGCCTCGGTCTATCTGGAGAAATACCTCCAGAAGCCGCGCCATATCGAGATCCAGGTGCTCGGCGACGGCCGCGGCGGCGCGATCCATCTGGGCGAGCGCGACTGCTCGCTGCAGCGTCGCCATCAGAAGGTCTGGGAGGAAGGGCCGTCGCCGGCGCTCGACGCCGCCCAGCGCAAGAAGATCGGCCTCACCGTCGCCAAGGCGATGCAGGAGCTGAAATATCTCGGCGTCGGCACCGTCGAGTTCCTCTACGAGGATGGCGAGTTCTATTTCATCGAGATGAACACCCGCATCCAGGTCGAGCATCCCGTCACCGAGATGATCACCGACATCGATCTGGTGCTGGAGCAGATCCGCATTGCCGCCGGCGGCGACCTGCCGATGACGCAGGACGAGGTGGCGATCATCGGCCACTCCATCGAGTGCCGCGTCAACGCCGAAAACCCGGTGACCTTCCGCCCCTCGCCCGGGCGGATCCAGCAGTATCATCCGCCCGGCGGCCTTGGCGTCCGCATCGATTCGGCGGTCTACCAGGGCTACGTCATCCCTCCCTATTACGACTCGCTGGTCGGCAAGCTGATCGTCCACGGCAAGACGCGCGCGGAGTGCCTGATGCGGCTGCGGCGGGCACTGGACGAGATGGTGGTCGAGGGGGTCGAGACCACACTGCCGCTGTTCCGCGCGCTGGTGCGGGAGCCCGCGATCATCGACGGCGACTACCACATCCACTGGCTGGAGCAGTATCTGGCCGGCCAGGCCGCCGGCGGCTAACCCTGCCCGATTTTTGACAATTTTCGGCTGTCCCGCGGGAACCGTTTGCCGGCTCGGTCGTTTTATTGGACCTGCCAATCTTCCGCTCGGGGGACTCGACAATTTCTTCACATCACACGCGAGGTGCTGGTGCCGCCCAGCGGCGCGGATTTGACGTTCGCTACCGATCTACCGCCCTTTCTCGATGCGAACGTCGGATCCAAAGCGCCATTGGCATCAATGTCTTGCTGGTGGTCCTTTAATTCCGACCTTCGCAAACGTGCCTTCTCAAGTGGGAAGCGAATTTCAGAATCGGACCACCAGCCGGGTGTCGAGGCGCGCCATCGGCCAAGCCCTGCTGCTCGCGGCGGGGTTTCTGGTGCTGGTCGCGATCAGCACCGCCTCTGTGATCCTGGTCAACAAGTCGCGCGAGGACAATGCACTGGTCGTGCATACGATCGAGGTGGAAAACCAGACGAACACGCTGTTGCTCGAGGTTCGCCGCGCCGAGAGCGCCGCGCGCGGCTACCTGCTCACGTCGGCGCCGGAGTTCCTCGCCGACCACCAGGGCGCGGTCGGAGCGGTCATGCCGGCGCTCGACAAGCTCGGCCAGCTGACGGCGGACAATCCGGTGCAGGTCGCTTCCGTCGCGAAGATGCGCGCGGCCGTGAAGCTGCGGCTCGACCAGTTCGCGCAGGAGATGGACCTCGTCAAGCGCGGCGACCCGGCCAGCGCCACCGCGCTGGTGCGCGAGGCCGCGGCCAGCGACACCACGGCCGCGATCCGCGATGTCGCCGATGCCATGCACAGGGAGGAAGACCGGCTGTTCGCGCTGCGCGCCGTCAACGCCGACCGCAGCCAGCGCCTCGCCTCGATGGTGACGCTCGCCGGCTCCGGGCTCGTGGTCGCGCTCGCCGGCATCTCGGTCTTGCTGGTTCGCCGCTCGACGCGGGCGCGCGACGAGGCGGAAGCGAAACTGCGCGACGCCAATGTCAACCTCGAAGTGACCGTCGACGAGCGTACCGCCGATCTGCGCGAAGCCAACGACGAGATCCAGCGCTTCGCCTATATCGTGAGCCACGACCTGCGCTCGCCGCTGGTCAACATCATGGGCTTCACCAGCGAGCTCGAGGAACTGCGCAACGACATCTTCCGGCGCATCGCCTCGCTCCGCCGCGTCGCTTCCGCCGCACCCGCGCCCGACATAGCGAGCGATGCCGCCGAGCCGGTGCTGGAGGGCGCCGACAAGCAGCTTTCCGACGATTTTTCGGAAGCGCTCGGCTTCATCAAGTCATCGATCGGCAAGATGGACCGCCTGATCACGGCAATCCTCAACCTGACCCGCGAAGGCCGCCGGCAGTTCGAGCCGGTCAGGATCGACATGTGCGAACTGATCGAGGCGATCGTCGCCACCCTCGCCCACCAGGCCACCGAGGCCAATGCCACGATCAAGATCGGCTCGCTGCCCGATATCGTCAGCGATCGCCTCGCACTGGAGCAGATCTTCTCCAACCTGATCGACAACGCCATCAAATACCTCAAGCCCGGAGGTCCCGGCGGGATCACGGTGCGCGGCCGCACCAAGCTCGGGTTTGCGATTTTCGAGGTCGCCGACAACGGCCGCGGCATCGATCCGAAGGATCATCAGCGCATTTTCGACCTTTTTCGCCGCGCCGGAACCCAGGACAAGCCCGGCCAGGGCATCGGATTGGCCCATGTCCGGGCCCTGGTGCGGCGGCTCGGGGGAACCATGTCGGTCTCCTCGGAACTCAATCAGGGCAGCACTTTCACCATCACATTGCCGATACAATGGGCAGCCAGTAACCGGAACGAGAATTCATGAACAAGCCCGTCACCATTATCATGATCGAGGACGACGAAGGCCACGCCCGGCTGATCGAGCGGAACATTCGGCGATCCGGTGTCAACAATGAGATCATCCCGTTCAGTAACGGTACAGAAGCGGTCGAATATCTGTTCGGCAAGGACGGTTCGGGTACCGTCCGAAAGGACGACGCGCTGTTGATCCTGCTCGATTTGAACCTGCCCGACATGACCGGCATCGATATTCTGCGCCAGGTCAAGCAGAACGAACATCTGAAATGCACGCCCGTGGTGGTGCTGACCACCACCGACGACTCGCAGGAGATCAAGCGCTGCTACGAACTCGGCTGCAACGTCTACATCACCAAGCCCGTCAACTACGAGAGCTTTGCCAATGCCATCCGGCAGCTTGGCCTGTTCTTCTCCGTGATCCAGGTGCCCTCGGCCGCAACATGAAATCCGCAACACCCACGCTGCTCTACATCGATGACGACGACGTGCTGGCGCGTCTGGTCGAGCGCGGCCTGGCGCGGCTCGGCTTCAAGGTCGTGCATGCGGCAAGCGGAACGGAGGGCCTCGATCGCCTCGCGCAAGGCGGCATCGACGTCATCGCGCTCGACCAGTACATGCCGGGCTTCGACGGCCTCGATACGCTCGAGCGCATCCTGGCGATCCCGAACGCGCCGCCGGTCGTGTTCGTGACCGCCTCGCAGGATTCGCAGATCGCGGTGACCGCGCTGAAGGCGGGCGCCGCCGACTATCTCGTCAAGGACGTGCAGGGCGACTTCATTCCGCTGCTGCAGGTCGCCGTCGACAGCGCGCTGCGCCAGGCCGCGCTGCAGCGGGCGCGCGACGAGGCGGAAGCCGAAGTGCATGCCTCGCGCGACCGTTTTGCCGCGCTCGCGGCGGAGCGCGAGCTCCTGCTGCGCGAGGTCAACCATCGCGTCGGCAACTCACTGCAGATCATCGCCTCGCTGTTGCATCTGCAGGCAAGCTCGGCGACCCAGGACGACGTCAAGGCGGCGCTCACCAACGCGATGGGGCGCGTCGCGGCGGTGGCCCAGGTGCATCGCCGGCTCTATACCTCGCATGACCTCAAAAGCGTGCTGCTCAACCAGTATCTCGACGCGCTGCTCGAGGATCTGCGCCGTTCAGCCGAAGGCAACCGCATGTCGCGCCTGACGCTGCGCGCCGAGCCGATCGAGATCGATCCGGACCGCGCGGTTGCGATCGGCATCATCGTCAACGAGCTCGTCATGAACGCGGTCAAGTACGCCTATCCCGACTGCGCCGGTCCGATTCACGTCGATCTCGCCGGCAAGGGCGGCGACATCGAGCTTTCGATCGCCGACGACGGCGTCGGCTACAACGCCAAATCCGATCCGCGCTCGACCGGCATGGGCCAGCGCATCGTCTCGGCGATGGCTGGCAAGCTCGGCGCCACCGTGGAACGCGATCCTGACCACGCCGGCACGCGCATCGTGCTGCGATTTGACCGCCAAGACCAGGCCGCAGTGAAACCTGCAAGCGCGGCGGCGAGCTAGCGGTTCGAGCCGGTGGACCTTTTGGATTTGACGTTCGCTTGAATCGCGGCAAATCGGGAGCGAAACATCAAGTCCGCTCCACTAGCCAGCGCGTTGCTTCGCCTGATATTGTCGCGCACATGACTTCGCGCGACTCCGCCTCGTCCGAAATCACGCCCGAAGTGCTGCTGCGCGCCTATGCCTGCGGCATCTTTCCGATGGCCGAAAGCGCCGACGATCCGACGCTGTTCTGGGTCGAACCGGAGATGCGCGGCGTGATTCCGCTCAACGGTTTTCGCATCGCTTCACGACTGGCGCGCACCGTGCGTTCCGATGTGTTCACCGTCACGGTCGACAGCGCGTTCAAGGCCGTGATCGACGGCTGCGCGGAGCCGCAGCAAGGCCGCGAAGACACCTGGATCAACAAGCGCATCCGCGATCTCTACGGCCGGCTGTACGAGATCGGCCATTGCCACAGCGTCGAGGTCTGGCAGGGCGACGACATCGTCGGCGGGCTCTATGGCGTCAGCCTTGGCCGCGCCTTCTTCGGTGAGAGCATGTTCCATCGCGTCCGCGACGCGTCCAAGGTCGCGCTGGTGCACCTCGTGGCGCGGCTGATCGCCGGCGGCTTCGAGCTGCTCGACACGCAATATGTTACCGAGCATCTGAAGAGCTTTGGTGCGATCGAAATCCCGCGCCGCCGCTATACGGCGCTGCTCGACAAGGCGGTGTCAGGCGAGCCCGCGGATTTCTCCAGGCTTGCGATCGACCGTCCGATCACGGGCACGGAGGCGCTCGCGATCATCGCGACGCGTGCATGATTGCGGCGTCAGGCGCTGGCGTGACGCTGCGTCTCGTCCGAACGCCTACTAGCGGAAAATCCCGAACAGGCCGCCTGATTGCGGCGGCGGTGGTGGCGGAGGCGGCGGCTGTTGCTGCTGCACCTGCTGTTGCACCGGCGGCGGACGTGGCGCCGCCTGCCTCGGCGGCGGCGGACGCTTCTGCGCGGGCGGCGGCGCGGGCGCGGCCTTCGGCGGATCGGGCTGCGCGCTCACCACCGTCTGCTCCGGACTTTTGCAGTCGGTGAGCCAGATGTCGTAGATCGGGTGCTCGATGCCGTGCAGGCCGGGGCTGGCCGCGAACATCCAGCCGGAAAAGATCCGCTTCACCTCGCCCTGCAGCGTGATCTCGTCGACCTCGACAAAGGCGTCGGTATTGGCGGCTTCGGTGGCGGGGCGCGTGTAGCAGGCGTCGGTCCTGACCCGCAGCGCGCCGAACTGGACGGTCTCGCCGATATCCTCATCGAAATTGATGATCCGGCCGGTGATCTTGTCGAGGCCGGAGAAGCTCGCCTTCTTGTTGATGATCTTCTGCGCCGGCGGTTCGGTCACGACCTCGTCGCCCGGCTGCAGGCTGGCGGGCACCTGCGGCACGCCTTTCGGCTGCCGCTGCCCAGGCGGCAGTCCCGGCAGTGTCGGATTGGCCCCCGGAGGCTGCGCATTCTGGCCAGGCTCGGGCGGCGCGACGGCAATCGCGGGCGGCACGTTCTGTGGAACGGCCGTCGTCCCCGGCGGCGGCGGAAGCGGCTGAGACTGGAACGCACCCGGTCCTGGCGCCCCCTGCCCCGGCAAGGGGCGGTTCGGGGTCGGCAACAGCCGCCCTTGCGGCAAGGCCGGCACCTCCTCGTCATCATCGGCCGGCGGCGGCGGCTGATTGCCGCGGGGGATGTTGCCGGGCGGGCGCAGCGGCGGATCGGAGAAGATGTTGCCGATCTGCGCCTGGGCCGGCGGCACAGACAACAGTGCGCTGGCGGCGATCAGCGCCGCAAGACCGGTCAGGACGATGGGTCGGAACATGGTTTGCGGCATCAAAAATCGAATCGGGGCGCACGTTATCCGCCGCGCGCATCGGACGGGTTAACACGCCGAATACGGCGGGGAAAGGGCGGCTGCCGACCCCTTCCCGGCCCGCCTTTCGTTTGAAATAGTCGCCGACCAGGGTCACGTCGGCAGGGCGCCGGCTCAAACCGCCGGCAGCGGCGGCTTACATGGGGAAAATCGCATGGCCGATCGCATTCGCCTGGACGGCAGGGTCGCCGTCGTGACGGGAGCCGCCGGCGTCATTGGAACCGCCACCCTGCAGCTCCTCGCTGAGCGCGGCGCGCGGATCGTCGCCGTCGACCGCCGCGAGGGCGACCTGAAAGCCGCGATCCGCGACCTGCCGGCCTCAGCGCAGGCGCTCGCGCTTGCCGCCGATGTCACTGACGAGGACGAGGTCGCAGGCAATGTCCGCGCCACAGTGGAGAAATTCGGTTCGATCGACGTCTTCTACAACAATGCCGGGATAGAAGGCGAGATCCGCTCGATCACCGACTATCCGCTCGAAACATTCCGCAAGGTGATCGACGTCAACGTGGTCGGCGTCTTCCTCGGCTTGAAGCACGTGCTGCCGGTCATGCTGAAGCAGAATCGCGGCAGCATCATCAACACCGCGTCGATCGCGGGCCTCGTCGGCTCGCCGCAGATCGCGGTCTACAGCGCGAGCAAGCATGCGGTGATCGGGCTGACCAAAAGCGCGGCATGGGAATGCACGGGTACCGGCGTGCGCGTCAACTGCGTCTGTCCCGGCCTGATCGACAGCCGCATGCTCAGCGCCATCATCCAGGGCCGCAGCGGCGTCAACGCGCCCGCGCCCAACGACAAGCTCGTCGAGCGGATTCCGGCCCGCCGCCTCGGGCGGCCTGCCGAAGTCGCATCCATCGTCGCCTTCCTCGCCTCCGACGAGGCGAGCTACGTCACCGGCTCAGCCTACACCGTCGACGGCGGCCGCACCGCCGCCTAACCCATCACCATTCCCGCAGCAAAGCAGGTTCGTTCAACATGCCCGTCGTTCTCGATGCCGATGCCAGCGCCGTTTACAAGGCCTTCCAGGAAGCCGGCCGGCCGCCTTACGAGACGCTGACCGCGCCAGAAGCGCGCGCCTATTACCTCGCCGCGCGCCTCGTCACCAACCCCGAGCCGCCGGAGCTGAAATCGGTCGAGCCGCTTTCGATCCCCGCCGCGCATGGTGCGATCCCGGCGCGCCGCTATATCCCGAACAAGCTGCGCCAAACGAATGGGCTTGCGCCCTGTCTGGTATTCTTTCATGGCGGCGGCTGGGTGATCGGCGATCTCGAGACCCATGACGTGGCCTGCCGCAAGCTCGCCGATGAAGCGGAGATGATCGTCATCGCCGTCGACTACCGGCTTGCGCCCGAGCACAAATTCCCCGCCGCCGTCGACGATGCGATCACGGCGGTGAAATGGATCGCCGCCAATGCCTCCGCGCTCGGCATCGACGCGACGCGCCTTGTGGTGGGCGGCGACAGCGCCGGCGGCAACCTCGCTGCCGTGGTCGCGCTCGCCGCGCGCGACGGCGACGGCCCGAAGCTCGCGGGCCAGGTGCTGGTCTACCCAGCGACTGATTTTTCCCGAAAACATCCCTCGCACCGCGAGCCCGAGACCTCGGTGCTGCTCACTCACACCGTCGTTACCTGGTTCATGGGCCACTATATCGGCAACGGCGACATCAACGACTGGCGCGCCTCGCCGGCGCGCGCGAAGACGCTGGCCGGCCTGCCGCCGGCCTATGTGCTCACCGCCGGCGCCGATCCCCTGCGCGACGAGGGCGACGAGTACGCGAAGCGGCTGAAAGAGGCCGGCGTGAGCGTGACCTGGCGCAGCTTTCCCGGCCAGTTCCACGGCTTCTTCACCATGGGCAAGCTGCTGCCGCAGGCCAATATCGCCGCAAGCGAGATCGCGACCTGGCTAAAGGAACTTGGCTAAAGGAACTTGGCTGAAGGCGCTGGGCTGAAAGGGCTGCGTCGTCAGCTTTGCGGCGATTGACCGCCTTGCGTCCGCCGCGCGCCCGCGATAGCCGCGGCGGCTGGGACAAGCAATCCGCCGTCGATGCGGTGAACAGAGGTCATGTTGGCTCCGATCCTGATCTACGGCATACCGTTCGAGTTCGTCCTTTTCGCGCTGACGCTGGCGGGCATCGCGCTATTCCACCATCACACGCTGCCGATCGCACTCGCCGGCCTTGCGGCGGTCGTCGCCTACAAGCTCGCCTTCACCGGCTTCAAGTTCGGCCCCGGCGTCGGCGGCCTGGCGGAGCTGATGCGGCATGAATGGGTCACGCTCGCGAATCTCTTTCTGCTGCTGATGGGCTTTGCGCTGCTGTCGCGCCATTTCGAGGAGAGCCGGATTCCCGACGAAATGCCGGCGTTGCTGCCGCACGACTGGAAGGGCGGCACGCTGCTGTTGTGCATCGTGTTCGTGCTGTCGGGCTTTCTCGACAACATCGCAGCCGCCCTGATCGGCGGAACGGCGGCGCGCCACGTGTTTCGCGGCAAGGTCCATGTCGGCTATCTCGCGGCGATTGTGGCCGCGGCCAATGCCGGGGGCGCCGGCAGCGTGGTCGGCGACACCACCACCACCATGATGTGGATCGACGGGGTCAGCCCGCTCACCGTGCTCGACGCCTATGTCGGCGCGGTCGCCGCATTGCTGGTGTTTGCCATCCCTGCTTCGATCCTGCAGCAGCGTTTTTCGCCGATCGTCGGCAAGCCGCCAAGCGGGCTGAAAATCGATCGGGCGCGGGTCGTCATCGTCGCCATTGTGCTGCTCGCGGCGATGTCCGCGAACGTGACCGCCAATGTCTATTTCCCGATCGTGCAGGACCACCTCCCCGTGCTTGGGCTCGCGGTGTGGATCGCGCTGCTTGTCACGGCAGTGCTGCGGCGGCCGGACTGGTCGGTGCTGCCCGAGAGCTTCAAGGGCACCATCTTCCTGCTCGCATTGGTGCTGGCCGCCTCCATGATGCCGGTCGACAAGCTGCCGGCCGCCAGCGCCTCGACCGCGTTCGGGCTCGGCATCGTCTCCGCGGTGTTCGACAACATTCCGCTCACCGCGCTCGCGCTGAAGCAGGGCGGCTATGATTGGGGATTTCTCGCCTATGCCGTCGGATTCGGCGGCTCGATGGTCTGGTTCGGCTCTTCCGCCGGCGTTGCGCTGTCAAACATGTATCCCGAGGCGAAGTCGGTGGGACTTTGGCTCAGAGGCGGCTGGCCGATCGTCATCGCCTATGTCGTCGGCTTCGTCGCGATGCTCGCGCTGGTCGGATGGCATCCCGACGCGCCGCATTAGTCCAATGGGCCATTGCCGGATCGAGCTGCGCCCTTGAGCTCCTCGACAGGCCATCGCGTGCGCATCGAGATCGCCTGCATAAGGCGACCGTAAAAGCGTGCCAGGAACCGCGGTCGCGCCCGGGAATATTCACAAGCAACGGGTGATCTGAAAGGAGGTGGTGGACCAACGTCGCGTGCGACACCACTGGCTCCGCATCATTGCGGGCGAATGAAGGTTGTCGTGCATCCGATGCGTATCATGAAAACGTGATCGCATTGGCGGCAATACGCGAGTCGTCGAACTTCGCGAGATCAGGAGCCGTCCCCGGTGCATCGCGTCATCCATCTCATCGCGCGACTGCTCTGGATCACCATGCAGGAAACACTCGATCCGTTGTCCGGCAGGGTGCTCGATCTGGCCGTAAGGATCGGCGTTGCGTTCATTGTCATCGCGATAGCCTACATCGTCGTGAGGCATATGCCGGGAGTCCATCTTTCAGGTGTTTGAGAACCGGCGCATGACGACGGCTTGAGCCTCGTCCCGCTTCAGTCCGCGCGGCGCGGCGCCTGCGGGGCTGGCCGACGGCGGGCGCGCCGCATCCGCTTCGGATCGCGAAAGCCTGCCTTGCCGTGCAGATGGCTGCCTGACCAGCCTTTCTAAAACGGAATTTAGTGGTGTCGGCGGATGGAGCCCCCTACGTCAGCGTCATGCATTCGGCGCGCTGCGGCGTCACATAAATTTTCCGGCTCCAAGTAGCTTCTGCCTATCGGGGAAGAGTTAGCAGATCCGATGGATATCAAGCCCCTCTTTGGCCTCGGCGGTGTGCTCATCGCTGCTACGATGTCCCAATTCAACGATCAAGTAACAGCTATCGCGCTCACCGACGTCAGCGGTGCGCTTGGGATCAGCCACGATTCCCAAACCTGGATCGAGAGCCTGTATGTGTCGGCAGAAATCATCGGCATGGCGACCTCGCCCTGGCTGCTGACGACTTTCACCTTGAGGCGTTGGACGCTGTTTGCAGTCGCGCTGTGCGGAGCCTCGAGCGTGCTGATCCCGTTCAGCCCGAACATCGAGGCGATCTACGCCTTGCGGCTGCTGCAGGGGCTCGCGGGCGGCCTGATCATCCCGCTGCTGATGGCGACGGCTTTGCGTGTTCTCACCCCGAACATCCGGCTTTACGGCCTCGCCGTCTACGCGTTGACTGCGACCTTCACGCCTGCGCTGGCCTCGACGGTGGCCGCGTTTTGGACGGATAGCGTGGATTGGCGTTTCGTGTTCCTGCAAACGATCCCGCTCTGCTCTCTGGCGGGCGTTCTCGTGTGGTACTGCCTGCCTCAGGATCAGCCGAGATACGAACGCTTCAGAATGCTGGACTGGCGCGGCCTGCTGCTTCTGGTGATCGGGACCGGCGCCTTGAGCACCATGCTGTATCAGGGCGACCGGCTGGACTGGTTCAACTCACGGCTGATCTGCGTCCTCGCCCTGGTGAGTGGCATCGCCATCCCGTTGCTGCTGGTCAATGAATGGTTCCACCCTTTGCCGCTTCTCAAGCTGCAGATGCTCGGCCGGCGCAACTTCGCTTACGGCGCGCTCGGCTTGTTCACCTTTCTGGTTATCGGCCAATCGGCTTCCACTGTGCCCTTGCGATATCTGCAGGAAGTGCAGGGTTACCGGCCGCTGCAATCCAACCTGATCACGCTGGAGATTGCGACGCTGCAACTCGCGATGCTGCCTGCCATGGCGCTGCTGTTGGATTACAAGCGGGTCGATTCGCGCGTCGTCAGCTTGCTGGGGCTGGGATTGATCCTGGCATCCTGCATCGGCTCGTCCTTTCTGACGATTTATTGGAACCGGGATCAATTCTATTTTTGGCAGCTGCTCCAGGCGGTCGGTCAACCGATGGTGGTCATGCCGCTGCTGATGATGGCCACCAATACCGTTGCCAGCCCGGCAGAAGGCCCTTTCGCGTCCGCGCTGGTTAACACACCGCGCGCCCTCGCCGAGGCAGCGAGCGTCTGGTTCCTGGCGTTGATCGATCGCTGGCGCAACGCGTTGCATTCCGACCGCATCATCGACGAGGCTGGCCAGGACCGCTGGCGGGTGATCCAGGGCAACGGCGTGCTGCCCCAGTATCCACCTCCGTTGATGCCAAACGGTCAGCCCCGCGTGCTGAACAGCCTGGAAGCCTTCAGCCACGCCGTCGAGCAGCAGGTAACGATCTTATCGACGAGCGACACCTTCCTCATCCTCGGAGCCCTGACCGTGTTCTTGATGGTCGTGGTGATGACCCTGCCTGCCCGCACCATCCCGCCGCGCATCCTCTTTGCAAAGCACTAGGAAACGCGCATGGCCGACGACGTAGCCGAACTCGAGACGCGCCCCGCCGAGCCGAAGCGGAACGAAAAGCCGAAGCCGGCTTCAGCGCGCGAGAACGACGATCAAACCCAACCGAAGAATGAAAATTCGAAGGAACGGGAGGTGCAGGAAGCCGACAAGCTTCCCAGGCCTCTGCCGCGCTGGCCTCTCGCTCTGGCCGGACTGGTCGTCGTGATCTTTGCCGCGACGGTGCTGTACATCATTTTCCGGCCACGTCCGGACGTATGGACCGACGATGCTTATGTGATGGTTCATTACGCCACGATCGCACCGCGCATCTCCGGTCAGGTCGCCACAGTGCCGGTTGACGACAACGACGTCGTCAAATCAGGACAAGTGCTCGCGACGCTCGACCCGCGCGACAATGAAACCGCGCTCGCTTCCGCCGAGGCGGCAGTCGCGCGCGACAGATCCCAATTGGAAGAAATCTCCGCGACCGTGTCGCGCCAGCCGTCGATCATCAAAGAACAGCAAGCCGCCGTTGCATCGGCGCGCGCCAAGCTCACCTTCGCTCAGGACAATGCACGGCGCTACGGCAATCTCGCCGTGACGGGAGCCGGCACCATGCAGGAACACCAGCAGGCGGACAGCGCGCTTCAGGAGGCCCAGGCCTCGCTTGACGGCGCCGAGGCCTCGCTCGACGCGGCGCGCCGGCAATTGGACGTGCTCGAGGCCCAGCGATCTGCGACGGAAGCAGCGGTGAAGGCCGATGAGGCTCGACTTGAACAAGCCAAGCTGAACTTGTCTTATACGCAGATTCGAGCGCCGATCGACGGGATGGCAGGTGAGCGATCCGTACAGGTCGGGAACTATGTCGGCGCGGGCACGACGCTGATGACGGTTGTGCCTCTCGACCAGGCCTACATCGAAGCGAACTATCGCGAAGTGGATCTGCTGCATGTCCGCAGCGGCCAGCCGGTCACGATCCATCTGGACGCCTATGACGTCGACCTCCGGGGCAAAGTGGACAGCGTCCCTCCGGCTTCCGGCGCGGCCTTTGCGCCCATCGCGCCCAACAATGCCACCGGCAACTTCACCAAGATCGTGCAACGGCTGCCGGTCAAGATCGTGGTGACGCCCGGGCAGCCTTTGGCTAAGCTTCTGCGCGTTGGCCTGTCGGTCGAGACCACCATTCATACGGGACTGGAGGACGTCGTGGATGAGCAGCGCAGATCAAACGACCGCGTGACCGGGCATTGATTGGTGCGTGCCTTACCTCTTGCGGCGCGCCTCTCCGGTCCGATGTTGGGCATCGGTCTGGCCGGCTGCATCGTTGGGCCGGACTACCAGCGGCCGGAGATTGCTGCGGCGCCAGCGCGGACGCCGCTAGAGACCGCGGAGGTGCCCAGCCGAACCGTCGAGGGCAAGATCGATCCGGCATGGTGGAAGAGCTTCCGCGACCCCGAGCTTTCCTCGCTCGTCGAACGGCTGGCGCTGCAAAACCTTGATCTCAAGACCGCGGCGGAACGCGTGGTCCAGAGCGTGGCGCAGCGCCAAGTCGCGGTTTCACAGGGACTGCCGCACGTCGAAGGGCAGTCCTTGACGACTTATAATCGGCAGAGCCCGAACGGCCCGCTCTCTCTGCTCACGCCTGCGCCCGGCGCGCCTTTGGAATACGCCCTGTTCCGAGATGGCTTGACGTCATCATGGCAACTCGACCTGTTCGGCCGCGTTCGGCGAGCCGTGGAAGCAGCCGACGCCAACACCCTGGCGGCCGTGGAGAACCGGCACGGCGTCGCGCTCGCGGCGCTCACCGAACTGGCGCAAAGCTACGTGCAATTGCGCGGAACGCAGAACCGGCTTGAGATCGCGAAACGCAACCTCCGTCTGGCCGATGAGAACGTCGAGCTTGTGAACACGCGTTTCGGTAGCGGAGTCGCCACCACGCTCGACCTGTCGCAAGCCCGGGCTCAACGGGCCACCATCGCCGCGAGCCTGCCGCCGTTGCGGATCCAGGAGGCGGAGCTCATCAATGCCATCGGACTGCTGTTGGGCGACGCTCCCCGCGCGCTCGAGGCCGAGTTGCGCCGCTCCCGGATGCTGCCGCGCCCGCCGCGCAGGGTTCCGGTGGGCTTGCCCGGGACGCTCGTGCGCCGCCGCCCGGACGTACGCGAAGCCGAGGCGCGCCTGCATGAAGCCACGGCACAGACCGGCGTCGCGGTGGCGAGCTTCTACCCCGACGTGACATTGAACGGCGCGCTCAATGCGGAAAGCTTGCACCTGAGCAATCTGTTCACCCCGGCGTCGGCCGCATTCGCGGTGGGGCCGTCGATCTCCATTCCGATCTTCGAAGGCGGGCGGTTGCGGGGCGTCCTGACGCTCCGCGAATCGCAACAACGGGAAGCGGCCATCTTCTTTCAGAAAACGGTGTTGCGGGCCTGGAAGGAGGTCGATGATGCCCTGACGGCCTATCGCGAAGCGCAACTGCGGCGCGCCGAGATTGCCCGGTCGGTCACGGAAAATCAGGCCGCCCTGCAAGCCGCCAGGCAACGCTACTCGGAGGGCGCGATCGACTTCCTGAATATCATCGCGACACTGGCCCAGCTGCTGCAGAGTGAAAACGATCTTGCCGACAGCGATACGCAGATCGCGATTGATCTCGTCAATCTCTATCGCACCCTCGGCGGAGGATGGGAGGTCGCAGATGTCGCCTATGATAAAGACGGCGTGCTGCGACAGGAAATCAGAGCGCCATAGAACGCTGCTACCGGATCGCTGTCATCGGCGGATATGAGCGCTTCGTGAGTCCACGCCCTCGAGCGAAACCGCTCACCCCGCCCGCGCCGCGCGGCGCAGCGCCTGCGGCGGCTGCCCGAAGGCGCGGATGAAGGCGCGCCGCATCCGCTCCGGATCGCGAAAGCCCGTCGCCTCCGCCACGCGCTCGATCGCTTCGCCGGACGCCTGCACGCGGGCGCGGGCCACCTCGACGCGCAGCCGCTCGATGGCCTTCGACGGCGTCGTGCCGGTCTCGGCGGTGAAGGCGCGGGCGAAGTGCCGCGCGCTCATGCCGGCACGCTCGGCCAGCTGGTCGACCGAAAGCTTTTCGTCGAGATGCTCGCGCGCCCAGCTCAGCAGCCCTCCGAAGCGCCCGTTCGGCGTCTTCAATTCCAGCAGCGAGGAGAATTGCGACTGGCCGCCGCTGCGGCGATGATAGAGCACGAGCTGGCGCGCGGTCTTTTGCGCGATCTCGTCGCCGAAATCCTCCGCCACCATGGCAAGCGCAAGATCGATGCCGGCGGTGATGCCGGCCGAGGTCCAGATGTTGCCGTCGCGGACGAATATCTGGTCGGCTTCGAGCTTCACCTTCGGATAGGCTGACAGGAAATGCCGCGTACGTCCCCAATGCGTGGTGGCGCGCCGGCCATCGAGCAGGCCGGCTTCCGCGAGAATGTAGGCGCCGGAGCAGACGCTGGCCACGCGCACGCCGCGCCGCTCGGCCGCGCGCACGAAGGCGATCGTGGTGGCGGAGCGCGCCGCCGTGCGCACGCCCTCCCCGCCGACCACGATCAGCGTGGTCAGCGCCGAAGCCGGCCGCAGGCCCCGCGCCAGCATCTCCACTCCCGAGGAGCTGCGCACCAGGCCAGCATTTTCAGCCACCACACGGATGGCGGGCGCGGCCTGGCCCGCGAAGCGGCCGGCGATCTCGAACACCGAGATCGGCCCGGCTGCGTCCAGGACCTGGAAATCGGGAAACACCAGGATGCCGATCATCGCGCTCACGCCTTGAAGCGATAAGTCCGAAATGTCCAGAAACGAGGGAAATATGCCATTTCGGACAATAACCCACCATGCGAGGATGATCAGGTCAAGCGCATTTGAAAGGCTCTCTCATGTCGACGCCGCTTCAGATCGGTTTCGTGATCTTTCCCCGCGTGACCCAGCTCGACCTCACCGGTCCGGTGCAGGTGTTCTCCAGCGTGCCGGGCGCGCAGGTGCACCTGATCTGGAAACGCATCGAGCCCGTGCCCAGCGATTCCGTGCTGACGCTGACGCCGACCACGACTTTTGCCGAGTGCCCGCAACTCGATGTGATCTGCGTGCCGGGCGGGCTCGGCACCGACGACCTGGTCAATGACGAGGAGGTGCTGGCCTTCCTGCGCCGTCAGGCGGCGCGCGCGCAATACGTCACGTCGGTCTGCACCGGCTCGCTGGTGCTCGGCGCCGCCGGGCTGCTGCGGGGCTATCGCGCCGCGACGCACTGGACCGCGATGGATTTCCTCACCGCCTTCGGCGCGATCCCGACCCCGACACGGGTCTGCATCGACCGCAACCGCATCACCGGCGGCGGCGTCACCGCCGGCATCGATTTCGCGCTGACGCTGGTGTCGCTGATGCTCGACCGCCGCACCGCCGAGGCGATCCAGCTCCGGATCGAATACAACCCGGCGCCACCCTTCACATCCGGCTCGCCCGATACCGCGCCGGCCGAGCTCGTCGCGATGATCAGGGAGCGGATCGCGCCAGCGCAGGCACGGCGCGCGGAGAAGATGCAGCAGGCCGCGGCGCGGCTGGCATAGCCGCGGATCGCAAACAGAAAAAGGCCGCCCGGTTTCCCAGGCGGCCTTTCCGTCTCACGGCAGCCACACATTAGCGGGCGATTTCAGGACCGCTGCACCGGGGGCCTATCTCCCGGCCGCATCCTACTCGGTGGCCGCTGCATATCGGGACAGTCGCGATTCTGTTGCCCGACCCGACGCGATGGTTTCCCATCTCCGTAAGATGACCCTATTGAGCCTCACGCGCGGGTCGAGCGCAAGCAGGCGCGCAACCGATGTCCCCGCAGTTCACGCTGTTCACAGCCGCGCTTCGCCGCGCGGGCTTCAGCTTCCCGGCGTCCAGGGTTGGTAGTCGCCGGTCGCCTTCGGCCGCCGGCCGCTCGCCAGCGTCGAGCCGGAGGGCCGATAGGCCTGCGGCGTTCCCGTCATGTTGGGAACGTGGGACTTTTCCCATTCCCGCGGCACGTAGTTCTCCGCGGTGGGCGGCACGTCGACGGTGTGGTGAATCCACCCGTGCCACGCGGGGGGAATGCGGCTCGCCTCGGCATAGCCATTATAGATCACCCAGCGGCGCTCGAAGTGCAGCGTGGGGTCAATCTTGCCGCCACGCGTCCGGTAGTAGCGGTTGCCCTGCTCGTCCTGGCCGACCAGCTCGCCGAACCGCCAGGTCCACAATTGGGTCCCGAAGGTCTGGCTGTTCCACCATGTGAAGAGCTTGAGGAAAAACTGTTTCATGCGGCGGCTTGACCTCTGATTTGCGACCCCTGATGCCATCGGCGGCTCAAATTGTCCAGTAACGAGGCTATCGCCGGCCAAACCGGGCCGCACAGCCGATCACGATGGTTTCGGGGTCCATCCCGGGAACGTCCGCATGACCAGCGGGTTTAACCCCTATCTCGCAGATGGAGTCCAGAACAATGACCAGCAAGACGTTTTTAAGTACCGTTGCCGCACTCGCGTTGCTTGTGCCCGTGATGGCATCGACCGCCAGCTATGCCCAGGCCGATCGGGTCGGCGGCGGTAGGGGCGCCGTGTCCGCAGGCGCTCACGCCGGCGGCGGTGCCGGGATGCGCGCTGGCGGTGGTGGTGGCATGCGCGCCGGCGGCGGCGGTGGTGGCATGCGCGTCGGTACTGCGCCCACGATGGGCGGCGGCGCACCGGCGGCTCGCTTCGCGGCCGGCCCGGTTGACGCACGTCCGGGCGGCGCGGCATGGAGCGGCGGTGGCCGCACCTGGAGCGGCGGACGTACCGCCTGGAACGGCGGCGGCGGCTATCGCCATAATCGCGGCTGGTGGCCTGGCGCCGTTGCGGCAGGCGCGGTCGCCGGCGCTGCGATCGCGGCGGGCGACTCCTACGCCTATTATGGCGGCCCCGACTACTACGATGACAATGGCGGCGTAGCCTATTACGACGGCGGCTATGTCGATGACGGCGCGGTCGCCGTGGTCGGCGGCGGCGGCGCTGACCCTGCCTATTGCGCGCAGCGTTATCGCTCCTACGATCCGGCCTCCGGCACCTATCTCGGCTATGACGGGATGCGGCATCCCTGCCCGTAGCATCAGCTACACCTGACAGAGCAGGCGGCGCGAGGCTCGCGCCGCCTGCTTTGCGTGACATGTCCGCACACAATGCCGCGGGACGCTTCCAAGCCCGCGCCGGCCAAATGGTTCCGAGACTGTCTAGTGTGGCGGTTCAGAAGTCCGCATCATTATCGCCGCAAGTTCGTCGTGCGGACTTCTGAACCAAAGCCACACTAGATCAATAAGTTGCTAGTGTCCCTTCGATTCCGAAGTTCGCAAACGAGGGGCCGCAGAACGATGCGAACTTCGGAATCGGGACACTAGCCGGATTCCGGCGCGCAACAGCGCCCGGATCGCTGTGCGGCGGCCTCCCGCCGAGACCGAACACAGAACGAGTGTTCCAACCCCAACACTCGCTCCCTCCTTTGTGAGGGATTTTTGCGCGTGCCGAAATCAAATGACCACTAGCAAAATCCGGCATTCTGGTGGAGCCTCGCATTTGACATTCGCTTCGCGGTAGCTCGCGGCTAGGTGGGGCGGACGTCAGATTTGCTCTATCTGCCGGAAAGCAATGCCCTCGCAGCGTGTTCTCCTCGGAATTGGCCTCGCCGTTCTTCTCATCATCAGTGCCGCCTCGATCGGTCTCGATGTGAAATCGCGTTCCGACGCCGAGCGGGTGAACCACACCCTCGGGGTACAGAAGAAAATTTCCGACCTCAGGCTTCTGGTCCGCCTCGCCGAAAGCGTCGGGCGCGGCTTCGTGCTTGCCAGCGACCCGAACTTCATCCGCGAATACCGCGAAGCCGTCGATCGGATCGCGCCAGCCTTCGCCGAGCTGAAGGAGCTGACGAAGGACAATCCGGCGCAGATCGACGTGCTCGATGCCACCGAGCCGCTGGTGCGCCGCAGGCTCGCGGTGACCGACGAGCTGGTGCGCCTGCAATCGGCCAACGACAAGGCTGGCATCGACGCGCTTTTGGGTCGGCGCGAGGGCCGCTCGCTGATGGAGACGGTGAACGCCAATTTCGATCGCCTGAGCGCCGAGGAAGAGCGGCTGCTCGCGATCCGCGCCGCCCGTTCGCAGCAAAGCGGCCAGATCCTGCTGGCGATCGACCTCTGCGGCGCGGCGCTGATCGTGCTGCTGGCGGGACTATTGATCCGCGGGGCGGGCCGCGAGCGGCGCCAGCTCACGACCTCGCTCAGCGCCTCGCAGGCTGCCAACGAGGCGCTCGAGGCGGCGGTTGCCGAGCGCACCGCGCATCTGGTGGCCGCCCACGAGGAACTGCGCAGCTCGATCGCCGTCCTGCAGAGCACATTCACCAGCATGGCCGAAGCGGTGCTCGTCATCGACACCACGGGCGAGGTGCTGCTCTCCAATCCGGCCGCCGAGCGCATGCTGCGCTACAGGTCCGGCATGAACGTGTCGAACCTGCAGTCGCTCAGCACGGTTTTTCGCAGCGATGGCTCGACCCCGATCACGCCGAACGAGATGCCCTCGGCGCGCGCGCTGCGCGGCGAGGAGTTCAACGAGATGGAGATACTGGTGCGGCCCGCCAGCGGCCGTGACCCGGTGCATCTGGTGATCAGCGGCCGGCCCCTGCGCGATGCCGCGGGGACGGTCGCAGGCGCCGCGCTGGTCTATCACGACTCCACCGCCTCGCGCGAAACCGAGCGCAAGCTGCAACAGGCGCAGAAGCTCGACGCGATCGGCAAGCTGACCGGCGGCGTGGCGCATGACTTCAACAACATGCTGACCGTCATCACCGGCACGTCGGAGACGCTGGTCGACGGCCTCAAGGACCGCCCCGACCTGCTGGCGGTCGCCAGACTGATCGACGACGCGGCCCAGCGCAGCGCCGATCTCGTCAAGCACCTGCTCGCCTTCGCCCGCAAGCAGCCGTTGCAGCCGCGCGACATCGACGTCAACGAGACGGTTGCGGATATCGCGAAACTCCTGCGCCCGACGCTCGGCCAGCAGATCGAGATCAGGACCGCGCTGGCGAAGCAGGAACTGGCCGCCCATATCGATCCGTCGCAGCTCGCCAATTCCATCCTCAACATGGCGATCAACGCGCGCGACGCGATGCCGAACGGCGGCAAGCTGCTGCTGGAGACCGAAAGCGTCGTGCTCGACGAGGCCTACGCGCAGGCCAATCCGGACGTCCGTCCCGGTCCTTACGTGATGCTCGCGGTCAGCGACACCGGCAGCGGCATGCCACAGGTCGTGCTGGAGAAAGCCTTCGATCCGTTCTTCACCACCAAGGAAGCCGGCAAGGGAAGCGGCCTCGGCCTCTCCATGGTCTATGGCTTCGTGAAGCAGTCGGATGGGCACATCAAGATCTACAGCGAGCCGGGCCACGGCACCACGATCCGGCTCTATCTGCCGCCGGCGCACGCGCGGCCCGAGCACGTGCCCCTCGCCGCAGCGCCGGTCACCGGCGGCAGCGAGACCATCCTGGTGGTCGAGGACGATGCGATGGTGCGCAATTTCGTCGCCGCCCAGCTGCAAAGCCTCGGCTACAAGACCATCGCCGCCGCCGACGGCCGCTCGGCGCTGGCGCTCCTCGACAAAGGCGAGCGGTTCGATCTCCTGTTCACCGACGTGATCATGCCGGGCGGCATGAGCGGACGCGACCTCGCGCAGACCGTAACAACGCTGCGGCCGGGCACCGCCGTGCTCTACACCTCAGGCTATACCGACAACGCCATCGTGCATCACGGCCGCCTCGACGAAGGCGTGCTGCTGCTCGCAAAACCCTATCGCAAGCCGGAGCTGGCGCGCATGGTGCGCCTGGCGCTGCAAGCGGGACGAACGGCGTGACATGACCTCGACGCCAGGCTGTCGAAGCGGACGCAAATCGGCGCGTGCGTGCGCGATCGTCTGAGCTTACCCGAATGATCTCGCGACATTGGAAAGCACAGTCACGGTCGCCCGCGTCAAGCGAGCATCGTTGTATTGCTCATCCAGGAAATGAAGCACAAGGAGAGCAACCGCAAGGCGGATCATGACTCTCATGTCTGATACTCTAGCGAAACGGGATTGACCTTTCCTTTTGGTCCCTGCCGGCGCGCCGGCCTACAGCATGATCCGGAAAAGTGTGGAGCGGTTTTCCGAAAAGATCATGCTCAATCAAAAATCTAAAGCGCGATGGCGATCCAACCTGATCCCCCTGCGCTTTAGCTTGTCTCGGCCTAACTTGTCCTGGCCCGCGTCTGCCCCGGTTGCAGGAACGCGACGCCCATCTGGTCGCCGTTCAGCCACACCAGCTGGCAGCGGCGGTAGGCGAGGCCCGTCGAGGACAGCGCCAGAAAAAACTCGTTGACGGGCAAGCCCTGAACGGTGCCGTCGATGGTCAGCTTGGCGCCGGTTTGCGACACGTCCTCCATGATGCAGGTGCGCTGCCACGTTCCGTCGATCGCCATCATGCGGCACGTGACGCCGCGCTCAAACCTGACGCGATTGGTGCGTCGCTTTTCCCCAGAAGATCCCATGAGCTATCCGTCGCGGCGACGTGAAAGCGCGCCGTGCTTGAAATCAATGCACGACTACTGAAATTGCCACACCAATGTACCTCGGCAGCATTTAAGTTTGTGTTACTGGCCACGCGGCGCCGAGGGCCTGCTGACGTCGTCCCGGAGAGGGGCGGCACGGCACCCCGCTATGCTCAGATCGCGATGGAGCGATCGTAGAGGTCGCGCAGCGCCTCGTCATGCGTTGCCGACAGGACCGCGGCCCTCGGCAGGCGATGGCGGATCATGCGGTGCAACGCGCGCGCGCCTTGCTCGTCGATGGCCGAGGTCGCCTCGTCGAGCAGCAGCAGATCCGGCGCGACAAGCAGGACCCTTGCCAGCGACAGGCGCTGCTTCTCGCCTTCGGAAAGCACCTTGTCCCACGCATCGGCCACGTCGAGACAGGGCTTCAGCCGCGACAGCCCGACCGCATCGAGAGCCTCGTGCAGATGCTTGTCGCCGACCGCGCCGGCAGGCGCGGGATAGCTGAGCGCGCGGCGCAGCGAGCCAAGCGGAATATAGGGTCGTTGCGGCAGGGCGAGCAGATGATCGCTCGCATGCGCCACCGTTCCGCTGGCGCGCGGCCAGATACCTGCCAGACGGCGCAGCAGGCTCGTCTTGCCGGCGCCGGAAGCGCCGGTCAGCAGCACCGCCTCGCCGGCAGCCAGCGCAAGCTCCTTGAGGCCGGCAATCGGCCGGCCGGCCTGATCGTTGACGGCGAGATCCCTGACCAGCAGGGCCTCCTTCGCTGGCGGAGACGCCGGCTGACCGGACCGTTCGGCCGCGGCGATCGCACGCTCGAATTGCGACAGGCGCTGAACCGTCGCTGCCAGTTCGGCGATTTTCAGGTAGGAGCTGATGAAATAGGAAAAGGCATCGCGGACCTCGTTGAAGGCGGAGCCCGACTGCATCAGCGCGCCGAGCTGCATGCTGCCGGCAAAGAACAGCGGCGACGCCACCAGGTAGGGAAAGTAGAGCGAGAAGTGTCGATAGGTCGTCGCGAACAGCAGAACGAATTGCTGCCAGCGCATCAGCCGGTGCCAGTTCTGCGCAATCTCCGAAAACAGCGCCAGCAATTGGTGCCGTTCGGAGGCCTCGCCCCGCAGCAGCGCGACGGCTTCCGAATTCTCCCGGACGCGCACCAGCGCAAAGCGAAAATCGGCCTCCCGCCGTTGCTGCTCGAAATCGGTCGGAATGAGGCGCCGGCCGATCCAGTGCGTGACGATGCTGCCGACCAGCGCGTAGAGCAGCGCGGCCCAAACCAGATAGCCCGGGACGGCGTATGCGTTTCCGAACAGCTGCAAGGGCACGAGGTTCGAAAGTGTCCACAGCACCGCAACGAAGGAGAACAGCCTCGCGATCGCGCCGATCAGACCGACGGCAAGCGAGAGTGCATCGTCGATGAATTGCCTGACGTCTTCGGCGATGCGCTGGTCGGGATTGTCGACATCACCGCCTGCGATCATCGCCCGGTAGTGCACCGGCCCGTTTAGCCACCTCTCGAGATAATGCGTCGTGAGCCAGCGGCGCCAGCGAATGGTCAGCCATTGCGTCAGATAGCGCTGGTACACGGTGGCCAGCACGAAGAACACGCCGATGCCGCAATAGACGCCGAACTGGGTCATGAAGCCGGCCCAGTCCCTGTCCTGCAGCGTCTGGAAGAAGGCGTTGCGCCAATAGTTGGTCGCAACGGCCGTGCCGACCAGGACGAGCTGGACGGCGATTGCGCCCGCCAGCAATGCGGTCGCGCTCCGGCGCTCCTCGGACCGGAAATAGGCGGCCGCGATGCGGGCGGCATCCCGAAAGGAACTCTGCAACGAAGGGATATCGTTCAAGGGATCGTTCTTTCCTGGCGAGAAGGAGCGCGTGCTTCCTCGATGGGACACGCCTTGCAGAAGCGGCGATCGGGCAGGAGATATTGCAGGCAGCAGACGCGCCGCCGGCGAACGGCCGCCCCGCCCTGCTCCGATGCGTAGTGGACCGCATCGAACAGGGGATTGGGCTCGCCGGGCCAGTCGGGCTCATCCAGGATGCGCTGCGCCTGCGCGAGCCGCTCCGATGGTCCCGACACCGCCTCGATCCGGCGCAGCATCGCTTCGAAGGTGTTGCCGACATTGCTCCAGAACACGCGGCGGGTGACGTCGGTCCGCGCGCACCACATCTCGATCAACGGCGCGAAATGGTCGAAGACGAGCGGCTTGAGGCGACGGAAGGGATCGGCGAGGCCCCATGTGTCCGTCGTCTCGCTGATCCTTATCGCGTCGATGCGCCCGTCCTCGGCGAGGATGAAGCGCGTTGCCGCGAGATCCACGCCGACGGACTGTCCGAGCAGGATATCGGCGAGCAGCACCGGCGGGATGAAGGCGTTGAGATACCATTTCATCCAGATCGAGTGGACGGCGCGCGGATCGAAGGCGTCAAACCGGCGTGCAAAGCGATCCTCGATCGCCTTGCGCATCGCGGTATCCAGAAGCTCGTCCGCCCCGACGGACCGGCGCTGATCCCGCTGCCCGACGAGGCGGCCGCCGAACGCGGCATAGCCGCCGACGGCAAGCCGGTCGATCGCGTCGCAAACCTCGTCCGGCGTCACGCGTTCCTCACCCTGCCAACATCACCAGCGGGCCCGCAGCGTCCCGATGATGTTGCGGCCGGGACCGTAGTAGCAGTTGAACTGATCGTCGCAGGAGCCGACGTAGCGGGTATCCATGAGGTTCTTGACGTTCAGCGCCACATCCCATTTCGCCAGCGTCGGCGACAGCGCGCCCAGCTCGTAGCGCGCCGTGAGGTCGTACAGGGTGAACGACGGCACAGGCAGGGTGTTGAGCGCATCGACCGCCTGATCGCCGACGAAGCGCACGCCGCCGCCCAGCGTCACCCCGCGCATAACGCCTTCGGCGAAGCGGTAGGTGGTCCACAGCGACGCCTGGTTCATGGGAATGCCGACCGGATGCTTGCCCACGCCGCCGATGGTGTTGGTCGCGATTACCTTCGCATCGAGATAGGTATAGGCCGCGCTGACGTTGAAGCCATAGAGCCGCGTCGTCTTCAGCTCGACCTCGCCGCCCTGGCTCCGTACGGAGCTCGTCTGCACCGCAAAGCCGGGATGCGAGAGGTCGTTCGTCAGCACGTCGTACTGCGTGATGTCGAAAACGGCCGCGGTCAGCAGCAGGTCGAGGCCGGGCGGCATGTACTTGATACCGACCTCCTTCTGGTCGCCGGTTACGGGAATGAAGGCACGACCGAAAAAGTCCGTTCCAGAGGTCGGCGTAAAGGTCTGCGAATAGCTCGCATAGGGCGCAACGCCGTTGCTGAAATTGTAGATCAGGCCGCCGTTGTAGGTGAGGCCATGATCGGGCTGCAGCGTCCATGGCGGGTTGGAGAGCACGCCGGTCGTCGTGTTGAGCGTGCGCGTCTTCTGGTCCTGCTCAAGGTTGTCATAACGCACACCGGCGAGGACCGACAGGCGGCCGATCTCGGTGCGGTCCTGGATGTAAGTGCCGAACTGGCGCTGATCCTGGTAGCGGTTCGTGGTGATGATCGGGGTCGGCACCGGCGTTCCGTAGGCCGGGCTATAGAAATTGAAGTTGGTGGCGGCCGCCGTGCCCGTCCCCTGGTAGTTGGGCACGGCCGAATAATCGACGCCGAACAGCACGTGATGGCGCAACATCCCGTTATCGAAATCCGCCTTGAGACGGTTGTCGATCTGATACATGTCGATCTGGAAGGTCTGGTTGGCGGCCATCCGCGCAGTGGTCGTGGTGCTTGCCGACGCCCTGCTCTGCACCTCGTTCAAATTGATGTCGATATTCTGGTAATAGAAGTTCTGCTGGAACGAGAAGACCTCGTTCATCTGGTGCTTGAACTCGTAGCCGATGCGGGCCTGCTGCACGGATGTGTCGTGAAAGCCGGGCTCGCCGAGGAAGAGATTGCGCGAGATGAACTGACCGGTCGGGCCCGGCACGACTGCCCCCTGATAGGGCAGCGGCTGCAGCACGGTGACGTGGGGATCGTACTGATAGGCCGCGAGGATCGTCAGGCTGGTGTCCTCGTTGCGCCAGGTGAAGGACGGCGCGAAATAGGCGCGCTCGTTCCGGGTGAAATCGATTTCGCCGTCGCCGAACCTGCCGACGCCGACCACGCGATAGAGCAGCGAACGATCCGACGTGACCGGACCGCCGACGTCGAACGCGCCTTCCATCGTGTTGCGCAGGCCGAACCGTAGCAGCGCCTCGCCGAACGCCTGGTCGGTGGGCCGCTTGCTGGTGATGTCCCAGAGGCCGCCGGGACTGCCCTGCCCGTACAGCGTCGCCGCCGGTCCCTTCAGCACGTCGATGCGCTCGAACCCATAAGGCTCCAGCCCGTAATTGTTGACGTTGAGCCTGAGCCCGTCGAGGAATTGCAGCGCCTGAAATCCCCGGATCGACACGAAGTCGCGCGTGAACTGGCCCTCGCGGAAATAGCTGCTGACGCCCGCGGTATATTGCAGCGCCTCGCGCACGCTCTGGGCGTCGCGGTCGGCGATCTCCTGTTGCGTCACCGTCGAGACCGAGCGCGGCAGCTGGAGAATGGGTGTTGCGACCTTGGCGCCGGCCGTGGTGGTTTGCGCGAAATAACCTTCAATGCCGTCACGTGGCAGGCTCGCGGCATTTTCGGCTGGCGCGATCGGCGCGGGATTGGCGTGCGAGCGTGCCGCCCTCGCCGTCCGCCGCGCCGCATTGCGCGGCCTTGCGCCGGGATCGGCCGCGGAACGCGGCGTGGCCTGCCCCGGCTGCACGACAACAGGCGGCAGCGTCGGATCGGGCCGGGCCTGCTGAGCTTCGGCCGACCCGCCCGCCGCGATCGCGCCGATCAGTGCGACCGCAACCGCGGTCCCAACCCGTGAAAAATCTCCACCCACACAACTTGAATGAATTCGCAACAAAACAACCCCCATCGCGCGAATGACGGTGAACACGCACGCCCCTATGGGCGCGCGCATCACCGCGCACGACGCCGGCACGGCCTACGGCAGCTCTTTCAATGGCAAAACCGAACGGACCCCACGGCAACGTGACACGTCACCGCGACAAACCCTCCACGAGAGCGCCCGAAGGTCTCTCAAGCTGAAGAGTTTCGCTTCGGCTCACCCCGTCCGATGCGTCTCGCCCGTGACCACGACTGACGGCAGGTCTCCTGGCTCGCGGGTCACCGCCTCGTGGTCGCCTTCCCAGATCCAAGGGGATCCAGTGGCCAATGACACGAGGCTCGCCGCTTACAGTTGCGGGGGCAGCTGCGGCGTTGGGAAAATTCCCGCACCGCATTCCCTTTTCATCTCGAAAAAACGAGAACCGTCGAGGATCACCCTAGGTTTGCGAAGCGCTCACTGTCAAGCAGCGCGACAGTCGCGCTTGTGCGCAGCACCTGGTGCTGTGGCGAAATGTCCCGTCGCCCGCTACTCCTTGGATGCGCTGGCTTCCTTCGGCGCCGCTGCCGCCTTCGCCTGCTCGGCATGCACGAGGTTTTCGCCGGCGACCTCGTTCTTGGCGTCGGCCAGCGTCGCGGCGCGAAACTCGGCGATGGCCTCGTCGAGCTTGCCCTCGTCGCGAAAGACCAGGCCGAGATTGTTGTGCGCCCAGCTATAGGTGGGATCGATCGAGATCGCCTCGCGGTATTCCGCGATCGCCGGATTGACGTCGCCGCCGGCACCGGCCTTGTCCTTGAGCACGTCGCCGACGCTGACATGCAGCGTCGCGACCTGCCTCTTGTCCTTGGTGCTTTCGAGCGCGGCGCGGTATTCGGCCAGCGCGCCGTCGAGATCGCGCTGCCTGCGTAGCGCCGCGGCGAGATTCCAGTGGGCGTGGACATATTTCGGATCGAGCAGCAGCGCCTTGTGGTATTCGGCGATCGCGGCGACAACCTCGTTGCGGCGCGCCAGCGCAATGCCAAGATTGTTGTAGGGCAGCGGATAGCGCGGATCGACCGCGATGGCCTGGCGATAGGCGTCGACGGCGCCGTCAAGGTTGCCGTGGGGGCCCGCCTTCTCGGCGAGCGCGACGCCGATATTGTTGTAGGCGGTGGCCGAGCGCGGATTGATGCCCAGCACGCGGCGGAACTGCACCATGGCGTCGTCGAACCGGCCCTGGCGCTGCAAGGCGAGGCCCAGCTGGTTGTGCGGCTGCGGATTGCTCCAGTTCAGGCTGATCGCCTTGCGGTACATGCCTTCGGCCTGCGCGAACTCGCCGCGATCGAGCAGGTCGTTGCCCTTGAGCATGTAGGCCCATTGCACGTTGACGTCGTTTTCCTCGAAGCGGGCGATGATGTCGTCGGCCCTCATCAGGCTCTGCTGCCGGTGATCGCGGAACAGCACGACCGCGTTCACGGAGGGCTTGATCGTTTCCATGATGGCGGGCGCGGCCTTCATCATCAGTTCGTCCGGATTGTCGGACTCGAATCCGCTGGAGAACACCTGCCTGCCGTCGACCCGCACGCGCAGTGCGTATTTTTCACGGAAAACCAGCTCGCCCGAGATCGCAGCGCCATTGCGGTAATGCAGCACGCTGCGGATCGAGGACACGATGGCGTTGAGCGACAGCCCGATGGTCGGCACGACGAAATCGGGCATCTCGTCGCGCGCATAGATGTTGAGGTCGAGGTTGGAGTTGAAGTTCGCCTTGTCGGAGAGCGCGATGCTGTTGTTGACGCTGCCATAGCCGTTGATCGCGTCGCGCAGGCGGTGGCTCGCCACTTCCGGCGTGTAGCCGGCCTCCGCCAGCGCGGCAGGCACCGAGATCGGCTCGATGGTGACGACGTCGCGGGCAAGATCCCGCACGATCAGCCCGCAGATCACGGCGGCAACCGCGATCCAGGTCAGCGCCAGCAGGTTGCTGATCGTGGCAAATTGCGCGATCCAGCCGAGCATCGCGACGAAGCGCGACATGAAATTCGACCACCGGGAAGCTGCTTCCGCCATCGCCGGTCTCCGCCGGTTGCAACGGGTTTATACTGCAATCCTAGAGCATGATCCGGAAAGTGTGCAGCGGTTTTCCGAAAAGATCATGCTCAATCAAAAATGCTCGGCGCCGCTGCGCGAGCTTACGGTAGCAGACACCCCTTGCGTGTGAAGCAGCCCACATCACCGCCGCGGAATTGAGCGGGAACCTCGGCCCTCAGCGGATCGCGAGCGCGACGCCGGCGAGCGTGAAGACCAGCGCGGCGATCTGGACCACGCCCAGCGGCTCGTGCAGCGTGACCGCGGAGGCCACGACGCCGATCACCGGCACCGCCATGGTGCCGATCGCGGCCACCGATGCCGGCAGCCGGGCGAGCGCCGCAAACCAGCTCACAAAGCAGATGCAGAACTGCACCACGACGGCATAGATCAGGAGCACCCAGCCGAGCGGGGTCACCGCGTTCCACTGCGGGTGCTCGATGATCGGCCCGATGATCGCAACCGGCAGGCAGCCGAGCCCGACCTGCCAGGCGGCGGCGGGAAGCGGCGACAGCTTGATCGGCAGCTTCTTGGAAAGCACCGTGCCGAACGCAAAGCCGATCGCCCCGCAAAGGGCCAGGATCGTGCCGGGCAGTTTCGCCTGGTTGGCCGAGATGCCGCTGCCGCCCATGATGACGGCAAGCCCGGTGAGGGCCATCAGGAGCGCGATGGTGCGCGCGAGCGTCGGCCGCTCGCCCAGCACAGGCCAGGCGATCAGCGCCGCCCAGACCGGCATGGTGTAGGCGATCAGCGCGGCCTCGCTCGCCGGCAGCCAGAGCAGCGCGAGCCCCACCAGCACCATCCAGGCGGTGACATTGAGGAGGGCCGCCAGCAGCAGCCGCGGCCAGACCTCGGCCGGCACCTTCAGGCTCTCGCCGCGCACGAGTGCCAGCAGCGCAAGCAGTGCGGCACCCGCAGCGCCCGTCCCGCCGCGCAGCGTCAGCGGCGGCACCTCGCCGATCAGAAACTTGGTGACGGGCCAGTTCAAGCCCCAGCCGATCGAGGTGATGGCGAGGAAGATCAGGCCGGCGGGCGCAAGCCGCGCCCGCTGCGACGGTGCCTTTGATGATTCTGTCATGAAGCCGGCAGTCGGGGTGGAATCAGGGGCACATTGCCGGGTCGTGGCGGCCTGCACCACGCACGCACCGGTATAGCAGCCCCCAGCATGCCCGTAGGCCTACGTGAGTCTCCCCGGCGCAAGGCGGAAACGGCGAATAAAAGCTGGCCTGTGAACAGCGGGGCGAAGCTCTGATCCACACCGCCGCGCGAATTTTTTCCGCTTCCGAATCTCTGAGGACTCACTGATACTTGAGCCCATCACAGGCGCGGCATTGCCCCCTGTTATCCCACCCTTTCCACCATATTTAGTGTTTGATTCAGAAACTCGTACTAGTTCTTGACGGGCGTAACGGAGATGTCCTAGCTTTCCCTCTGTTCGGCGCGAGTGTGTTTGGGTCCCGCCGGTCGCTCCCAAAAGGGTTCCAGATTAACCACTCCGCTGGCCGGACAAGGCCTCGGGTGAAGGGCGTGTCTGCCCAAAATCCAGGGATTTTCGGGGCGCCAAAATGGGCCGAACGGCCCGCTCGGGGAAGGGCCGGAACCGGCCCGACTTCGTGTGTCGCGTGACGCGTTGGGGCGTTGAACGCATGGCCTGATTTGCCCGCGAGGAAACTTGGGGCGCGTGGCGATCAGGGCGTGCCGGACCGAAGGGCGATGCCTGCATCGCCCTCACGTCCAGAGAAACAGGGCCGGAACCACCGGCTTTTGGAACCGCGGAGGCTTCGAAGCCGCTTGAGGGCGCCTGCCCTTTTGGGTTCGAGGGTTTCGCTCAAGGGAACAACAGCCGGGGCGCGGGTAGGCGTTCTGGCCAAAAAAGAGACGGGGCACGACTATGCGAATCGAACGACGCCACACCAAAGCCGGCCAATCACCCTATGCCGGCATCGATTTCAGATTGACGACATCGGAGATCCGCAACCCCGACGGCTCGGTGGTGTTTCGCGCTGAAAACGTCGAGATCCCCGAGGTCTGGTCGCAGGTCGCCTCCGACGTGCTGGCCCAGAAATACTTCCGCAAAGCCGGCGTCGCCGCCAGGCTGAAGAAAGTCGAGGAGGAGACGGTCCCCTCCTTCCTGTGGCGCGCGGTGCCGGACGCCGAGGCGCTGAGCCTGCTGCCCGAGAAGGAACGCTATGTCGGCGAGACCTCGGCCAAGCAGGTGTTCGATCGCCTTGCCGGCTGCTGGACCTATTGGGGCTGGAAGGGCGGCTATTTCTCTTCGGAAGAAGACGCGCAGGCCTTCTTCGACGAGCTGCGCTACATGCTGGCGAAGCAAATGGTGGCGCCGAACTCGCCGCAATGGTTCAACACCGGGCTGCACTGGGCCTATGGCGTCGACGGCCCCGGCCAGGGCCACTATTACGTCGACTGGAAGACCGGCAAGCTGACGAAATCCAAGTCGGCCTATGAGCATCCGCAGCCGCACGCCTGCTTCATCCAGGGCATCGAGGACGACCTCGTCAACGAGGGCGGCATCATGGACCTCTGGGTGCGCGAGGCGCGCCTGTTCAAATATGGCTCCGGCACCGGCTCGAACTTCTCGCGCCTGCGCGGCGAAGGCGAGCGCCTGTCCGGCGGTGGCCGCTCGTCGGGCCTGATGAGCTTCCTCAAGATCGGCGACCGCGCCGCCGGCGCGATCAAGTCGGGCGGCACCACGCGCCGCGCCGCCAAGATGGTCGTGGTCGACGTCGATCACCCCGACATCGAGACCTATATCGACTGGAAGGTGAAGGAGGAGCAGAAGGTCGCAGCGCTCGTGACCGGCTCCAAGATCAACCAGAAGCACCTCAAGGCCGTGATGAAGGCCTGCGTCAACTGCGAGGGTTCTGGCGACGACTGCTTCGATCCCGAGAAGAACCCGGCGCTCCGCCGCGAGATCAAGCTGGCGCGCCGCTCGCTGGTGCCCGACAACTACATCAAGCGGGTGATCCAGTTCGCCAAGCAGGGCTACAAGGACATCCAGTTCGACATCTACGACACCGACTGGGATTCGGAAGCCTACCTCACGGTGTCAGGCCAGAACTCCAACAACTCGGTCTCGCTGAAGGACGACTTCCTGCGCGCGGTGGAGACCGACGGCGAGTGGAGCCTGATCGGCCGCACCACCAAGAAGGTGACGAAGACGCTGAAGGCCCGCGACCTCTGGGAGAAGATCGGCTACGCCGCCTGGGCGTCCGCCGATCCGGGCCTGCACTTCAACACCACGATGAACGACTGGCACACCTGCAAGGCGTCCGGCGACATCCGCGCGTCCAATCCGTGCTCGGAATACATGTTCCTGGACGACACGGCGTGCAATCTGGCCTCTGCCAACCTGCTGACCTTCTACGACACCACGACCAAGCACTTCGACGTGGAGTCCTACGAGCATCTCTGCCGGCTGTGGACGCTGGTGCTCGAGATCTCCGTGATGATGGCGCAGTTCCCCTCCAAGGCGATCGCCGAGCTCTCCTACGAGTTCCGCACGCTGGGGCTCGGCTTTGCCAATATCGGCGGCCTCTTGATGACCATGGGGCTTCCTTACGACAGCAAGGAAGGCCGCGCGCTCTGCGGCACGCTGACCTCGATCATGACCGGCATCGCCTACAAGACCTCGGCCGAGATGGCGGCTGAACTGGGCACCTTCCCCGGCTACAAGAAGAACGCGGCGCACATGCTGCGGGTGATCCGCAACCACCGCCGCGCCGCGCACGGCCAGGCCTCCGGCTACGAGGCGCTGTCCGTCAACCCGGTGCCGCTCGACCACGCCTCCTGCCCGCAACCCGCCCTCGTCGCGCATGCGACCAAGGCCTGGGACGAGGCGCTGGAGCTTGGCGAGAAGAACGGCTACCGCAACGCGCAGACCACGGTGGTCGCGCCGACCGGCACGATCGGGCTCGTGATGGACTGCGACACCACGGGCATCGAGCCGGACTTCGCGCTGGTGAAGTTCAAGAAGCTCGCCGGCGGCGGCTACTTCAAGATCATCAACCGCGCGGTCCCCGAGGCGCTGCGCGCGCTCGGCTATCGCGAGAGCGAGATCGCGGAGATCGAGGCCTATGCCGTCGGCCACGGTTCGCTCTCCAACGCGCCGGCCGTCAACGCCTCCACCTTGAAAGCAAAGGGCTTCACCGATGAGGCCATCGCGAAGGTGGAAAAGGCGCTGCCGACCGCCTTCGACATCAAGTTCGCCTTCAACAAGTGGACTTTCGGCGAGGACTTCATCCGCGACCAGCTCGGCATCGGCGCGGAAGCCATTGCCGCGCCGAACTTCGACCTGCTCGCGGCGGTCGGCTTCACCAAGCGCGAGATCGAGGCGGCCAACGTCCACATCTGCGGCGCCATGACGGTGGAAGGCGCGCCGCATCTTAGGCCTGAGCACTATCCGGTGTTCGACTGCGCCAACCCCTGCGGCAAGATCGGCAAGCGCTATCTGTCGGTGGAAAGCCACATCCGCATGATGGCGGCGTCGCAGCCCTTCATCTCGGGCGCGATCTCGAAGACCATCAACATGCCGAACGACGCCACGGTCGAGGACTGCAAGTCCGCCTACCTCTTGTCCTGGAAGCTGGCGCTGAAGGCCAACGCGCTCTACCGCGACGGCTCGAAGCTCTCGCAGCCGCTCAACTCGCAGCTCATCGCCGACGATGAGGACGAGGACGATGCGGTCGAGCAACTCTACGACAAGCCGATGGCTGCGCGGGCGACGCAGGTCTCCGAGAAGATCGTGGAGAAGCTCGTCGAGCGCATCATCGTGATGCGCGAGCGCGAGAAGATGCCGGATCGCCGCAAGGGCTACACCCAGAAGGCCGTGGTCGGCGGACACAAGGTCTACTTGCGCACCGGCGAATATGACGACGGCCGCCTCGGCGAGATCTTCATCGACATGCACAAGGAAGGCGCCGCACTTCGCTCCTTCATCAACAACTTCGCGATCGCGGTCTCGCTCGGCCTGCAATACGGCGTGCCGCTCGATGAATATGTCGACGCCTTCACCTTCACCCGCTTCGAGCCGGCGGGCCCGGTGCAGGGTAACGACAGCATCAAGTACGCGACCTCGATCCTGGACTATGTGTTCCGCGAGCTCGCGGTGAGCTACCTGTCGCGCTTCGACCTCGCCCATGTCGATCCGACCGAGAGTAGCTTCGACGCGCTCGGCAAGGGCGTCGAGGAAGGCAAGGAGCCGGACGACACGCATGGCAGCCACCAGGCCATCAAGTACCTGTCGAAGGGCCTGACGCGCTCGCGCACCGACAACCTCGTGGTCATGCGCGGCGGCTCGGCGGCGGTCTCCTCCGGCTCGGACTCCGCGCCCGCGGGCGGCTCGCGCGTCACCGCGCTGTCGCAGCACGGGGCCACCAACCGCGCCGGCGATGCGGCCGAGGGCGCGGTTGCGCTCAAGCAGGAGTCGAGCCACGACCTCTCGCCGACCGAGAAGCTCGAGGCGCTGCAATGGAGCAAGGCGGGCGCCGCCGCAGCCGCCGCGCCCTCCAAGGCCGAGCGCCGGGCTGAGGCGAAAGCCAAAGGCTACGAAGGCGAGATGTGCTCCGAGTGCGGCAACTTCACCTTGGTGCGCAACGGCACCTGCATGAAGTGCGATACGTGCGGGTCGACGACGGGGTGTTCGTGAGAGCAACCGCGTGGGGGCGTGGATCTAGCTCACACGAAAGAAAGCCCGCGACCTAAACCAAAATAAGACCGCGAGCAGCGAAACCCCACAGAAATGCGGGGTTTCGCTTACCGGCCGAGGCGGGATAGCAAAAAATGAACCGCAGGGGGTCTATTTTGAAACGGGGCAATTGATGTCGACTGACGACTATCTAGTTGATCCTTTGCGGGATCCTGAAGTGCGCGGGCACGCTAAGACCCTTCGCCGCTCCTTGGGCTGGGGCGACCTCGAGCGAGTTGACCCTCTCTTCCTCGAAACGGCGACCGAGATATGGACGGTCCGCGGGAAAAAGCCATTCAAGCTCGAAACCGTGTCGGACAACCAGCTGCCCGGCGATTCAGGACTTACGACGTATGACGGCACGCGCATCGTCGTAAAAATTCCGAGACGCATTCGGCACAGGGCGTTCATGGGCGATGGATACGCGAGATACACGATTGCCCATGAGCTTGGCCATTCGACGCTTCATCTGGACAAGCTGATGCAGGGAGCCGCCCTGCCCCGGCGTCAGGCTGGCAATGCAACCTCCTTATGGATACCGAAGTTCAAGTCCGCCGAACACCAGGCCATGGTCTTCGGAGCGGGATTCCTCATCAACGACGAAACGGCCCGGCGGCTCGCCTCACCGGAAGAGGTGTCCGTGCAGGCTGGCGTCAGTCTGCAGGCCGCCCGCATCTATTTCGAGCAGGTGCAGGAAGAACTGGAGCGGCCCGCCGCTTCGAAACGGGTCCAGCGGATAGCCGACGAGGTGCGCGCGGCCCTTGCTCCGAAGACCGCATCGCCGGCGCCTTCCTTCCTGAGCGAACCGTGCTCCTGCTGTGGGCAGCAAACGCTCTTCCCGGTGGGACACAAGTTCATGTGCGCGGCCTGCGATACCGTCTACGACCGCTTCCAGGACGGCGATCAGGTGCAGTAGTCCGGCTATCACTATGATCGCCGGAACATTGCGGGAGGAACACAACTGAGCTGTAGAGGAACGTCAATATGAACTATTCCGATCGCTATCTGCGTCAGATCGCGAGCTACTCGACGGTCGACGTGATGCTGGCCGACGTCGCGATCCGGATCCAGCTCAGCCCGACCGACTACCAGCTTGCCGTCGACCACTACCACGCCATCAATGAATGGCTCGAGCGCGAGGACAGCCCCCTCTCGCGATTCGTCCGCGACTTCTATCCGCAAGGCGGCTTCGCGATCGGCGCGACCGTCGCGCGCCACTCGAGCGATGACGAGTTCGACATCGACGTCATGGCCGACCTCGCCTTCCGAGCCGACGTCGATCCCGAAGACGCGCTCGCGACCCTGCACGTCGCGATCCGTGGCGAGCGTGGCTCGCGCTACTACCTCAAGACCGACCGGAAAACACGCTGCAGCACCGTCAGCTACGATGGCATGCATCTCGACGTGACGCCCACGGTCCGCCTGACGGGCACCGCCGAGAAGACGGGGCTGATCTTTCACTCCAAGCCCGAGGATCCGTCCGAGCCGAAGATGTCGCTGTACGCCAACCCACACGGGTTCGCGCAGTGGTTCATCGCCCGGACCCCGCCGGACCAGGATTTCGGCACCTTCTTTGAACGGCGGTCGCTGGACTACGATCGCGAACGCGCGATCCTGTCCAAGCGCGCGGACGCCGCACCTGTGCCGGAGCAGTGCCCTGCCTACCACAAGTCGCGCGCAGTCATCGCGTTGCAGTTGATCAAACGCTGGCGCAATCTGGCGTATGATAGACGGCACAAGAGCCGGCGGCTGCCGCCGTCGGTGCTGCTTGCCTTCTACGTGGCCAGCCACGCCAACCAGATGACGTCGCTCGCAGAAGAGCTCAGCTTCCAGGTCGAGAGCATGCTGGCCGTCGTCGGGCAGGAGCATGACCGGGGCGAGAAGGTCTTCGCCAGCAACCCGATGTGCCGCGAGGACATCCTCACGGATCGCTGGCCTGCAGACCTGAACGACCAGGCGGTCTTCATCCGCGAACTCACCGACTTCGCCGTGAAGCTCCGGCGGCTGCGCGGCGACATCGCCCTTCCCGAGATGCAGCAGATCCTCGAAGATCTGTTCGGCGAGAAGCCCGCGCGGTCGGCGGTGAAGGACCACGTCCAGCGCGTCGGCAAGGACGTGGGCTCGACCGGTAGCCGCTTCATGCCCGGCAAAGCCGCGATCCCTGCCGCGGTGGCCGGCGGCACGTCGGCACCGAGCATCGCCAGATCGGCACCGTCGCATAAGTTCTTCGGCGATCACCCTGATGACGTACCGAAGCGTCGATGAGCAGGACGCCGAGATCCGGCGCCTCTTTCCCGACTTCCGGCTGACGGCTCACGCCGACTGGATCGCTGTGTGGGAAGGGTCGCTAAGACCGGCGTCGAAAACCTACACGATCCGGATCGTCTACTTCAGGCGCAAGTTTTTCGACGGATGGTTCCTTTTCAATTCCTATGTGACCGTCCATGTCGTCGATCCGCTAATCCGCAAGATCATGTTGAGCGGCGATGATCTACCGCACATTTATTGGAACAATCACGCTCCGGAGTGGCCTGCGCTATGCCTCTGGGATCCAGATGAGATGTTCTGGAATCCCGAGATGTCGATCGCGACAACGATCGTCCCGTGGACGTCGGAATGGTTGCTGTTCTTCGAATACTGGCAGATTTCCGGCGAATTCCTAGGGGCCGGCCGGCACCCGCCGAGGAGACGCAACGAATGCCCGAACCCGCCCGAGACTTCAGACCCGGAGACCCGCGCTCGAAGGGAGCAATTCCGCAACGACGAATTCCACAGGATTGGCCGAAAGACCGGCGTTTTCGGATCCTATCTCTCGATGGGGGCGGTATTAAGGGACTGTTCCCGGCAACTGTTCTCGCCGAGATCGAACGGCGTTATCTCGGTGGCGGCTCTATCGCCGGCTATTTCGATCTGGTCGCCGGCACCTCCACCGGTGGCATACTCGCCCTCGGTCTCGGAGCCGGCCTGACGGCGGCAGAGATGGCCGACCTCTACTTGACGCGCGGCCCCGAGGTCTTTCCGCAGCCGTCGAACGCCGCTTGGGGCCACATCCGGTCGTGGTGGAGAGGGAAGCGCAACTACGTCCTGTACAACTACGAACGCGAACCGCTGGAGGCCCTTCTGACTGATGCGCTCGGCAGCAAACTCCTTGGCGACTCCAAGTTGCGATTATGCATACCCGCGTTCGAGGGCAAGCACAGCGAGGTGTTCGTCTTCAAGACGCCTCACCATCGCGACTACAAGTTCGACCGCCTGGAGCCAATGGTCAAAACAGCGTTGGCGACGGCCGCGGCGCCGACCTACTTCCGACCTCTCGAGCACAACGGCTACATGCTGGTGGACGGGGGCGTCTGGGCCAACAACCCGGTCATGCTGGCGGTCATTGAGGCCTTGATCTGCTTCGACGTCGATCGGGACCAGATCGACGTGTTGAGTCTCGGCTGCGGCGACGACCCGTACGTCGTCTCCCGGCTACAGTCAGCGCTCGGCGGAAAGTTGACCTGGTACGACGTGATCTTCGCCGCGATGCGCCTGCAGTCGCTGTCGGCAACCAACCAGGCGCGCTTGCTGCTCGGGCCGCCGGCGGTAAGGCGTATCGACCCGCCCGCGAACCCGAGACCCATTATGCTCGACGACTACCGCAGGTCGAAGGACGAGCTCGTTCCGGCGGCCCGGAACGTGGTCGACGAACATGGAGCGCAGATCGCCGCCGCCTTCCTCGCGAGCCCGGCAGACCGCTTCGTGCCGGCACCTCTGGAGTGATCCGACCTAGGCCAGCTCCTTGCGCAGTCGCCTGACCTGGTCGGCGTAGGGCACGAATAACTGCAGGTTGACGTAGATCTGCTCGCGCGAGGGCGGCCGCGCCCCGGAAGGATGTCCGGCTTCGTTGCGGGCGATCCGGATGATCGATTGGACGGCGTTGAGATTGATGTCGATATCCTCCGTTGCCGCGGTTGAAAGCGTCTTCAGGTGGGGCGCAAGCCCCTTACGGAACGCCTCTATCTTCGCGCGGATGAAGCGTTCCTTCTTCGCCTGATCGAATGACTTGCCGATAGTGCCGTTCGCGTTCGCCACGTCGATGAGGCGAAGAAATTCCGCCTCGGCGGCCACCCCAAGCATCACCGTCGCGGCGAGGAAGCATCCCGAATAGAACGCAGCGACCGCCTCTTCGAGATACATCTTCGCCGCCGGTAGGAGATCCGGAACGGCTTTGGAGATCATGGCGATGTACGAACCGGTGTCGTGAAATCTGAACGGTTGCCGCGCGTCCTCCGACTCCCCGAAGCGGCTGAGACGAAACCACGGCCATTGCGGGTTGTTGTCGTCCAGACCGAGCGTGACAACGCCCTGTCGGAACAGATCCCAAAAGATTTCGAGGATAGTGTCCCGATCCCTTGGATGGAGCCCCGCCGACGCGCCCTGATAGGCGAAGCCCGTACCGAGGTTGGCATTCGATCCTTCTCGCGCATTGATTGCCCGCGCGGTGTGCTCGACTAGCGTCATGTACTGGTTGTTGCCCGAAATGCGCTGGTGAAGGACGTCCACGACGACGTCGCGTAGTTCCTCATACGAATGCTGTTTGGCGTTCGACATTGAGCCCCGCGCCTCCATTGCATCAACAAGTTCCGTCGGTGGAGCGAGCCGCTAGACCCGCATATGCTTCGGCAAGAAGACCCATAAATTGCTCGGCAGTCATCCGCGCCCCTTCATCATGGACCGCCGGAGACGGCGCCCAGCGTTCACGCCTTTTTCTGTATCAGCGGCGTCTTGATGTAGCCGGCCTGGATTGCCCAATCACTGAACTTCTGAAAGTCGGGGTGGATCTCTTCGTACGTCGCGACGAACTTCTGTATAGCCCGCGAAATGGCGACCACGACCTCGAGTTCGTCGATCGTCATCTTGTCGGGCCCCGTGGCATGCTTCAGCCAATTGCGGAAAAGGTTGAGCTCCTTCCCGCTGAACTTGCCCTTCAACACGTTGAACAGATGCATCAGGGGATTTTCCGGCAAAATGCTTTCACCTGCGCCGGCGAGCGTCATCGCGCATTCGTACTGTTTCAGCTCGAAGTGTCCGATCGCGGCGCGGATCTGTCGAAGCGAAGCCCATTTCTTGTTCGTCTCCACTTTCGGTGCATCCGCCATCGTACCTCACCGTCCACGACTTCGCGGGCCTGCCGGCTTACGCGGGCATTCCCTAAGGAAACTGAGCTCAAAGACTATTCGGAGCCCCGTACGAACCCGCTATGCGAAGGAAACTACTTACCCCCTGGTCGCTTCACGCCCTGTTTTTTGGCTGCCGCGGCGTCGGCCAGTACCCGGCCGCCGATGCCGCTGCCCTTCCTCAAGGCCTTGCCGGCCTGAGAATCCGTCTTCTTAGACGGCGGAATGATGCGCTCCTTGCCACTCTTCGCCATATACCCCTCCAGCCCGCATGAACGGGTTGATGGCTATCATACTTGCAACCAAAGAGAAAGTCGGGCCGCCGGTCATCAACTGCACGCTTCTCGGGCTCGAGCCGCACTAAGATCGATACGGTAGCTCTTCCCGTGCCGACGGAGCATTGCGACGGTAGGCTACCGCTCCACCTGAAGTCGCCCGCAGCGGCAGGCAAAGTGCGTCCCCTACAAGTAGGTCTCCCGATCGAGCAAAGTAGGATGCAGGACCCACGGCCCTACTCCCGGGTTGAGCCGCTAACGATCGAGAACTCGAAGCTGGCACCGCGTGTGGCGCCGAAGAGTAACAGGATGGGCATCAGAAACTATTTGATCGAAGGCGTGTCTGGCACCGGCAAAACCACGGTGGCTGAAGAACTGCAGCGGCGCGGTTACCACGTCCTCCACGGTGACCGGGAGTTGGCCTATCAGGGCGATCCAAAGACGGGGGAACCGGTGGATGAACCTGCCCACGAGAGCGAGATGGACAAGGTCGTCTGGCAGCAGGAGCATCACCTTTGGGACATAGACAAAGTCAAGTCCGTGATCGCTGATCACAGCAACGCAATCTCCTTCTTCTGCGGCGGCTCTAGAAATTTCGTCCGCTTCATTGATTTGCTTGATGGGGTTTTCGTTCTTGACGTCGATCTCGACACTTTGAAACGGCGGCTTGCCAGCAGACCCGATGATGAGTTTGGCGGAAGACCGGTCGAACAGGATCTGGTTGTACGATTGCATGCAACGAAAGAAGATATCCCGAAAGGTGACGTCGTAATCGACGCCACTGCGCCGCTTGAAAGCGTCGTGGATGAGATTTTGGAAAAGTGCAAACTGGATCACAGACGTGCGCCGCGGGAGACGAACTATGCCCGGTGCCGCAACGCGTAGGATGGGTTGAGCGGAGCGACACCCATCGTTCGATCCGGTGAACGCGGATGGGTATCGCTGCGCTCCGCCCATCCTACGTCTGACCAAGTCTGCCCGGCGGATTCAGTACTGGAAGGATCGTCATGAACGGAAATCGATACTACGGGGTCCGGGTCGAGGGCGCGAAATACGGCGTGGGCTTCGGCTCGGCGCTCGCCATCGCGATCTCCTATACCAACAACCACTCGATCCTCTGGGCGATCATCCATGGCATCCTGGGCTGGCTCTACGTGATCTATATCGCGCTGTTTGGGTGACCCCGTTTCCACGAGCTGGATCGACGCGACCGCACGGCGCATCCCTCCGCCGCGGCACCATCCATTTCATTCTCGACACAAAAATTGATTGGATAACTCCAAAAAGAGGCTTGATTGGCCGCTTGCCTAGCTGCGCGAGCCGTTCACGGATCGGCACCTGTTGGCAAATGCTGTTCGGAAAAGCGCCTTTGCGTCAGACCGATAGGCTGATGTCAAGAGGTTGTCGGAAGTCCTGAGTGGCCCGTCTTGATGATCATTGATTGCGCCAAGCGGCTCTGGAGTGTTCGAATGACGAGATTGTTTCAGCCGGTCGCCCTGGGCGCCTGCCTTGCCATGCTCTCATCGATTGACCTGGCGACGGCGCAGGCGAAACAGCAATGCAGCGCCGCGATGCCATCCGATCCGCACGGGCGCTGGTGGTCCTACCGTCTGATCGACGGCCGCAAATGCTGGTACGAAGGCAAGCCGAACCTCTCCAAATCACTGCTGGAGTGGCCGGAGGAGACGCCTGCGCCACCGGCTCCGCGTGAGGAAGCCGCAAGCGCTTTCGCAAGGAAGCCCGGCAATCTGCTCAACGCCCAGGCCTTGGCACAGGAAGGTGTCGATACGTTCGAGGCGCGCTGGAGCGCCCGGGTCCGCTTCATGGAATCGACTCCCCCGGCGTCCAGGCCGCCGACGCAGGGCACGCTCGGTGGAGCGCTCGCCGGCGCCGCCCGCTAGCGCACGTTAGCGCCCCCCACATTCGCTCGCTGCACGGCCGCCTTCCCGACGACTGGCCCGATTTTTGCTCACGAGCTTTTTATTCCTTTGTTACTGCCCGCCGGCTTCAACGGCGGCGCAGGCGTCCCAAATGGGCAGGGACGCATGAAATGATGATTGTCATCTTATGGTCGGCTTATCCTCTCGTTGAAGTCCGGAGCAAAAATGGGCGAGGTCATTCGATTTGTCCCGAAGTCGGAACTCGAGCGAGCCCGCCTAATTCGGCAGGCGCGCGCGATCTACGACAGTATTTTTCCGTCGACTGGGCCTGTCAAAGAGCAGCAGGACAAGGGACTGGTTGGTCATGCGATCGGCGGCGCGAATATCTATCGCGGTGACGGGGTTCGCCGGTCGTGATCCAGATCATCGCCGTGCTGTGCAGTCTCGCCTCTCCGGCCAATTGCCACGAGCAGACCGTAACCACCTCGGACTTCGCTAACGTCTCAATGCGGTCGTGCCTGATGGGCGCGCCGCAGCTTGCCGACTGGATGAAGCAGCATCCGGCCGAGCGCCTTGCGGCATGGCGCTGCGTGATTGGCAAACAGGACCGCAGGGGGGCCTAGAGCGTCGCGGCCACAGCGCCGCCCGCTAGAGCATCGGTTCTGATGGAATCAGAACCGATACTCTAGATTCTTGTTTTGATGCGTTTTCTTGACGCGAACCGCTACCCGCTTCGCTCGAAAACGCTCTAGTGCGAACCCGCCGTCGCTCCCGCCTTCGGGCTTGACGCAAAGGCGTTGCGGACCACCGACGTCAGTTTCGTCCAGCTGCACGACAGCGAGCTCTGGATGGTGCAGGATTTTGATTTCGCGCGCGCCGCCACTGGGCGGCGCAGGCTGATGGGCAGCGGCACTTCCGCTGCCTCAGGCGCCGCGGCAAGCAGCATGGCGGCGTCCCGCCTCTCCGATGCGATCGAGGCGTCCTCGCGCCGCTGCGCATCGAGGAAGCGCATATACTCCATATCGATGCGGTTGCGTTCCTCCACCGTCGGATTGGGCCCGGCAATATCGAAGCTGCGATCCTGCAACACGTCGTAATAGCTGTAGCCCCCGCCCGCCTTGCGGCGGCCGGCAAAACGCGCGGCGCAATCCGTCATCCGCGCAGCCTGCTCGGCGCCGGGCATAGCGCTTTCGGCCAGCGCCGCACATTCCTCAAAATCCTGGGCAACGACGGACGGGCGAAAGGCGAGCCACAGCGCGACGACCAGAAAAGGGGTCACCGCAACCATACTCGCCGGGAACTCTTGCAGCACGCGTCTCGCCACGAACATGGCGAATGCTTGCCCAGCCGCGGCCATGGTTGCAACATTTTGCGGAGTTTTCCCCACAGTTCTGTGGCGCCCCCGTCACAGCCCGATTTTTTGTTCGCGGCCGGCGCCCGCGGTCGTCATTGGGAGATTTTCGGGCGGCAACGTCGCCGATCATTTGAGAAGGATGTTTTTTCATGCCTCCATTTAAAGCCATTGCGGCGCTTGCTTCGGTCCTGGCGATTGCATGCTCGATGTTTGCCGTAAGCTGGGTCGGCCTGGCGCTGATCGGTTATTGAGCGCCCCCGGAAACATTATCAGCGGCGAACACGTCGCCATCGCGCGATGTTCGCCGCTGCCCTGACCCTTCCTTGATCGGCTCACGCCGCCTTGGCGACCTTCTCCGGCGGCGGCGCTTCGATCGCCCGCATGTAGAGATCGAGCAGCGTCTCGCGTTCGTCGCGCTCTTCCTTGTCCTGCTTCCGCAGCTTGATGATCTCTTTGAGGATCTTCACGTCCAGTCCCTCGCCCTTGGCCTCCGCAAACACCTCCTTCTTCTGCTCGTTCAGCTCGGCCAATTCGTTGTCCAGGTTCTCGATCCGCTCGATGAACGAGCGAATCCGCGCGCCGGGGATGGTGATGTCGGACATGGTGCCTCCCTGTTGAATAGGAGCGTGAAAATGACCGCAAACAAATAACCAATGTGTTAAGCCATGAGGCTGGAACCCGAGCTCTTTTAGCGCAGAGCATGACCGTCATTTCCATCCAGTCGCAGGTCGCCTACGGCCATGTCGGCAACAGCGCGGCCGTCTTTCCCATGCAGATGCACGGCATCGACGTCATCGCGGTCCCCACGACGCTTCTGAGCAACCGGCCGGGCTATCCGACCCTGCGCGGCCGGGTGCTCGAGGCGCAACTGGTCGCCGATCTCCTGCGCGGGGTCGAGGAACGCGGCGCGGTCGAGACCTCCAGCATGATCCTTTCGGGCTATCTCGGCTCCCCCGACATCGCCGCGGTGGTTGCCGACTTCGTGACACGCGCCAAAGCTCGCAATCCCGCCCTGCGCTATGCCTGCGATCCCGTGCTCGGGGATCGCGACCGCGGCCTGTTCGTGCAACCAGACATTCCGCCGCTCGTGCGCGACCGGCTGTGCCCGCTTGCCGATATCATCACCCCCAATCATTTCGAATTCGAATTTCTGTGCGGGGCGAGGGCCACGGCGATCGACCGCGTGATCGAGCAGGCGCAAGCGCTGATCGCGCGCGGTCCATCGACCGTCGTCATCACCTCCGCCGAGCTCACTGACACGCCGGATGGCCAGATCGACACCATTGCCGTCGAGCGATCGCGGGCCTTTCGCGTACGCGCGCCAAAACTGCCGATCAGCCCGAACGGGACCGGCGATCTCTTCGCCGCGCTCTACGTATCGGCCAGCGTGCGGGGCAAGGAAACGGCGGATGCGCTTGCCCACGCCACGTCCGCTGTCTTCGCCGTGCTGGAGCGCACCGCGGCGCGCGGCAGTGAGGAAATGCGCATCGTCGAAAGCGGCGAACTCCTCGTTCATCCGAGGCACAGGTTCGACGCTGTCGCCGTCCACAGCTCACACGCCTGATCCCTTCCTCCACCGTCCCCACCGCTCTTCCTCAGGAATGCCAGATGCTCAAGCTCGCTCTCCCAAGCCTCCTTGCCATTTCCGCCGGCGTCAGCCTCGTCGTCCAGCAGGCGCTGAACGCGAACCTGCGCAACGCGCTGAACTCGGCCGCATGGTCGGGCTTCATGAGCTATCTGGTCGGGATGATCTGCATGGCGGCATTCGCGCTTGCCCTGCGCGACCCCCTGCCCTCGGCGACTGTCGTTGCGCGCATTCCGTGGTGGGCGTGGAGCGGCGGGGCGTTCGGCGCGATCTTCATCGCGCTCGCCATTCTCCTGATCCCGAAACTCGGCGCGGCAACCTTCATCGCCCTCCTCGTCGCCGGGCAAATGCTCTGCTCGCTCGCCTTCGACCATTTCGGCCTGCTCGGCATTCCCGTCCAGCCGGCAAGCCTGATCCGGCTTGCCGGCGCCGCCTTCCTCATTCTCGGCGTCGTCATGATCCGCATGTAGTCTTGGGGTTCAATTCAACCCTGATCCATGCTGGCGCGATCTTTCGGCCGCGATCAATCGACGAAAATGTCGAGCGGAAGCACGGCCGAGACGATGCAGTTCGGTACGTCGACAAGCTGTCCGATCCTGAGATCCACGGCGACTGCGGCGACGGCATAGGCCTGTTCGCGCGTCAGCCCCTTGTTTGCGACCATCCAGTCGATGATCCTGAGCAGCGCATCGCGCGTCGCCAGCGTGAGATCTTCCGACAGGTTTCGCAGCGCTGCGACCTTGGGACTGTCGAGATAGGCCAAATGCTGCGGCACCCAGCCTGCGTCCTTGACCGGCAGGCCGATCACCGCATGGAACCGGCTTGGTTCGACGTTCCTGAGCTGACCGCCGCCAATGACATGCGGAAACCGGATCGAGGAGCCTGCGCCCTTGACCACCTCGCATCTCAGCGTGACGCGCGCCGCCATCTCGATCGCGGTGCCGCACACCTCTCCGTCGCCCTGCGCGAAATGGATGTCGCCGGTCCACAGCCCGGCGCCGTCGACCAGCACCGGAAACATGATGGTCGTCCCGACCTGCATCGCCTTCACATCCATGTTGCCGCCGTTTTCGCGCGGCGGAATGGTGCGCAGCCCTTCGGCGGCCCAGGGAGCCCCTTCGCCGAACAAGGCCGCCGGCACGGCCCCCTTGGGGTCCGGCATCAGCACGAAGCCGCCGGCCGCGGCGAGCGCCCCCTCGCGATCGAGCGCTTCGGCGACCTCGGGCTTGCCGGGGAGCACGCCGATCGATCCGGGAAACGCGCACATCGGGACGCGGATATTGGGCAACTGGTCGGAAACCGCGGCCAAACGGTCGAGCTTCCAATTGACGACGAATGGCCCCGTGATCACGTCGCGCAGGAAGCCGAATCCCGGCGCGATCGCGGTGTAGCCATGATCGTCCGGCGCGATGTCGACGATGGTGACCGCCAGCGCGTCGCCACGCTTGGCGCCCTCGATGAGCACCGGCCCGGTCATCGGGTGAACGCGGGAGAGATCGGCCCGCGCGACATCGGCCGCCGTCGCCGCGGAGCCGAACTGATCGTCAAAGGCGTCGCGGGTCTCGTAGACGATGTAGTCGCCCGGGCTTGCGCTCGCGACCGGCGGCAACGCCCAGTGCAGGCGATTGAAGCAATTGGGATCGTCCTTTGCGGTTGCTCCGCTCCGCTTGATCTCGACCGTCCTGGTCATGGCTCTTTTCCTCCTGCTCAATTCCCCTTTGCGACGGGGTCCCTTTCCATACCCGATCGCGTCGGCTCGCGATCGGGATCGTCGCGGGGCTCCCGTCAAATTGAACGGTTCGAACCGATCCGCGGCCGTTCGTATGCGCGCGGACATTGGCGCAGATGGATGAAAATGCCCCGTTATGCGTTGTTGGATATCGCTAGCGGCAGCGATCGGCGGCCGGCATCCGGGACTGTCCTGTTGCGCGCCGTTGCGGCGGGGCGTTCGGCGCGATCTTCATCGCGCTCGCCATTCTGCTGATTCCGAAACTCGGCGCGGCAACCTTCATCGCCCTCCTCGTCGCGGGGCAAATGCTCTGCTCGCTCGCCTTCGACCATTTCGGCCTGCTCGGCATTCCCGTCCAACCCGCAAGCCTGATCCGGCTTGCCGGCGCCGCCTTCCTCATTCTCGGCGTCGTCATGATCCGCATGTAGCCGTTATGCGGGCGGTATCCGGCTGATCCGCCGGCCGTGAGGTCGATCTGGAATGTGGTAAGTTGCCGAAAGTGCATAGCGCATCCGGGGCGCTTGGACCAATTTCCTGATGCCAAATCGCAAAAGCGGCTCTCGCGTGGTGTCACGTTTCCTGAAGTCAACGAAACCAATTTGTAACGTCGATTGAATTATAGATATCGGGGGGTCATCATTTTTGGCAGGGCAAATCCCGCAGTCCTCGTCAGGATAGCTGCCGTGCCGTGAAAGCGGAGGCCGAGAGCATGCGTGATCCGCAAGCGTCCGATGCGATCATGATGCGTCGCTGTATTGCTCTCGCCAAATCCGCTGGACAAAACGGAGAGTACCCGTTTGCGTCCGTCATCTCGCGGCGGGGCGAGTTCATTTGCGAAGCGCTCAATCTGGTCAGGGCTGAAGGAGATGCCACGCGACACGCCGAAATGGTTGCAATTGCTTTAGCGCAGAAGAAGCTCGGCTCCATGAGCCTCGATGATTGCACGCTCTATTCGACCATAGAGCCCTGCGCGATGTGCTGCTACGCCATTCGTGAAACCAGGATCGGAAGGGTCGTGTTCAGCTTGCGATCGCCGGTCATGGGCGGCAACTCGCGCTGGAAAATTCTCCACGATGATCACCTGTCATCGAAATTGCCGGAAGTATTTGCCCGGCCACCCGAGGTCGTATCCGGATATTTGCAATACGAGGTTCAGAACGTATTTCGGAAGCGAAGTCCGCTCGTCTGGGAGTTCTTGAAGGCTCGAGAAATATTCATTGACAGTCCCGATATCGATCACGTCGAGACTTCGAACTCGAAAATCAGGCGAAGCCTTTGGTGGGGTCTTGTCAACTGGGCAAGGGCCTCGATTCTCGATCGCTTTTGGCGCGGTTAGGATTGGCTACATCAGCGCGTGGCGGTGACGAGCAAGATGGCGAGCCCTCGCCGATCACGCGCCGCGCCGCTTTATTCCCTCCGCCCACGACTTTTTAAAATCCAACTCCCCGCGTCCGCTTCGCGCATCCGTCGCGCACCTGTAACAAACGCTCACTAGCAGGAGACCCCGGCGCTGGTCCGCTTCGCGAGCCCGCGCGAGATTGATCGTCATCCAATTTGGGGAGCATCCATGTTCGACTTGATCAAGCGGCCGCTTGCTGCGGCCATGCTGATAGGGACGCTGACGGCCGCATCGCAGGCCACGGCGCGCGACCGCGATCACGATCGCGACGGCCGGATCGGCCATGTCTTCGTCATCGTGCTCGAGAACGAAGGCTTCGACATCACCTTCGGCGCCAACTCGCCCGCGCCCTTCCTGTCGAAGACGCTGCCGAGCCAGGGCGTGCTCCTGAAGAACTATTTCGGCACCGGCCATGTCAGCCTCGACAATTACGTCGCGATGATCTCGGGGCAGGCGGCGACGCCGCAGACCCGCAACGATTGCGGCGTCTATCAGGATTTCGCGCTCACCGGCATCACGCCGGACGGCCAGGCTGTTGGCACCGGCTGCGTCTATCCCGCGTCCATCAAGACGCTGGCCGATCAGCTCACGGCGACCGGCAAGAGCTGGCGCGGCTACATGGAGGACATGGGCAATGATCCGGCGCGCGAGCAGCGAAGCTGCGGGCAGCCGCTGGCCAACGGCAAGGTTGCGCTCAACCAGGCGGATGACACCCAGGCCGCCGAGCCGCAGGATCAGTACGCCGCGCGTCACAATCCGTTCGTCTACTTCCACTCGCTGATCGACAGCGGCGCCTGCGCCAACCACGTGGTCAACTTCAACCGCCTGGCACAGGACCTGGCCTATGAGTCGACCACCCCGCATTTCGCGTTCATCACGCCCAATCTCTGCCATGACGGCCACGACGCCAAGTGCAAGAACGGCGAGACCGGCGGCCTCGCCGGCGCCGACGCCTTCCTGCAGAAGACCGTGCCGATGATCCTGAACTCGCCCGCCTTCAAGGAGGATGGACTCCTGATCATCACCTTCGACGAGGCGAGCCTCGATGCGGCGCCGGACGGCAAGGGCAACCTCGTGCTCACCGCCGCCGGCGAGACCTGCTGCGGCCAGCAGCCCGGACCGAACCTCGCGCCGTTTCCGCAGAGCACCGAGCCGTTCCCGAACGTGATCTTCAACTTCCAGAGCTTTGGCGGCGATCGAACCGGCGCGGTGCTGGTCTCACCGTTCCTGAAGGGAGGAACGGTGTCCAACGTCCCCTACAACCACTATTCGATGCTCAAGACGGTCGAGGATATTTTCCACCTCGATCATCTCGGCTATGCCGGCCAGCCCGGGCTGCAGGGCTTCTTCGGCTGCGCCAACTCGGACATCGCGTTCCGCTCCCGCGACGACGATCAGTTCGGCCGCTGCGAGCGTGAGCGCGAGCGCGATCGCGACTGATCGCTCGCGATCCGAAACGGTCTATCCGTGGCCCCCGACGGCGTGTCCGTCGGGGGCCGCTTTCTTTTGCGCCTTTGCGCACCTGCGCCGCTCGAGGCGCCATACCTCGGTATAGGTCCTTGAACCCTTTGGATGCCCGAACTTTACCTGCGTTCAATTGAGCCGTTGATGCTGATCGTCCTAGGTTTCATGCATCGGACAAAGGCACATCACCTTCATCAAGTCCGACAGTGGAAAAGGGAAAGACCCGTCGCGATAACGCCAGGAGGAGACAATGCCCGACCGTTTCGAAAGTCTCAGACATGGCAAAGCCGCACGATGCGCCGTCTGTGATGGCCGGTTTGGCCTCGTCCGGCACTACGCGTGGCGGACCCAGCTTTGCTCCAGGAAGTGCGTCGATCGCTTCAGAGCGCGCCGGGAAAGCGACCGCAACTGGCTACCCTTCTTCCCGACCGCTTTCGATCCGCTGGCAAGGAACCGCGCGAGGACCTCATGACGTTCGATATCTCACAGCGAGGCAAGGAATATTTGCAGACAGCCCGGACCCTGCTCCGCGCCGCCCAGACCATGACCGACCGGGCGATTGCGGCTCAGCTCAAGGCGCTGGCCGACGACTACGAGCGGCGCGCCGAGAAAGCATCGCAAGCCGATGCGGCCAAGGCGGCGGCCAGGGCATCGGCCCGCGTGGACGCCAGCGTTGAGGGCGCGTGGGGCGCTTGATGGACTGCCTGCCCGCGGCCACGGCTGGCTGAGGCGCGGCGGCAGCCCCATGAGTTCCCTCGCGGTGTGTGAATCGCATCACATGGCGTTCCCGCGAATCGCGCTAGGCTTGGGCCTTCTCCCTTACCTTGGCCCGCCCGCAAATGGGCGGGCTCTCCTTGAGCCGCGCCGCCCGTACGCAGCCCGCGCTAGTAGGGCCGTCCCTCACAGTACCTTCATCAGATCGGCCGCGCTGGCGCCTTCCGGCGCGATGTAGATCGCAAGCAATGTCGCGGGCTCGGTTGCGCTCGCGTTGCGCGAGACGCGGTGGATGGCGCCGACCGGCTCCCACCACGCCTCGCCCGCCCGATAGGTCCGCTCGGGGCCGTCGCCGACCTGGGATGCGATCGCGCCCGACAGCACGAACGCCATCACGCCATTGGCATGGGCATGCGCCGGCGATCCCGTCCCCGGCGGATAGGTGACCTCGAGCAGCGAAATCTCGCGCGCGGGATCCCCGGGCAGCTTCTGCCTGATCACCTCGCGCCTCGACGACTGCTTTGCGTTCTTTGCCGCGTCCTGCGCGGCCGCCTCCGTGCCGCGCGCGGCGGCGAAGGCCGCGACCAGCGCGGCAAGCGAAGCAAGGCTGAATTCGCGTCTGGCCAGGTTCTTGTCCGTCATGGGATGTCTCCGCATCGATGCAATCCGGATGCGGATCGAAGCACGCGCATGGCCTAGCCTGAAGAGCCAAGATAAGACAAAATGACCGGGCCATGGCCCGCCCGCGAACACACCCGAAAATCGCCGGGGATCCCGCCCGCAGCCGGTCCGATCCGCTCTATCGGCAGATCTACCAGCGGTTCCGACAGGCGATCGCGAAAGGCCAGCTCCGGCCGGGCGACCGCCTGCCCTCGGTGCGCGATCTCGCAGCCGAGCTTTCGACAGCGCGCGGCACGGTCGATGCCGCCTATGCGGTGCTCGCGGGCGAAGGCTATGTCATCAGCCGCGGGCCTTCCGGGACGATCGTCGCGCCGGGGCTCCCCGATGTGGCGGCCGCCGGTCCGTCCAGGCGCCGGCTCCCGGCTGCGGCGCCATCGCCCGAACATGCCGCGCCCAGGCCCTTGCAGATGGGACTGCCCGCGCTCGATGCCTTCCCGCGCAAGCGCTGGGCGCATGTCGTCGCGCGCGAGGCGCGGCGGCTCTCCGCGGCGCAGATGATGTATCCGGACCCGGCCGGCTTCGCGCCGCTGCGCCAGGCGGTCGCCGCCTATCTGGTCGCCTCGCGCGGCATCGCCTGCGAATGGCGGCAGGTGGTGATGACGACCGGGTTCCAGGGCGGCCTCGATCTTGCGCTGCGCGTCCTGCTTCGGCCGAACGATCGCGTCTGGATCGAGGACCCGTGCTTCCCGCCGGTCCGCGCCGCGCTGGAAATGGCGGGCGCGCGCCTCGCGCCGGTCGCCGTCGATGCCGGAGGCATGCGCGTCGCCGACGGCCTCAAGCGGGCGCCGCGCGGGCGGCTGGCGGTGGTGACGCCCTCGCACCAAAGCCCGCTCGGGGTCGCGCTGTCGCTGCCGCGCCGCCTCGCGCTGCTGCGCTGGGCCAACGAGGCCGACGCCTATGTGATCGAGGACGATTATGACAGCGAATTCCGCTTTGTCGGCCGCCCGCTGCCGGCGCTGAAGAGCCTCGACCGCGAGCAGCGCGTGATCTACGCGGGATCGTTCAGCAAGACGCTGTTTCCCGGCCTGCGGCTCGGCTATCTGGTGCTGCCCGATCGCCTGCTGCCGCGCTTCGTCGAGGCCAACACCTGGCACACATCGGGGCAGAGCGCCTTCGGCCAGCGCGCGGTAGGGGCTTTCATGACCGAAGGGCATTTCGCGCGGCATCTGAAGCGCATGCGCAAGCTCTATGCCGTCAGGCGCGCCGCCCTCGTCGACGCGTTCCATGCCAGCTTCGGCGAATCCATGACCATCGCGATGCAGCCGGGCGGGATGCACCTTCTGCTGCGCCTGGCGAGCCGCACCTCCGACGCGCGGCTTGCCCGGCGCGCGCAGGCCGAAGGGCTCGCCGCCGAGCCGCTTTCGCCACGCGCGATCCGGCATGATTGCGGCCAGGGCCTGCTGGTCGGCTTCACCAATGTCGCCGAGCACGATGCCGCCGCCATCGCGCAGAGGCTCAAGCATGCGCTCGGTTGCCATCTTCCGGGGTGAGCAGGCCGGCCACCTGCCCCGGAACCGGCTGTTGCGCGGCGACAACGGCTGTCGGGCGGAACCCACAGGCATTCGCTTCGCTACAATCTTTCCTTCTGCCCGCCATCTTTTCGCACCCGCCGCGCGTCACGCTGCCTGTGGTTGTATTGCGGAGGGCGTGCGATGGACACCGAGCTTCAGACCAAGGTTGAGAAGTACGAGGCCAAGGTCGTCCAGTGCGAGGAGTGGGCGCGCAAGGCGCCCGAGGGACCGCAGCGGGAATTCTACACCGTGCTCGCGCAGTACTATGGCGAGCTCGCCACCGACTTCCGCAAAATCCTCGCCAAGCGCAGCGCCGCGTTTCCGCTGTTCGCCGGCTCGGAGCAGAAGAGCGCCTGAGCGCGACGTCTTTCGCCATCCGCTGTCGTTCGGCCGGTGACGCTGCGGCCTCGCATCGTTGGCGCGGGCTCATTGGCCCTTCCGCCTGATGACCGCACGCTGCGCGCCCGCACATCCGGTCATCACCTCGATTTGATTCGAATCCTCAGGGATTCCCGTAGTTTCCCGATGCGGGATGATCCGGATTCTCCGCTTCCCCTCCCGCTGCTATCCCTCACCTCCGAGTGGGGCGATTCCTCAGGAAAGCGGACCATGACCGAAATCTATTTCCACTGCTCCGATGCCGAACACGTCATGATCGATCGCTGCGGCTCGGCGGTGGACGATCTCGCCGAGGCGCACGCGCAGGCGCACCGCTTCGTTCGTGCGCTGATCATGACGCCGTCAACCGAAGACTGGCGCGACTGGATCCTGCACGCCACCGACGAACGCGGCGAGGAGCTCTTCGTCGTTTCGTTCGCTTCACTCCTCGGCAAGCTGCACTGAGATTCATCATGTCGCGCATCCCGTTCGCTACGATTGAGCTTCTCCAGCGCGTGCGCGCGGTCGTCGCGCGCTACCAGGATCTGGTTGTAAACGTGGTCAATCCCTATCGGCCCGAGCTCTACTATATGCGCGGTCCGGGCCCGAAATGGCGCGCGAAGCAGCAGCTTCGCCATCGCAATCCGTAGAACGGATCAGAGATGCAGGACGCCCGCGCCGGTTGCGGCCGGGCACCTTGCAATATCACACGCAACCCATACCCCGGCGTGCTGGCGGAACTAACGCCAGTGCGGCATGTTGTGACCGGCGTGGGGACCCGCGATCAGCGAGCGAGGTGAAATCATGGCGATTTGCACCGAAAAGCACCATGCCAATCACGCCCATCAGCACGGTCCGGGATGCGGCCACACGGCGGTTCATCATCAGGGCCACATCGACTACCTGCATGACGGCCATCTGCACCACATGCACGGGGATCACGTCGATGAGCACGCGATAGCGGTCGACGCAACGAACCCCGTGCGCTGCACGCCGGACAATGTTTGCAGCGGTCATACGCACGGGCCGGGCTGCGGCCACCAGCCAGTCCCTCACGGCGATCACGTCGACTATCTGGTCAACGGCCGTCTGCATCACCCACACGACGACCATTGCGACGACCACGGACCGCTGTCTCTGGCTTGAGGCTCGCAGCCGGGGGACGCGCTCGCCAACCCGCCCTAGAGCGTTTTCGAGCGCTCCGCCCGAAAGCCGCCTTATTGTCGCCGGCCTGATAGCGCGCGCGTGCCACGTTCGCGCACGATGGTTAATGCGGCAACCGCGCTGTCCTTTAAAACCAGCCACAATTTGCACTTCTTCAATTTTAGACTCGGTAGAAGTTGAGTCGAAGCGCGGGAAGGGCGGCGGCCGCCGCGGGAGTTCAGACGGAGTAACTCCATGCATCTCGCAGTCGTGAGCGGCTCCATGCGAGCCGCTGTCATCGTCGTAGCGATCGTGGTGGTGGCAAATCCGTCGCATGCGTCGAAGTCCTGCATGACGCAGGCGGAGGCGCGCGCGCAATTTGCCACATCCCATCTCTACTGGCATGGATCGGGCCATTGCTGGGACGCGACGCCGCCCCGGCACGATCTCGTCCGCCGCGTCAGGCCGAAGGAGCATCGTGAGGCCCAGCGCGACACCGAGGAGGCCAAACCGCCCGCGCCCAGGTGGCGCGAGGCGATGTCGGAGATGCTGCCGGCCGAGGCGGTGTTCGGGCCCCCGGTGCTGCCAGCGTCGCCAGCGCCCCCGGTCGTCGATGCGGACGACCCGCCGCTTTCGCGCGCGAACTGGCTCGACCGCTGGGTGGATATCGCCCAGACCGTGCCGCTGGCCCTGCTGGCGCGGGGTCCGGAGCCGGCCGATCCCGCACCGGCGGCTGCGCCCAAGGCCGAGCCGCTGGTCACGACGACCCGCGTGATGCTGACGTTTCTCTCGCTCGTGCTGGCGCTCGCGATCGTCGAGCTTCTGTTCCGGGCGACGACCCGCGAAGGCCGCAGATAGGCTCGAAAAAAGCCGCCGGCGTGATCGCCGGCGGCCGCCCGATCGTGCACGGATTGGCAGCGGCTACTTCATCAGCCTGAACTTCCCGCCCTCGACCTTGATCAGGAACGCGGTGCGCTCGTCATAGCCGTTGTGGTCGGTCGCGCTCATGTTGGAAAGGCCGTTGTTGAGATAGACGTCCTTGCCGCGCTCGAGCTCGTCGCGCAAGGCGGCGCGGAATTCCGGCGTGCCGGGTTTTGCCGTCTTCAGCGCGCCGGGCACCGCCTTCTTCAGGAGCGCGATCGCGTCCCACAGATGCGCGCCGAAAATATTCGGCTTCGTGCCGTTGGCGCTTTCATAGGCCGAGATGAATTCCTCGGTCGCGCGGCGGAACGGATCGTTCTGCGGCAGGTCGGGAGCGATGGTGAAGGCCTCGCCGGCGAACACCGCGCCCTCGACATCCTTGCCGCCGAGCTTGATGAATTCCTCGGTGGCAACGCCATGGGTCTGGAAGATCTTGCCGGTAAAACCCTTCTCGCGCAGCGCCTGCTGCGGCAGCACGGCGGGCGTGCCGGCTGACGCGACGAACACCGCATCGGGACTGGTCGCGATCACCTTGAGCGCCTGGCCGGTCACGCTGGTGTCGGCGCGCGCATAGACCTCGTGCGTGGTCACGACAAGCCCGAGCGTCGGCGCGAGCTTGCTGACCTCCTTGTAGTAGCCTTCGCCATAGCCGTCGGAGACCCCGATATAGCCGAGCGTCTTGACGCCCGACTTCGCGATGTATTTCAGCATCGCGGAGGCCATCAGGTCGTCATTGGGCACGACCTTGAAGGCCCAGTGCCGCTTGTCGTCCATCGGCTGCACGATCGCGGTTGCGGCCGCGAGCGAGATCACCGGCGTCTTCGATTCCAGCGCGACGTCCAGGATCGGCATGGTGACCGGCGTCAGCGACGAGCCGATCAGGATGTCGACGCCTTCCTGGATCACCAGCCGCCGCGCATTCTGGGTGCCCTTGGTGGGATCGGACTCGTCGTCGAGCGTGATGTAGACCACCTTCTCCCCGCCCATCTCCTTCGGCAGCGCCGCGACCGTGCGGATCTGCGGTTGCCCGAGCGCGGAGCCCGGCCCCGAGGCCGAGACGATGATCCCGACCTTGATGTCGGCTTGCGCTGGCATGGCACCGAGCGCGAGCGTTGCGGCGACGCAAAGCCCGCCGAGACCGATTTTCATTTTCAAGTTCCTCCCCATGTTGCCGTCGAAGGCTGGCGAAAGGCCCGGCCTCGCCGGGTTGCCTCGTTTTCCGGCAGCCGGCCAGCCGCGTCGGGCCTCCACGTTTTGCGAGGAAACCAGAGCCGCCGCCGCTCGACAAGTCGACCTAAGGACGGTACGAATTGCCGATGCGCCCTCGCAAGTCCACCCTTGCCGCGACCACTCTTTTCCTTGCGGCATCGTCGTTCATGGCAGCCGATGCCGGCACGGTGGTACCGCAGGCCGCGGAGGTCCACCGCCCCTTGCCGGTGCGGCCAATCGTCCTTGCCGGCGACGATGAAGAGAATTTCGACATCGACCTGATCGTCGGCCTGTCCGGCAAGTGCCCGATACTCACCATCGCGGGGCAGCCGCTCGGCTGTCGCGCCGTGAAGTATTTTCACGGCCAGGGCGGCCGCGCCTATTTCACCATCGCGATCGACGATCCCACCGACGGCGCGCATATCGTTTCATTCTCGGGCGACAAGGCACGCCGCGACGGCGACCGCTACGAGCTTTCGGTCGACCAGATGCTGCTTAATTCAAAGGACCGGCCCAAGGTCAACGGGCTGCGCGCCCCGCTGGTCGAGCCGTCGAACGGCACCTGCAAGCAGGTCGGCGACATCGAGAGGAAGCAGATCACCAGCATCGCCTGCCTCGCCACCGACCAGAACGGCAGGAAATACGAGCTGCAGTTCCAGGCCGACGACGGCCCGGTGACCGTGCAGCGGATCAGCCAGGCGCCGCTGCAATCGATCAAGCGGCGCGAGCGGCTGAAGGCCCTGACTGCCTGCCGACGCAAGGCGAGGGACGCGCAGATCCTGCGGCGTGACTCCACCACCTATCTGATCCAGTGCATGGAAGAGAGCGGCCAGCCTCCGACCCCCGACGACCAGTGACGCGCCATCGCCCCCGCGTCAGCACGGCGCCACGGACGCTCCATCTCGATGAAGCCCCGCCGCTATCGAGCGCCGGAAGGCCGAAGTCACAATATCCTATGAATCGCGTCTAGACTGTTGGCACGCCGGTGGTCGCGGGCAAGGCTCGCTTGCGCGCCGGAAGCTCTCGCTTCGGCGGCGCCGGGATCAGTCCTTCGCGTATGGCCTGCTTCCGCGCAAGTTTGCGGGCTCGACGCACAGCCTCGGATTTTTCGCGGGTCCTTTTTTCCGATGGCTTTTCGTAGGAGCGTCGCCGCTTCATTTCCCTGAAGACGCCCTCGCGCTGCATCTTCTTCTTCAGCACGCGGAGCGCCTGGTCGATGTTGTTATCGCGGACAAGTACTTGCAATGTCGTTTGCTCCGATCGGTTGATACAAGCCCGAGCCAAAAGCGTGCGCGCTCGCACCGCGCAAAAAAGCGCGACTTTGTTCTGTTCAATCCGACGATGTCTTTGGAAAAGGGTCTTTACGACCGATCTACAAGGCCCAAGGCCAATCGAAGATGGAAAGCTATACACTTATTTCGCGGATGCAAGGTGCGTTTCGCCCCCCGGACGATAGATCCGCCCTCCACCAGGGCGTGCGCCCCTTCAGCTTGAACCAGCCGAAACCTGGGAGCAGGCAGCGGTTCCACCGGCGTCGGTGGCCGAGAGACGTTGCGCTCCCGCCTGCGCTGGGATGGCGACCGCGGGGCACGCGTCGGATGATCAAAACCGTCGTCGACGAACCACTCGAAGATCACCTTGCAAGGTTGGCCATCGGAAAATTCATCGAGACCACCAATCCTTCTGGAAGCCAGTGGCAGACCATGTGTCCGCCATGCCTGCTGATCGTGGACTCGACCAGCGATGTTCCGAACCCCTTGCTGGAGGGTTTTCCGACGACGGGGCCGCCGAGTTCCTTCCATTCGATGGAGAGGCTCTCACCGTCGACGGACCAGCTGAGTTCGACCCTCCCTTCCTCCCTGCCAAATGCGCCATACTTGGCAGCGTTCGTTGCGAGCTCGTGGAAGATCAGCGCCATGCTGTTTGTCGCGTGATCTCCAAGGCTGACATGTGGTCCGTCCATGGAGGCCCGTTCGTATGGGCGAAGCACGATTTCCATGACCTCACGAAGACCGACACTCGGGAACTGGCCATCCGCAAATGCCCTTCTTACGAGCTGGTTGGCTTCTGAAAGCGCGTGCAGCCGGCCCGAAAGCTTGTTCACCAGATCTTCCTTGGTATTCGAGGTTCGGGCGGTCAGGCGCAGCATGCCGCCCGTGATCGCAAGCAGGTTCTTGATCCGGTGCGCCATCTCCCTCGTCAGCTGCTCCTGCTCGGTCAAGGCGGCTTGCAGCCTTTCCTCCGACTGGACCATGCGCAGGGCGACGGCGGAGAAAGCTGCCAGTTCGGTCAATACCCGCGCATGTTCCTGTGAGAAGTGTTGGCTTTTGGACGCGACAACCCAGAGCGTGCCGACAGCTCCGGTTTCGTCCGGCTCCCTGAGCCGAAGAGGCACGAGAAGCACTTCTGGAACCGAGATGCCGGCATCGCGAATCCAGTCATAGACGGCCTCCGGGTGCTTCATCAGCACCGGCTCGTTGTTCGCAAGCGTGATGCCGCACGGGCTGAAATCGAACGGCGTTCTCATGCCTTCAAAAGCGGAAAGCGATCCGTGAAGAGCGAACCAGCGAAACTGCCTGTCGCGATGTTCGAGAATGGAAATTCCGGCGGAATCCGCCCCGGTGGCCTCCATCGCGAGCCGGACGAGGCGAGGCAGCACCTCGTTCGGATTGTTGGCCATGTCATGGGCGAGATCGCGAAAGGCCAGCTTCTCGCGGAGATAGTCCGGAGTGGCGGAGCTGCGCTCGGCGAGCTCGTTGGTAATGATGATGTCTGATATTTCGGGCGGCAGCATTTTGATGATCGCTCAGGAACTTATGCCGCCGACAGCACTTTAAACATGTTAAACCCTTTTCGCCCGGAGAGAGCAGTTGAGAATACTCCTCGTCGAAGACGAGCCGCTCGTTCTCATGGATATCGAACTTCAGCTGCACGAGGCAGGATACGAGGTCATTTCGGTATGCGATGCGGACAGTGCGATCACGGTGCTCGCTGACGGCACGATTGATGTGGTCTTAACCGACATCGACATGCCCGGTTCCATGGACGGTCTTATGCTTGCTGAGGCGGTGCGGAGCCGCTGGCCGCCCGTCGAGATTGTGGTCATGTCGGGGAAGCGACGTCCGGCGCGCGAGGACCTTCCGTTACGGGCTCGCTTCATCGAGAAGCCTCTTCATACGGCAGACCTCCTCAACGCCGTGAGTGTGTGGTGAAGGAACGGCCTGGGAAGAGATAACGTCGACGTCACTGTCTCGCTCGCTTGCGGTTCCGTGCCACGGGCGCGCAAGTCATCGCGACAGTCAGCCTGAAAAAAACGAGGGGCACCGCTATTCAAATGGAGAGCCAAATGTCCCAGCGAATACCAGCGAGCCGCGTTGTGCTCGAAGCCAACAGGGCATTCAAGTCAACTCAGCCGGAAACGACCGAATATGAAAAACTCCAAAGAGCCTTTCACGACAATCGCGAGCGGCTGAAGTCGGAGCGCCTGGCGCGAGAGGCCAATGCCACCAAGCGCGGCCGCAAGACCCGCCCTTCCTCCTGACCTTGACCGACCTGGCGTCGGACCTGGCGTCGCCCTTTGCTCCGGCTCTCTAACGGTCCCGCGACCGGCCGGCAGGTGGATTCGGACGCGCCTCCAAGGTTCCATCAGTACGCCGGATTGCCCGCCTTGCGCGGCTACCCACGGCAAACAGTGAGGGCCCCGCCCCTTCTCCAGTTCCAGCAAAGGATCGGAATCCGCAGGACCGCGCAAACGCTGCGGTCGCCTGTGCAATCACGTTCGGGAGCCGATCGTTGACAGACCGACCGGAGCTATTTCTTCCTGTCTGGCGCGAAGCTCGGCTGCCAGGTCGCCGCTTTCTGGCTGGGTGCCGCGGCAATGACCTTGATTTTTTCCTTCTTGGGTTTCTTGATTTCCCGGTTACCCCGCCGCTCGCCCTTGTTGGCCATGCCGGTCTTCTCCTGTTTTTCGAGACGACTGAATTCGTCTGGCAACAGGACCTGCCCGCGTGGAGTGCAGATCCTAACGTCCATGTAGCCTTGTTGCAGAAGCTCCCTGGCCTTCCTTAGCGCGGCCGCCGCCGTGACGCGGCCGAGATTTTTGCGAGACCCTTCGTGGTCGCCGCCGACCAGGTATTTCAGTTGCATCCGCCTCGCGCCGGCGCGACCTCGTTGTTTTGGCGCGTTTTCCTTGGGCGAACCGGTACCCGTTTCGCTGGAAAGCGCTTTAGGCATGGAACACAGCCACCGCGATCACGACAACAACAAGTAACAGCGGGACGATGACGGGTGGCACCATCCATTCGGCCATGCGAGATTGCCGCAAGGAAATGCTCCTGCTTCTATGCGGCGGGAGCGCGCGGGCCCTCAGTCACCGGTGAATGCCGTCGGAGTTGCGGTGATCGCGAACCCTACGCCGCTATTGCCACAATAGCGAGCGCTAAAGCGTCTGGTACCAGCCGCGGCAGAAGCACGCAGCAAGCAATCAGGAACCGCTCGTGCTCGGCGCGTGGCAAGAAAGCGATGGCTATTGCGGGTGAACGGGCGCATGCTGAGTTCCGGGCAGCGCCAGCGCTGGCATTGGTGAAAGGCAGGCGCGCATGACCATCCGCTCGCGACGTGAAATCGTCACCTTCAGACATCCGTTCCGGATCAGAGGCATCGATCGCTTGCTGCCTGCCGGCGAGTACGCCGTCATTACCGACGAGGAGACGATCGAGGGGCTTTCATTCGAGGCATTCCGCCGCATCGCCACCATGATCATCGTGCCGGCAAGTGGCTCGCACGGGCTTGCGACCGAAATGGTCTCGATCGGCTCGGTCGATCTGGCCGACGCCCAACGCATTGACGCAAGCGTCTCCGATGTCTGAGGAGCCATTCGACCTCGACAGTCATCGCGGCTTGGCGGCGCAGAAGGCGACCGACATCCGCCGTGCGCTGGCGGAAGTTGAGACACATGCCAGGGACCTGCGCGAACGGCAGGCTGCACTGGAAAGTGGCCTATTGTCGATGGTCGCGACGTCATGGCCGGAAGCGGCCGCCAAGGCGCGCTACGTGCTCAACTTGTACGCTGCGGCGCTGCCGCCGGAAGATACGCGGCATCGCGATCTCGTCGCGGCTATCCTGGAGGATTTTGCCCGTCTCACCGCGCAGGGTGAGCCATGATCATTGCCGCGTTGAAGGAATTTGTCACATGACGCTCACGCAAGGCCGCTTCATCGGATACGAATACGACAGGATGATCGTCCTGTTCTCGATGCTCGACGATCGGAGGGAGATTCCCTGCGCGATCTCCACCTCCGCCATGGACCAGCTGGAAGGCGCGGTGCGCGTGCAAGCAAGCCAACGCGAGGCGCAGTTCATGCGGCTGCGCGAGCGCATCGAAGCCTGCGCCGACGGCAAATACCGGGCGACCGAGCTCGAGGGCACGCCTCCGGGGATCATCCTGCGCAGCATTGATTTCCGGAAATAGCAGCAACCTTCCCCTTCGTGCTTTTTGACGTGCGCCGATGCGTTTTGGGTGTAGGCTATCGGGTATCACCGCTCAGTCATTGGCATATATCGGTGACTGAGAGTGTTGTGCTCCCGCCACAAGCAGGGAGTGCTACATGCCAGACGCGCAACTCACCAACAAACTCTCGGCTCGCGAAACCGTGCGCCCACGGTGTCCGCTGTGCCAAGGCCTTATGGAAGTCCTGCATGTTGCGTCAGGAAGACCAGGCTTCGAGCATTGGACCTTGAGGTGCAGGAAATGCGGGCTTGTCCATCAAGCACAGGTCTCCGCAGATCCAATCAATTCCGAAGCACTGGCCTGGTGCGACGGCGAGCTGAAGCCACCCCGATAAGGGCGAATCTGCCCGACTTCCCTCGTTATTGCCGGCGAATGAGCGCAGCATTCCCAGCAAGGATATCCGACCAAGGAGGTTGCGCGTGAAACAAGATGTCTACAACAGCAAGGGTGTCCACGTCGGCCTCGTGATCGGTCCAGCCATTTTCGATCTCTCGGGGAAGATGCTGTATGAGCTCAAGGGAACAAAAATCTACCGGGTGTCCGGTGAATTGATTGGTCATCTGTATGACACGAGCGTTTCCGAAGGGCTGCGGCTCGACAAGGCGGCTGATCGGCTATTCGCGTAGCTTCGACGCACGGCGCTAACGGCGACGGTTGCTTGTGCCGTTTACTTATTTTCCCGGCCCGAATTTTTGTAGGCTTTTTATACGGAAGCTGCGCGCGCCGAACGTGATGTAGCAGGCGAGACAGGCTGAGGTCATAAGTCACATTGAATTAAGCTGCCCGGGTTACAGTTCACTCGGACGAATCAGGGCCCGGGGACTTATGAGACAGGCACGGAAATCGGCGAACTTGCCGCGAGAAAGGGCTGCGACAACGGCCAGCGACGACGAATGTATCGAGCGGCTGGCCTTGCTCATCGAGCACCAGGACCAAAACAAGCTGCACGAAATCGTCGCGCTGATTGCCCGCCTGACGGCTCCGATGCAGATCGAGTCGTACTGAAAATTTCAAGAGCCCCAATCGGCGGCCTCGCGGACCGCCGATGTCAATTGATCAAGGGCAGCAATTGGCTGGCGAGATAGCGTTGTCCCGCCGCGGTCAGATGAATGCCATCCGGCAGAACCATGCCCTTCCCTCTGGCGGCCATGTAATAGGGAGCCGCGTCGATCACACGAATGTTCCGCGCCTTCAGCCGTGCGACAATCTCGTTCACCCCGGCCCTCGCCTGCTCGGTCGTTGCGCCGCGACGGACATCGTTTCCGCCAATCAACAGGATGACGGTGCGCGTGCCCTGGGGCACGGCGCCGTCGAGCCTGCTCAGCACGCCTGAGGTCGTGTCGCCGGAGATCCCTTGGTTGCTGACGGAATAATTCTTGCCGTTGGCGTGGAGCATCGCCTCGAGCTGGGACGGGAAAGCCTCGCCGGAAGAAACCCCGTAGCCTTGAACGACGCTGGCACCGAGCGCAACGATTTGCGCGTGAGAAGCGGGAACGCAGGCGGCCTGGGAAACGAAAAAAGCAACAGCCCAAAGAACAGCTTTCATCCAGTATTGCGTGGAGCGATTCACGTCTTCCCCCAATTTCGAAAACGCGCCGAAACCTCAAATTCGGCAGCAGACGTCGGCGTCCGTCCGACCGATGTCCAGTCTACCGCCGACAGTCCACGCGACAAGGGCTCTCGGCTTTGCCGGACGTCCCATCAACGTAGTTCGTCGAGCAGCATCCTGGCATTTCGCAGGTCGCTCGTGTCGAAACCTTCGGTGAACCAATCGCGGACGGGGCCGAGCAGGTCACGCGCCGCTTGTCGTTCGCCCTGATCACGCAGGAGCCGCGCCAGGCTCATGGACGAGCGCAGTTCCCATGACTTCGCCTGCTGCGCTTGCGCAAGCGTCAGCGAGTGCTCGAACTGCGCTTGCGCTTTCGCCACGTTGCGCTGCGGCGACTTGAGCTCGATTTCACCGGCGACGCGATGAACTTCGGCCTCGCACCACCTCTCCTTCGTCGCCTGCATGGCTGCCATTGCGTTGTCGATGCAACGCCAGGCATCATCGAACTGGCCCGAATCTGCATGGGCGATTGCCAGCATGAACTCCTGCTCCGGTGTGAATATTGTGGATCCGGCCGATCGCCACAAATCGATGCCGGACTTGACCATCTCGACTGCTTTGGCTTGCCCCGTCAGGGTCAGGATGTAGCCGCGCCTCAGCACGCCCTCCGCCTTCCGGAACGGCGCACTCTTCTCCTCCGCCAGGGCAACAAGCTCTTTCAGAAGCCCGTTCGCCGCGTCGTAATTCCCGCAGTAGGTGTTGACAAGAATTGGGAAATTCATCGTAAACATCAACGTGGCGGCATGGTCGATCTGGCGCGCTTCCTTGAGCGCGCCGTCTGCATCGTTGAGCGCAGCCTCAGGGTAACCGAGCAGCCACAAGGCCATTGAACGAAAGCCCAGGCAGGTCACACGGAGGTCCTGGCCAAACCGGGTGATCAATCGCCGGTGCTCGGCAGGGCGGTAAAGGGCGAGCGCTTCATCGTAGTGCGCTCGAGCCTGAACGATGTCCCCCACCAGCGCCAGCGTGCTCCCCATGGTGCGATGTCCAACGATGAGTGGCACCACCGTCCCATCCCTGTCGTCAAATTCCAGAAACCGCGCCGCGAGCTCCCGCGCGACGTCACCGTCGAAGCATATGAAATTGACGATCCACTGGCCAAACAGAGCTGAAAGCAGCAACGACGTATCATCGGGAGATTCGCCGAGACGTTCCGCCTGCTCGATCAGCGCCCCTACCTGAGCCACGGCAGCCTTGGTTTCGGGCGCGCCATACCCTTTGACATGCATGAGCGTGTTCATGAGCGCGACTTGCAGAATAATCTGCTCGCGGCGCAGATCACGCGTGCTGGGCAGGGTTGCGATCTGCGCCAAAGCCTGGCCGAGTTGTTCTGCTGCTTCGGCCAGCGCCGAGCGGTCTTGCGATCGCTGTCCCGCCCTGCCCCATAGGTGCGCTGACTTCTCGATCAGGTTGGCCTTTGTGCAGTGACGCGCCAGCAGCTCCGGCTGGCTCTCGGCGACCTCGGCGAACTGTGTTTCAAGGATTTCGGCGATACGCGCATGCAGTAGCCGCCTCGGCTCCCGCAGCAGCGTGCTGTAGGCTGCGTCCTGCACCAGCGCATGCTTGAACAGATAGCTCGCATGCGGCGGGGTGCCCTGTCGAAACAACAGACCAGCCGCAACGAGCCGGTCGAGATTGGCATTCAATTCGGCGTCCGGCTTTCGCGCGACCGCAGCCAGCAGCATGTGGGAAAACTCCCGGCCGATCGCCGCTCCGACCTGTGCGACGTCCTTCGCAGGGCCGAGCCGGTCGAGCCGCGACATCAGCGAGGCTTGCAGGCTTGCCGGGACCGCCGCCACGGACTTCGACTGACGTGCGACCGGCCGCTGCATCTTGCTCTCCCCCTCCGCATCCAGCACCGCCTTGGTCATTTCCTCGACGAAAAGTGGAACGCCATCGCTGCGCTCGATGATGTCCTGGCGGACGCGCGTCGGCAGCGAGCGGCTACCGACGACTCCCTGGATGAGGGAATCGATTTCACGCCGCACCAGGCGATTGAGCGTCAGTGCGGTCACGTGTGACCGTCCAATCCAGGGCGCGCTGAATTCCGGCCTGAAGGTAACCAATATCAAAAGCCGCGGCCTCACGGCGAGATCCACCAACCGGGCAAACAATTCGAGGCTGGTTGGATCGGTCCAATGCGCATCTTCTAAAATCATCAGCACGGGACTGATCCGCGCCAACGCCTCAAGCTGCGAACAAAGGGCTGCGAGCGTTTTCTGGCGTCGAAGCTGTGGCTCGACCTCGACCGGCGGGTAACGTCCATCGTTGGATAGCGACAGCAGTTCGGCAATCAGGGCCGCATCCTCGGGCGATGTCGAGCTTTGCGCCAGCAGCGCGTCGAGCTTGTCTAATTTGGCCTGCGGGCTGTCATTGTCCTCCAACGCAGCCGCACGCATGAGCTGGCTAATGATCGGATAGAGTGCGCTATCAGTATGCTGCGGTGAACAGACATAGCGCAAGCGGATGTGCGGCTCGCGCGCAAGTTGTTCCAACAGTGCGAAGGTGAGCCGCGATTTTCCGATTCCCGCTTCACCGGAAATCAGCACCACCTGACCTTCGCCGACCTTGGCCCGCGACCATCGTCGAAGCAGCAACTCAAGTTCTTCTTCCCGCCCGACCAGGGGCGCCAGCGCACTCGCGCGCAGCGCTTCGAATCTGCTTGCAACCGCACGAGGTCGCACTGCCGCCCACGCCCGCACGTCACCCTGAATGCCTTTGAGGGCTGCTGTCCCAAGGTCCTGTAGATCGAACAGATTTCCGAGCAGCTTCCGGGTGCCATCAGCGATGACCACCGTGTCGGGCCGCGCGATCGCTTGCAACCGCGCCGCCAGGTTTGGCGTTTCGCCCACGATATCGTGTTCCTGATTGTCGTCTGACCCGATCAGATCTCCGACGATCACTACCCCGGTCGCTATGCCGACGCGGATCTGCAGAACGACCGGAACCTGGAGGGAAGATACCGCCGAGACCAGCGCCAGTCCGGCCCGTACCGCGCGCTCGGGATCATCCTCATGGGCCTCGGGATAACCGAAATAGAGAAGAGCGCCGTCGCCCATATATCTTGCCACGAAGCCGTCGAAGCGCCGTACGGTTTCTGCGATGCATTTCTGGTAGGCCGAGATGATGTCTCTCAAATCTTCGGGGTCCATGCGCGCCGAAAGCTCGGTCGAACCGACCAGGTCGACGAACATCACCGTAACTTGACGGCGCTCCGCGACGTCGGCGGTCTTTGGGGCCGTCGGAGCCGCAGGAGGCTCTGGCGCGGCCTGCGCCGCGGTCGCAGGCTCGTTGATGGCCGCAAGGATCTTGCGCCGGTGCCCGAGCGGAATGCCGATATCCTTCAGGTCTTGATCGGTCAGATGGGGCAGTACGGAGACGTCAATTTCATTTTCGGCAAAACGCTGCGCGTATTGCCCGAGACCAAGTCGCTCAAGCCACTCGGCGATCTGCTGCACATCGCCTCCCGATCTACAGGCCTCAAGCTCAGTACCGCAGGATAGACAGTTTATACTTTTTGCGAAGCAGATATAGCCGGCTTCGTGCCCCGCAGCGTATGTCCGCAGCAGGTCGGCTAGGCCACCGGTCGCCCAGAACTTCATATTGCACGGCCTGGCGCGGGTGATTTGCCCGACGGGCAAATCAGCGAAATCTCTGTCCAGCCCTGCCCGAAAAAATAATCTGCTTGAGCCGTCGGGCAAATCAGTGGCTTTGATCGGCGCGTCCCGTGCCCGATCAAGAGGGGCGCTTCGCGATCGTCACGAGTGTTGGGCGCGGGATGCGATGGACGCGGGCGGTATCGCAAGACGAACGATGCTGACGCGGACGGCGAAGTCGTGTGGTCCTGATATCCCGACGCTGATATCAAGCCTGTGACATCTTCGCAGGCGACGGTGGCAAGAAAGCCCGGTCACCGGGGAGAGCACGAAGGAAGCCGTAAAACCATCGCGCAGGGAATGCCGTGATGTTGCGGCGTACCTGTGGTGACTAACTCGTGTGCTTTCTTCATTCGCACGCGAGGCTGCGGGTGCGCACCGCGCATCCGGCATTCCCTGCGCCCTCTGTTGTCAGAGGGACACCAATTTCGCAAGACCCGGGCGGAGCAAGCCGCGGGAAGGCGAACGCACGCTCCTCTTGCCGTCATGCCCCGCGCATGCGGGCATCCAGTACGCTGCGGCCTGTCGGACCAAATGCTGACGCCTCTGGAATACTGGATCGCCCGGCCAAGCCGGGCGATGACACCGTGGAATGGGCTGTTTGAAAATTGAATCAGTCGCTTTGCCGCTATGCGATCGCCGTGATCTCGGCGTCGTCCTTGCCCGCCCGCACCGTGTCGCCGATGCGCTTGCCGAGCAGCGACTGCGCAAGCGGCGAGACATAGGAGATCGACCCCTTGGCCGGATCGGCCTCGTCCTCGCCGACGATGCGGAAGGTCTGCTGCCGCCCGTCCTCCCGGACGATCGTGACGGCATGGCCGAACTGAACGACGGTCGCATCCGGCGCCGGCGCGCGGAGCTGTGCGGTGGCGCGGCGCGCGTTCCAGTAATGCAGATCGCGTCTCGCCGCAGCCAGCGCCTCACGATCGGACGCCGCCTGGGCTTCGCCGTAGGCCTGGCGCGCCGCAGCCAGCGCCTCGTCGATCATGGCCAACCCCCGTTCGGTGACGAGGTTGGCGTGTTCCGAGACCGGGCGGTCCGGAAGCGCTTCCACATAGTCGTCTTCGTTGGTAAAGGCTCGGCTCATGATGGTCACATAGGTATCGACGGGCGGTCATCCTACCCCGGTTCGCCGTTGCCGGACAGGACTTGCGCGGCGCCGCCGATCGCGCGCCGGAACACCTCGTCGAAGGTTTCGGCGCGAAGCGGCCAGCGATGGACGCGGCCCTGCTCCTCGAGCCGCCATTCCGCGATCCAGCCGAGCGCATTGTCGTCCCACGTCAGGTGTCCGACCAGCGTGGCATCGCCGCCATGCGTGGAGGCGAGCATGGCCAGCGCCGCAGGCGGGATCGCTTGGGCCGCCGTATCGACCTTCGCTTTCGAAAGCATGGCTTCGTCCGGAAGCAGGACACGCATGCCGCGCCTGGCCGCGGCAGCGAGCAGCGCCTGGCGCTGCAGTTCGGATTGCTTCGCATCCGCAGTGACGATGAATTGCCGCGGGCCCTGTTCCATCGTGACGACGGCCAGCAGGCCCGGCCTCGACAGCCAGGGCCTCAGCCCGAGCGATGCCAGCAGTTCGTCGATCCTCTGCGCGTCGAAGTCGACGATCAGGAAGAACGAGCGGTCGCGCGTGCCCTGCTCGTCGTTCTTGGGCTTGCCGGATTTCTCGTCGCGATAATCGAAGGCCTCGACGAAATCCTTCGCGCGCGCCTTGTAGGGCGCAAGCCGCGGATCGCCGGCAAGCTGGAGCGCGCCGGAGCGCTTGATCAGCACGTCCTCGAGACAGGCTGCAAAGCCATTGAGACGGTTCGCCTCGCCCTGGCCGGTGACGATGGTCTGCGCGCGGTGGAGATCGTCAGCTTCGGTTGCGAGCGTGGCACGAGAGCAGGCGAGCACGAGGGCAAACGCGACGACGATGACGCGAGCCACGCGTTCGAGATCGCACCGGCCTCCGGGCGCGGGCCTGTTCCCGGGTTCCCCATGCACGAGAGATTGTCGCACGCCTTTCGATCCCGCTTGACAGGCCGCCACGCGAGGAGGAGCATCGCATGGTCGGCCGGTGACGACCAGCCATCCGGCGGCAAATCCGCACGGAAAGGAGGTTTTGATGAGTCCACCTCCGCAAAGACCGCCGCGCAGTGCGAGGGAACACGTTCGGGCCACCGCATAGCGGCAACCCCACGGACGGAACGCCGGGCAAAGGCTAAGTGGGCCGCATCAGTGAGGCATGGCCCCTTGCCTTCCCGGCGCTGTCGTTTCTGCCACGCCGTATCCGGCACTTTCCAGGTCAAGCAGTCGGGGTTTCGCGTAGGATCGTCGATGAGCCGGATTCGCCGAGCTTTATTGCTTTTGCAGCTTGGTGATCGTCTTGCCGTTCTCGCCGGTGGAGAAGGTCACGCGGTTGCCGGCATGGACCGCATCGAGCATCGCGCCATCCTGCACCTTGAACTCTTCGGTCGGACCGCCGCTCGCAGCGCCCACGGTGCCGTCCTGCGTGCGCTGAATCGCAATCGTGCTGTTGAGCCGATCGATCTTCATGATCGTTCCCGTCGCCTGCTGCTGCGCGGCAACCGCCGACAGGCCGAGGCCGATCGCGACAGTGCTCGCCAGAATGATCGTAGCTGTCCTCATCGGTTCCTCCGAATTTCGAGACTCGGTGACAAGACGCGGCGGGGCGAATTGGTTCCCGCGGAACCGTTAAAATTCCAATTTGTCAGGCACGCTGCCGAATTTGCGCAGCACCGTCGTCGATGTCTCGGGGTAGCCGGTGCGAACGAAGGCGACGGCGCCGGCATGGCCAAAGATCTTCCAGTAACCCTTGGCGCGCTCGATCGCGGCAGCCGGGGTCGCACATTTGAATGCCTCGCCTGCGACAAGGCCCTTCTCCGTCAGATCGATCGGCACCGCAATGAACTGGGCGATTTCTCCCACCGCTGCGCCCTCCCTGGTTTCTGCTCAGTCAACGCCAATGACCGGCGGGCGTTTTGATGCAGATCAACCGCTTTTGCAAGCAGCACCGTGGCCACTCAGGCGACGCTCGCGCGAGCGCCCTCCTGGTCGTCGGCGGCGAGCGCGTCGAGATCGACAAGCTGGGCGTCGTCAGGCGCCTCGCCCTGGGCCTCGCTGCCGTGGACATGCATCAGCGTCTGCACGCGCCGTGCGTTGAGATAGTCGACATGCTGGTGGCGCAGCGCAGTCGGCAGCAGCGCGGTCGGCAGCGCGACCACCGTGAACGCCCCGGCCTTGCGCACCTCGCTGCCCTCGCGCCAAAGCAGCGGATTGAGCGTGTAGATCATCTGCCGCTCGATCTCGGGGGACGGCGCGCGATGATCCTCATCCGGCGCGGCCAGTGCCCTGTTGGCGTTCCCGGCGCGGGTGCGCACCGCAAGCGCCCGCAGTTCCCAGCAGATCAGGTCCGCCGCCGAAAGCACTTCCCGCCGCATCGCTTCCACATTGCCGGCAAAGCGGGTCGCTTCCGCCACCGAGGCGACGCCGTTGCTCACCGCGCCAACCAGCGCCGAGGCGCCGGCGCCGAACTGCGGCACCGCCTGTTCGATCGCCACGGCCAGCGCCTCGATCTGGTCGGCCGCGAGCTGGCGATCGCGCTGCGCCGTCGCCTCGATGAGCGCGCGCTCGGCTGCAACGATCTGCTCGTCGAGCTCCGCAAGCTCCGCTCGCAGCGTCTTGGCACGCTCCTCGACCTCGCGCAGCGTCGCTTCCGCCTGCGCGAGCCGGCTGGTCGCGGCGCCCGCCACCGCCAGCCGTTCCGCCGCGGCGCGCTTGTCGGTAAGCAGCGCCTCCGCCGCACCAGCGCGGGCCGCGAGCTTGCCGCGCTCGACCTGCTTGCTCTTCAAGGCACGTTCGAAGCGCTCGACCGGGCTGAGTTCACGCTTGAAAAACGGGCTGAGTTCACGCTTGAAAAATGCCATGCCATCTCCTCGTGGCTCGATTGGCTCTCCGAATCAGCCAGACGGTATATTGCCAGTGTACCCGAAAAACTTGGCTCAGATTGCGGCCCGGCCCGCGGCCACGGGCGGTATCCCCTCATCCCCGGACGGTATGAACCGGCGCACCGCCGCCCGCGAACGGCTATTGGAGCGGGTTGCCGCAGCTCGGGCCCGATGGCCAGGTCCGGCAATGCGTGCTGGTCGCCCTGCGCCAGCGCACCGGCTCCGACGGCCGGGTCAATACGCGGCTCTCGGTGAACATCAGCCGCGGCAGCGGGCTCACCTTCCTGATCCAGGACGACGGCCTGCCGACCGAGCAGCCGACCGATCCGAACGCCTCGGCGCTGCCGGCGCCGCGGCCGCGCTCACCGAAGATCGCCGTGACGCCGGCCGGCCCGCCCGGGGTCGAGGACAAGCAGAAGATCGAGGGCTGGGATGCGTCCGAGCTGCGCAACCGCAACGGCATCGCGTCCGAGCCGGCCGGGCAGTGATGCGGCGCCTCGCGCGGTCAGCGTTGCGGACCGGACAGCGCGATGTCGCGCTCGGCGCGGAACACGTTGCCGTAGAGGTTGGCGATCCACTGCCGTCCCCTCGACGTCATGTTGAGGTAGCCGATCTCGGTCTGGATATGCGGCGCCACGCTGTCCCAGTAGAACTGGGGATAGCGGTTGACGATATCGGCCGGCGATTCATAGCCGAGCTGGCGGTTGACACCGACCTCCTCAAACTCGTGGTAGAGCGCATTGGCCTTGCGCAAGTAGTTGGGGTCACCGAGCTGGCCGATGAAATCGGCGGCGCGGACGATCGAGGCCTCTGCGTCGTGGCGCTGGCCCGTCAGCGGCGGGAAACGCGTGCCCTCGATCGCGTCGGCAATGCGCTGCCGGTCGAGCAGCGCGATGTGCTCGATCCGCCGCATCACGTAGAGTTTGGAGCGATCGACATGGTGGTGCATCAGACCGGCGTCGGATGCGCCGCGCGGCAGGCTGATCTTGGTGCCGGCCGCATCGATCAGAAAGCCGTCGGGGCCGTCTTCCTGGAAAAGCCCGCGCACATAGCCGATGTCGTGGGCAAGGCAGGCGATGATCACATGCGCGTAGTCGTCCGCCGTGATGTGGGTGTGCAACGCCCGGCCGCGCAGGATGTCGTGCCCCGCCAGTGTGACGAGCAGCGTATGCTCGACATTATGGTAAAGCGCATCGCTGTTGCCGATGCATTCGAGAGCAAGCCGCGCCGCCGCGGGAACGATCTCCACGAGCTGCCCCTGCGACGATCCGAAGCGACGTCGCATATAGGAGCCGAGAAATTCCTCCAGGGCGTTTGCCGCAAGCTCCGGTAACGTCATCATGGTTGCCTCCCCCGCCTGCGACGACCAGCGACAGCTCCTGATTTTCGTTTTGTTTTTCCGGTTCGCTTGTTGTTGACGCGCTGCGAGCATAGCCCATCGGCCTTCGGTGACCAAACCGGAAGACGCGTGGAAAACAGAAATATATTGCCGTGCGTTGCTAGCGCTGCGGCACCGGCATCGGCGGACGCGGCGATGAACGTGGTGTACCAGCCGCCGGTTTGGCCGAGGCAGCGCGTGACCGGCCGCGCGGCGCTTCGTCAACGGATTCGAGATAGGAGGTCAGCGCCCAGGCCGAACTTGAATTGCTCGCATAATGCTGCTGCAAGAAAAGAAACAACGTCAGGCTGAAGCGGCCCTTGGCAAGCCCGCGCGCGCTGCTGTGACACGCCGCGCAACCTTCGGCAAACAGCTTCGGCGCGGATTTTCCCGCATCGAGATTCTGGGCCGATGCCGTCGCAAATGGCCCCGAGACGGCGCCAAGAACGAGCAGGCCGCATGCCACGGCCATCCAACGCTGCACGATCGCCCCCAATGTCCTCAACGATGCCCCGCACCCACCTATAAGCAATAAATTCGCAAAGCCTGTCAAAAAGGAGGCAAGGCGCTGATGTCCCTGATGACAAGCGCTGTCGGCAGATTTCTCGCTTCATTAAGGACGTCGTCGGCCTGCCGGCACGGCAAAAAATCGCCAAAATCTGGAAAGAAGCCAGCTTGCAAATCCTTCAAGCAAGGAGAGCCTGCAAATGCGGATCGCACCCGTGATCGCCGCCGGCTCGGTCGCCTTCCTGACCGTTCTGGCAGCCCCCGTCTCGGCGAAAAATGCCGAGGCTCAAAAGCCGGAGGAAAGGCCGGTTTCGTCGCCTTGCCACGCCTACGAGCCGCAGGCGGACGGATCGTTGAAGGAGATTCCGTGCCAGGAGGTCGGTGCCGGTCGCCAGACGCCGCGCAAGGCCGCCACACATAATACCGATGAGGAAGCGCGCTAGGCGCGGCCCTACAGCGCAGCGGCGTTTGTCAAAGCGAAAAAGAGGGCGGCGGCTCGTCGCCACCGCCTGTCCTGTTCGTTGGCGCAGCCGCAAAGGACGGCGGCCGCGCGAAGATGGGGCTCGACGCGTCAGCTCTGATGCGGCCCTCGCATCATCTTCATGGCGTCCTCGATGTGACGCCATTCCCTGGCCTCCTCCTCCTCGCCCTTGCTCTCGCAGGCCAACGCATTCTGCGCCACGCGGGCGATCGCTTCGGGTCCATGCCGCTCAAACATCTGCCGCGCGATGGTGTGAATTTGCATCTCGGATATCATGTCGCTCTCCAGTACCGCGTCATGCCCGACAGCCAAGGGGCTAGTCTCCCGTCGCCAGGCATCCATTTCCAACCATTCAACCGCCGATCGCGTTCCCCTCACCTCGTCGATTTTGGCTACCCGTCGATCGTGCCGGCGTTCGAACTGGCAGCGTCTCTGCCACAACTGCGAGGCGTCCCCGCGCCGCGCCGGCTCCGGCCTGGCGCCGCAATTGCACTCTCTTCTCGCCGCATTTTTCGGCTACTGCCGATCCGATGAGATCGAAGGCAAGCTCCATGAAAACACTGGTCCCCGCGGCGATCGTGCTGTCGCTCGCCTGTTCCGTCGCACGCGCGGATGAACATCGCGGCGGCGACGCAGCGCTCGGCGCACTCTCGGGTGCCGTGGTGCTAGGCCCGATCGGTGCGGTCGCAGGCGCCGTCGTCGGCTACGCGGCCGGCCCGTCGATCGCCCGCTCCTGGGGTTTTCGCCGATCAGGCGCAAGGAATCGCGCGGGCAAAGCCGCGCCGCAGGAGACGCGCACCTCCAGTCGCGATGTTCGTGACGCGCAAGCCGCGGCACCGCCGACCCAGGCTGCACCACCGCAGGCCCAAGCTGCGCCGGCGCAAGCCGCGCCCGCACCTGCCCCACGCGCATCCACGCTTCCGCCGGTGCAGAGCCTGGAGTGAGCGCTCCGGCCGCCTTGCTAGTGGTGTGGATTTGACATTCGCTGCTCGTCCTAACCACGAGTTGGCAAAGCGAATATCAAATCCAAAACTCCACTAGAAACCTATATTTGCCAGTGGTCCTTTGATTCCAACATTCGCAAACATGCTTCTCAAAACGGGATGCGAATGTTCGAATCGGACCCCTAGTAGGGCGGCTTCCGTCTAGCCCGCTGCTCCCTCGCTGCCTCCACCCACCAGATGAGGTCGTCGGCAAAGCGCGGAAATGACCTCTCCAGCGCCTTGCCCGCCTCCCCGATCGGCTTGCCCTCCGGCGACAGCGTCTGCGCGATCGGCCCGGCCGCGATGGTGCTGGAGACCACCACCATCCCCATCTCCGAGAGCGTGCCGTGCCACGCGGTCGCCGCTCGCGCCCCGGCAAATCGGCCCGCCGAATAGCTCGCGATCGCCGCGGGACGCCAGAACCACTCCTCAAGAAAATGATCGGTGAGGTTCTTCAACCCCGGCTGGACGCCCCAATTATATTCGCCGGTGATGAAGACGAAGCCATCGGCATCCCGGATCTGGCCGGCGAGTTGCTCCAGCGCCGCGGGTGCAGCGCCCTTCGGATATTCCTTGTACATCCGGTCGAGGATCGGCAGACCGACCGCTTTCGCATCGATGAATGCGACGTCATCGCCGCGCGCACGAAATCCGTCGACGACGAATTGCGCAAGGCGAATGCCCATCCGGTCCGACCGGTAGGAGCCATAGAAAACGAGAAGACGATTGCTCATGAGGACCGCAGCAATTGCCGCAGGTTCGTCACGCCCATGCGGGCATAGGCGCTCTTGCGGTGGGAGATCACCGTGGTTTCGGCGATACCGAGATCGCGCGCGATCTCGGCCGCCGACATGCCGGCCTTGGCGCGGGCCGCGACCTCGCACTCCCGCGCTGTAAGCGCGGGATGACGGTTGCGAAAATGCGCCTCGACTTCGGCAAGGCTGCCGCCCTCATCGCGCGCGAGGCCCCAGTGGCGGTCGACGCAGGCGACGAGGATCGGCAGCAAGGCCGCGGTGCGGTCGAGGTCGCGCTCCGAGAAGCAACCGCTGTCGCGGCTGCGGTAGACGCTGACTGACAGCGACGCCCCTGAGCGGGTTCGCACATAGGAGAAGCGGTCGGCGATGCCGGTGCGGTCATAGCAGGCGCGGCGATAGGCGGGGAAACGGATCTCTGACGCGGCCTGGTAGGTCAGATGCGCCGCGGGCGAGACGTCCGACATCAGCGTGAAATTCACGTCGCTGGCGTAGTAGCTCATATAACCGCAAAGCGCACGCTGCGCGTTATGCTCGCCCGTCGTGGTCGCAGTCCCCACCAGTTTGGGGGCACCGGAGCGCGCGAGCGAGAATACGGATACGAAATCCGCCCCGACGCTTCGCCGGCAGAAATCGAGCAGGCTGTCGATGAACCCGGCAGTGCCGGCGTCGCGCACCAGTCCCGCCAGCGCCGCCGGCGAGACCTTCACGTCACCATCGCAAGGCATGAATGGGCGAACGTGATACATCCCTGCTCCTCCCTTGCCGCGTCATCGCGCCTTGCTTGCACTCCTCAGATCTGAGGAGTGTGGCGCCATTGCCCTGCCCCTATACTAATCGCTTCACGGGCATCGGGTCGAGGTTTGCAAATGCCGGATCAGCCGCTTTTTCAGGACGTCATTCGCCGCCGCCGCAGCGTGAGGAAATTCGAGCCGGGCCGCCGCATCGGCCGGGACGCGCTGTCCCGCATCGTCGATTGCGGCCGCTGGGCGCCGTCCGGCGCCAACGTGCAGTGCTGGGATTTCGTCGTCGTCGACGACCCCGCGGTGCGCGACAAGGTGATGGCGGTGTTCCTGCGCCAGGCGCAGCGGCTGGTCGATCATGCCAAGGGCTTCCCGGCGGTCAAGAAAACCTACCTCGCCAATACCGTCGCCATCGTGCTGGTGATCGGCGACCCGCGCTGGAAGGCCTGCTTCCCGCAGGCGACCACCCCGGAATTCGATGCCGAATACCGCACCAATAACGAGGCGATCTTCCTGTGCTCGCTCGGCGCGGCAATCCAGAACATCCAGCTTGGGGTCGCCGCCGAAGGCTTGACCTCGGCCTGGCTTTCCGGCGGCGGCGAGGACGAGACCAATCGCGAGCTTGCGGAAGTGCTGAATTACCCGAGCTGGATGCGGGCCTATGGCACGATCCCGATCGGCTTTCCCGCGGTCGACCAGAACCGCCGTTACCGGCGGCCACTGGAGCAGGTGCTGCACTGGAACAGCTACGAGCCGCGCCAATACCGGCAGCATGCGCTCGTCGACTTCTACGAAAGCACGCTGCGGCCCTTCGCGATGTATCGCGAGGAGGAATCGATGGACACCTGGCCCGACCGCGACGAGATGCTCGGCGACTGGAAGGACGCGTTTACCACTCCCGTCACCAATCCGGCGGGTACGCTCGAGCCGGAAGCGGATTTCTCGAAACCCCGCGTGATCGGCCAGGCTACGAAGCGGCGGAAGACCTGACACGCGCCAGCACCGCTTGACGGCATGCATGCGCCTCCCCTAACTCGGACCGCACGAGGGGGGAGTCCATGAGCCGTGAAAAGACCGACCGGCGCGCGTTTCTCGCGGCCGGGCTTGTGGGCGGCGCGGCCCTGATCTCCGGCGCGAAGGCGGATACGGCAAAAGCCTATCGCGACTACACCCAGGCCGAGCTCGACGCGTCGATGGACCAGACGCGGTGGGCGCCCAACATGCACGCCGTTCTCGAAAAGTGGAAACCGCAGAGCGAGAAGGCACGACAGACCTTGACGTCGCGCTCGGTGGCGTATGGGGCTGCGCAATACCAGGAGGTCGAGGTTTTTCCGTCCCGCGACGGCGCCCCGATCGTGTTCTTCATCCATGGCGGCGAATGGAAGCGGCCCGGCAACGACACCAGCGCCTTTCCGGCATTGTCGCTGGTCCCCGCCGGCTGCGCCTTCGTCAATGTCGGCTTTCGTGCTGCGCCGCAGTTCAAGCTGACCGACATGGCCGACGACGTGCGCCAGGCATTGATCTGGACCTACCGCAACGCGTCCTCCTTCGGCGGCGATTCCGGCAAAATCTTCGTTGTCGGCCACTCCTCGGGCGCGCATCTCGGCGGAGTGATGCTGACGACCGACTGGAAGGCGCACGGCCTGCCCGGCAATCCGATCCGCGGCGCCGTGCTGTTCAGCGGCCTCTACGACCTCGAACCAGTGTTGATCAGCATGCGCCGCGAGTGGGTAAAGCTCTCGCCGGACGAGGCGCTTGCGCTGAGCCCGGTGCGTCACGTCGCTGGCGTGACGACGCCGACAATCGTCGCCTGCGGCGCGAATGATTCGCCGGAATTTCGTCGGCAATCCCAGGAATTCGGCACCGCCCTCGCGTCGCGATCCGCCGGCTGCCGCTTTGTGCAGGCACCTGACCTCAACCATTTCGAGGTTCCGCAAACCTTTGTCGACGCTGATGGGGTTGCGACCAAGGTCGTGCTGGAGCAGATCGGCAAGGCGTAAGTCGGGCGTTCGTTGTTCGAACCGACCGGGCGGCCGGGCCGACCAACGGCCATGACGCCCGAAGAACGAGCCGCAGAAGTCACCGAGATCATCGCCAGCGCAGCGACGCTGCCGCTGAAGGACGCGGCTTATTCGCTTTGGCGTTCCCGTTATCGGCTTGATACGCTGGAGGACCGGCCGACCGCAGACGAAGTACGCATCAACCGTGCGCTGTCACCGGCCGCACTCTCGGCCAAAATCAGATACGAACACGATCACGCCCAGGATGGACCTGCCTTCGTCCATATGAAGCGGGCATTTCCCGACGCGAGCGACGACACGATCAAGCAAGCCGTCATCGCTGCGGTGAAGTTCGAGGACGCCTGCGAGAAATATTTCTTACAGGACAACAAGGTGGATTACTGGGAGCGCTGCGTGCGCGCGGTCGGTTGTGCGCGCAAGGAAAACCCCGGTTATCTCGAAAGCACCTATCAAGCAGCATGCAACAATGTTGCCTATGACTGGAAGTAGCGGCCGCAAGGCCTGCAGCCAGGGCGGAACAGCCCAGTTCAGCTCCGCAAGCCTGGCGCCTCCTGGCCGGTGCGCGCGACATATTCGGTATAGCCGCCGCCATATTGATGGACGCCCTCGGGCGTCAACTCCAGCACGCGGTTGGACAAGGCGGCGAGGAAATGCCGGTCGTGCGAGACGAACAGCATGGTGCCCTCATAGTTCGCGAGCGCCGCGATCAGCATCTCCTTGGTCGCCATGTCGAGGTGGTTGGTCGGCTCGTCAAGCACCAGGAAATTCGGCGGGTCAAACAGCATCTTCGCCATGACCAGCCGCGCCTTCTCGCCGCCGGACAGCACCCGGCACTTCTTCTCGACGTCGTCGCCGGAGAAACCGAAGCAGCCGGCGAGCGCGCGGAGCGAGCCCTGGCCTGCGAGCGGAAACGCATCCTCGAGCGACTGGAACACGGTGCGCTCGCCGTCCAGCAGGTCCATGGCGTGCTGCGCGAAGTAGCCCATCTTGACGCTGCCGCCGACCGCCACAGCGCCGTCGTCCGGCTCGGTCGAGCCTGCAACAAGCTTCAGCAAGGTAGATTTGCCCGCGCCGTTGACGCCCATCACGCACCAGCGCTCACGCCGTCGCACCTGGAAATCAAAGGATTCGTAGATGAGCCTCGTGCCATATCCCTTGCGCACGCGCTTGAGGCTGACGACATCCTCGCCCGAGCGAGGCGCCGGCTGGAACTCGAAAGCGACCGTCTGGCGCCGGCGCGGCGGCTCGACGCGTTCGATCTTTTCCAGCTTCTTGACACGGCTCTGCACCTGCGCCGCGTGCGAAGCACGCGCCTTGAAGCGCTCGATGAACTTGATCTCCTTCGCCAGCATCGCCTGCTGGCGTTCGAACTGCGCCTGCTGCTGCTTCTCGCTCAGCGCGCGTTGCTGCTGATAGAATTCGTAGTCTCCGGAATAGGTGGTGAGCGCTCCTCCGTCGATCTCGATGACCTTGTTGACGATGCGATTCATGAACTCGCGGTCGTGCGAGGTCATCAGCAATGCACCTTCGTAGCCCTTCAGGAACTGCTCGAGCCAGATCAGGCTTTCGAGGTCGAGATGGTTGCTCGGCTCGTCGAGCAGCATGACGTCGGGCCGCATCAGAAGGATGCGCGCCAGCGCCACCCGCATCTTCCAGCCGCCGGAGAGCGCGCCGACGTCGCCATCCATCATCTCCTGGCTGAAGCTCAGGCCCGCGAGCACTTCGCGCGCCCTGGTGTCCAGCGCATATCCGTCCAGCTCCTCGAAGCGCGCCTGCACCTCGCCGTAGCGCGCGATGATCGCGTCCATGTCGTCGGCACGATCGGGGTCGGCCATGGCGGCCTCGAGGTCCCTCAACTCGGAGGCCACCGCACTGACCGGGCCTGCGCCATCCATCACCTCGGCGACCGCGCTGCGGCCCGCCATTTCGCCGACGTCCTGGCTGAAATAGCCGATGCTGACACCGCGATCGACAGCGACCTGGCCCTCGTCGGGCTGGTCCGTCCCCGTCACCATGCGAAACAGCGTGGTCTTGCCGGCGCCGTTCGGGCCGACGAGGCCGGCCTTTTCGCCCTTCTGGAGTGCGGCGGAGGCCTCGATAAAGAGAATCTGGTGGCCGTGTTGCTTGCTGACATTGTCGAGACGGATCATGGGCGCCTGAAAAACCGGAAAATCGTTGCGCCGCTCTTATTCGATGTGGCGCGCCGGTGGAAGGGCGCAGGTGCAGGAACCTGTCGGGCCGCACGCAATGTCAGACGTTGCATGAAATGGCGGCGTCCCATCGCGCTCAGGGAATGGGTGTGCCGCGCCCCGCTCGGGGCCGTCAGTGCCGCTTGAAATATTGCACGGCGCGCTCATGCTTCTCGGCGGCCCCGCGCGAGTTGAAGGTGCCGAGATTGCGGCGCCTGCCGGTCTTCGGGTTCACCTTCCGTGAATAGAGCCGATACTTCCCGGATGACAGCTTGCGGATCATGGAACGGCCTCCCTGGCAGCCCCTGATAACAATGGCGACGAGGCGGCTCGGTTCCGGCGACTGCCGCGATCGTTCGAAATCCCTGGCTACAGCCCTACCGCTTGCCTTGCGGCGAAAAGACCTGATCCCCGAACGGCTGGTCGGCCGGCTGCCGCATCACGATGAAGGATCGCCCCATCGCGGCGTGGCAGGAATTGCAGCCGTCGGTCAGTTCGCCATAGGCTTTCGCGAAGCGCCGGCCGTCTTTGGCCTCGATCGCACCAGCCAGCGCCTGCAACGGCGCCGCCAGCGTCGTCACATTGCTCGCGGGGATGCCGGAATAGAGCTGCGCGGCTTCTACCAGGCCGCCCTTGAGCTGGCCCAGTTCGAACGCAGCAAGCGCCCAATTGGCCGCCTTGCCTGCGTACCAGAGCTTGGTATGGCGCATCTGGGCGGTGTCCATGATGTCGCCGAGTCGGGGCACATATTGATCACTCGAGGATGCTCCCGGCCCGGTTTGGGCCGCAACAAGAGATATGGATGACGCGGCGACGCACGCCGTGAGCAAAACCGCGAAACGTCGATAGCTCATTTCCATGCCTTGCCTGCTTGTGATGCCAGTCATTCCGTAGCGCAATCCACGACAATCGATTTGCGTTTGATCAAGGCGCGCCCGCCAGCAACCTTTTCTCCGAACTAGAAGCAGAGATTGGTGACGACATTGCCGCGCTTGTCCTTGATCGCATAGGGACAGCGCAGCCGCTCCAGCGCCTTCTTGGCATCCTCGTCGCCAAGCGCCGCCGCGCGCTCGTAATAGGACTTGGCGGCGGCCGCGTCCTTGGGACCACCCCGCCCCTCCTGGGCGAACGCTCCCATCCGCTCCAGCGCGCCGGCATGGTTCTGCGTGGCGGCCTTCTCGAACAGCGCGCGGGCGCGGACGTCGTCCTTCTCGCCGCCGGTGCCCTCGGCCAGCATCATGCCGAGCTGATACTGCGCTTCCGGGTTGGTCTCGGCGGCCCTCGCCAGGAGATCGCGCGACCGCGCCGGGTCGCCCGGCGCCGTGCCGCCGCCGAGCGCCGCGAGATTGGACACGCCGCGCGGATTGCCGGCTTCCGCCGCGCGCTGAAACAACTGACGCGCCTGGGCCTCGTCCTTTGTCACACCCGCTCCAGTGCCATAGAGCACGCCGAGCTCGACCATCGCCGAGCTCGAACCCTTGTCGGCCGCCTTGCGCCAGGCCGCGATCGCCTCCGGCATCTGGCGGTTCGCTGCATAGGCGCGGCCAAGCTCATACATCGCGCGCCGCGAGCTGCCGGCGGCCTTTTTGCAGAATTTGATCGCGGTCTCGATATCCGACGCCGCGACCTCAGCCACGCCCTTCGCGTCGGCCGGCTTGTCAGGATCGGCGGGATCGGCCGCGAGGCGGTCGCACAGCACGAGTTCGGCCGACTGCGCATGCGCAAGCCTGGGCGCGAGCGCGACAAGCAGCGCGAATGCGGTCAGAGACAGAAGCAGCCTCATGCCCACAACGTGCCGCCGCGCGCGGGCGAATTCAAGGCGCAAATGCCCCGCCGCTTTCCGAAGCTCGTGACACACCTCAAATCGCAGGTACCAGTCCGGTCTCGCGCAGGACAGGCACGACCTCGGGTGATGCGAGGAATTTCAGCAGACGGTCGGCCTGCGCGACCTTCGTAGTCGAAGCCATGCGGCCTGCGGAAAACACCGCCGCGGTCTGCAATTCGAGCGGGATCGGCCCGACGATGTCGACGCCGGCGATCTGCTTCAGCTCGCTGATCTGCTGGACCGCGAGATCGGCCTCGCCGCTGATGAGGCGCTCGGCCGTAAAGCCCTGCGTAACGACGGCGCGGGCGTTGACGTCAGCGGCGATGCCCATGCGCTCGATCAGCTTTGCGAAATAGATGCCGCTGGCGCCGGCTTGCGAATAGGCCACCGCGCGCGCGGCGAGCAGCGCCTTGCGCAGCGCGGTCTCGCTTGTGATATCGGGACGCGAACTGCCGGCCCTGACGGCGATGCCGACATAGGAGCGCGCCAGCTCCACACAGCTTTCGCTTGCCACCTGCCCTTCGGCCGCGAGCTCTTCGAGGCCTTCGCGGGTCAGGATCACGACGTCGGCAGGCTCACCGGCGCGCAGGCGGTCGAGCAGCGCAAGCGTCGGCGCAAAATCGGCATCGATCCGGGCGCCCCCTGCCGCCTGATACTGGCCCGCGAGGCGGCCGGCCGCGCCTTTCAGCGCCAGCGTCGAGAGCACGCGCACGCTGTCCATCTCAAAGGCCCCTCATCAGTTGCAGAGCGGCGGTGAGGCGCAGGCTGCGCTTGCCGGCCAGCGCGGTGGCATCCAGATGCGCGCCCTTCTCGTCATAGGTGCCGGAAAAACCGATGCCGACCTCGTGACCACCGAAAACCGGGTTCGCGCCCCTGGCCGGCGTGTGCTCCTGGTTGAGGATCTGCCCCTTCCAGCGGCCATTCTCCGAAGTGTAGGTCCCGACATAGTAGAAGAACGCATCGCCGCCGAGGATGCGCCCGTCGTTGAGCAGCATCACGCCGGTCAGGCCGCCTTCGACGCCATCGAGCATGCGCAGGTTGATCGCATAGAGCCCGTTGCTGATCCCGCCCTCGCCGACGGCACCCGCGATCGGCATCGCCTGCTCCTCGACCGGCGTCATCACCGACCGGAATAGCGCGCCCGGCAATTCCTTCAGCCGTCCCTCGAAGCGATAGAGTCGGCCGTCGGACCGGCCGCGCGCCAAAAGCGTCGCATCGTCGGTGCCGGCCATGGCGCGGTAATTGGGATCGGGGTTGTGCCGGACCGTCCTGATCTCGATCGCAATCTCGTCGCCGATCTCCTGATAGGTGCCGATATGCGCAAAGGCGGAGTTGCCGCCGAGCATCCTGCCGGCATTGGCATACATCACGCTGCGGCCGACCGCCTCGTCGAGCTGAAACCTGACGGTATAAAAACCTCCGAACAAACCGATGTCCCCGGCTGGCGGTCCGATTTTGACACTCGCGGCCCACTTGGGGAGTTCGTTAGCATGCCGGCCCAAGTCATTGGAAGCACGGTGCGTTCGGCGACTGAGCCAGATCGTCCGTCATCTGTCCGGCGCGTCGCTGCCATGGATCGAATCTGGCCACACCTGCGACCAGCGCTGCGGCAAAAACGCAAATGATCCGCCAGGGCGGTCAAACCCGTGGCGGATCATTCGATCATTGGGACCGGGACGCCAGATCCCGGCCCTCTTGGCCCTCTTGGATCAGGCCGCAGCTTTGGCGCCGGTCGGAACCATCGCGATGGTCTTCAGAACCTGCGACGCGATCTGGTAGGGGTCGCCCTGCGAGTTCGGGCGGCGATCTTCCAGATAGCCCTTGTAGCCGTTGTTGACGAAGGAATGCGGCACACGGATCGAGGCACCGCGATCGGCCACGCCCCAGGAGAAGGTGTCGATCGAGGCGGTCTCGTGCTTGCCGGTCAGGCGCATGTGGTTATCGGGGCCATAGACCGCGATGTGGTCGGCACGAGCACCCTTGAACGCGTCCATCAGCTTCTCGAAATAGTCTTTGCCGCCGACTTCGCGCATGAACTTGGTCGAGAAGTTGCAGTGCATGCCCGAGCCGTTCCAGTCGGTGTCGCCGAGCGGCTTGCAGTGGAATTCGATGTCGACGCCGTACTTCTCGGTGAGGCGCAGCATCAGGTAGCGGGCCATCCACATCTGGTCAGCGGCGGTCTTGGAGCCCTTGCCGAAGATCTGGAATTCCCACTGGCCCTTGGCGACTTCCGCGTTGATGCCCTCGTGGTTGATGCCGGCGGCCAGACAGAGGTCGAGATGCTCTTCGACCATCTTGCGCGCGAAGTCGCCGACATTCTTGTAGCCGACGCCGGTGTAATACGGCCCCTGCGGCGCGGGATAGCCGGAGGCCGGGAAGCCGAGCGGACGGCCGTCCTTGTAGAAGAAATATTCCTGCTCGAAGCCGAACCAGGCGTCGGCATCGTCGAGGATGGTAGCGCGCTTGTTCGAAGGATGCGGCGTCTTGCCGTCGGGCATCATGACTTCGCACATCACCAGCACGCCGTTTGTGCGCGCGCCGTCCGGATACACGGCGACGGGCTTGAGCACACAGTCGGAGCTGTGGCCCTCGGCCTGCATGGTCGATGAGCCGTCGAAGCCCCACAGCGGGAGCTGTTCGAGGGTCGGAAACGAAGCGAATTCCTTGATCTGGGTTTTGCCGCGCAAGTTCGGCGTGGGCGTGTATCCGTCGAGCCAGATATACTCGAGCTTGTACTTCGTCATTGAGCCTCTCTGTATCTAGTCATGCGAAAGATGGGGACCGAATGCCCTGTTCGTTCGCGCAGATGTACCCGGCCACCATCGGCCGGTTCCTCTCAAGCAATTTGGGTGCCAGATCGCTGCGCTGCGGCAGTCATCCACACACGAGAAGTTGTCCGTCCGTCCGCGGCAAAAAGCGCTGTCGCAGGTGCGGCATAGCGGCGCGGCGAGCGCCGCGCCCGCGTGGCCAGATCGCGGATTTAGGTCAGCATTTCAGCCTGTTTCCGCGGCAGTCGGCGTCTTGTCGACGGGCCCGCTCAAACGAGCGGCAACGCGTGCCGGCTTGCGGGCGGGACGGCCCGCCCGATCCGGCAACCCGCCGGCCGGTTCATGCGTTGATCGGCGACGCACTGCCCCACCGAAAGCAACTCGGAAATTGCCTATAAATTATACAGAAACTGATCGGGTTTTGGTCAGGTTGCATCGACGGAGGCAGCGACCGATATCGAAAGAAGTAAACCACACGCGAACGACTCGGGCGCACGATGGGGTCAACGCACCGGGGCAAGGAGAATCCGATGGCCACGAGTCTCAATCAAGGGTCCGCCAAGATCTACCAATTCCCGGCTGGAGGCCGCGCCGGCCTCGGCGGGCGGCGCTACGAGGAGGCGGGCGGCGTAGGCACGACGCGCGTCAACGAGGCGCTGTGCAGCGACAGCTGGTATCACGAGGCGGCGATCCAGGAAGCCAAGTCCCAGCCGACACCCAAGCCGACCAATTCCAAGCCGGTCTGGGAGAGCTGATGGCGATGCTGGACGCGGCTTTGGCGCCGGCATCATGCCGGCCGGTGAACCTCGGGAAATAGAAAGGGCCGAAATCCGTTTCGGCCCTTTTCATTTGCGCCGCCTATCGTCCCCTCAGGCCAGTTGGCATGCGGTGGCCCGGTGCCTCGCATGTCGCATCGTGGCGCCGTCGCGCGTCAGCTTCAGCACCACGCCGCGACCCGTGTAGCGCGATCCCTGGAACGCCGGCCGGCGGGCCAGGGTCACCGGCTGGCCGTCGATCTGCATATAGGCGTTGGTATCGTGCGGATAGAAACCGACGATGAACTGCGTGCCGTCGGCGCAGCGATAGGTGTTGAAGGTCTGGGCGGAGGCGGCCGTCGGGCCGGCCAAAATTCCGGCAAGTGAAGCCGCCATCGCCAAAAATATCGTCTTGCGCCAATTCATCATTGCCCCCTAAAGCTTGGCTGATCGAGACCCTGAACACGCGGTCACGCCGATGCCGTGAGAGCATGGCCAAAGCTCGTTCGATGTCAAACAGTCCCGTCCGTCATCTCCAGCTCGAAGGCGCGAGCAATTTTCGCGACCTCGGCGGCTATGCCGCGCACGACGGTCGCCGGGTGCGCTGGCGACAGATTTTCCGATCCAATCATCTGGGCCACGTCACCGACGCCGATATCACGGTGCTGCGTGCGCTCAAGCTCAAAAGCGCGTTCGACTTCCGCGGGGTCGAGGAGCGCGCCAGCGCGGTGTGCGGCATCCGCGAGATCGCGGTGCATTCGCTGCCGATCGAGCCGACGGTGGTGGCCTCTCTGCGCTCCCGCGCCGCTTCCGGCAGGGCGCTGTCGCCGCGCGATGCCGTCGAGGTGATGCGCGATTCCTACCGCAACTATGTCCGCAACAATACGGTGAGCTTTCGCGCGCTGTTCGCGCATCTGCTGGACGACCAGGCGCCGCTGGTCATCCATTGCAGCGCCGGCAAGGACCGCACCGGCTTTGCCTGCGCGCTGATCCTGCATGCGCTCGGCGTCGGCGAGGCAGCCATCGCTGAAGATTATCTGTTGACCAACCGCTTCTACCGGCGCGATCCCAACGCCAGCACCGATCTGCCCGACGAGGTCAGGCAGGTGCTCGGCTCGGTCGATGCGTCATTTCTCGCCGCCGGCTTCGAGGCGATCACGGAGCTCTACGGCGATCTGGAGAGCTATTTCCTCAATGGCCTCGGCCTCGGCACGGGAGAGCACGCCGAGCTCAGGGCACGCTACCTGGAGGCGTGAGGCGACCGCTCAGGCCGCCGCTTCGAGCTCCGCGTCGAGATCGGCGATCACCTCCTCAAACGCGGAGATCGCCTGCTGGACGGCGGCGATTTGCATCAATTCCCAGCCGCTGACGGGGCCAGCGCGGTTCTGCAGTGCGACGACGAGGTCGCGGCGCTGCTCCTTAAGCTGAACAAGCGGTAAACCGTGATCCGGAAGATTTCCCATAGCTAACCCCTGCCTTGGTCAGAAGCCGCTTGTACCTGAACGATTCTGCAATCCGCTTACAGAACTCGCGAAAATTTTAGCGATCGCGGCCCATCGTTCTAGGTGGCGGGCGCGGATGCGACCGCTTTCAGGATCGTATCGCAAAGTCCTCTGGAGAAGCGCTGCGTGCTCGCGTCGCTCTGGTGCAGCTTGTCCGGATCGGTCGGGTCGAGCATGCGCTCGAACGAAATGTCGTTGTGGACGTGCCAATGCCGCATCAGGGCCCAGCGATGAAACAGGTTGACGCCCGCCCGCTCCGCCTTCTCGGATATCAGCTTCACCATGCGCTCGGAGAGATCCGCCTTGTCATCGAGCAGCATCGCGGTGACGTATTGCGGGTCGATCAGCATGACGTCCATTTTTGCCGGCTCGGCGCACAGCCGCTTCAGCCCCGTCTCGATATCAGCTGCGATGCTGTCGATGTCATAATCCTGGCGGTGGAACACGGCATTGGTGCCGACCTGCCAGATCACCATCGCCGGTTCGAGCGGGAATATGTCGGTGTCGAAGCGAAGCAATTCCTTGTCGGCTTCCTCGCCGCCCCGGCCACGATTGATCACGTCAATCCTGGCATTCCCCGTGGCGCTCCTCAGATACATTTCGAGCCAATGCGGGAAAGGCACGACGTCCGCCCTCCCCGCGGTCGACGACGACCCCATCGCCACGATCCTGACGAGACCGCCGCTGCGGATCGCCGCGGCGAGGCGTGGCAGGGGATATCTCAATCCAATGACATCGTCGGGAAGATCGGCAAAGGCGAAGCCGTCGACCATTTCAGGATTCCGTTTGCTCGCGCTGTCGCATGGCGTGCACCCATCTCGCCGCGAAACGATACGGCATTGCAAATAGAATCCGTCCGACCATAGTTGGCCAACGGGCCTCTCGTGCCCAGGGAGATCATCATGAAGGGAAAAGTCGTTGTCATCACGGGCGCGCTCGGCGCGCTTGGCCAGGTGGTTGCGGCAGAAGCCATGTCGCAGGGTGCTCAGGTCGCCGGCATCGATCACGCTGCCGCACAGGGGTCGTCGGGCGGGGACCGGCTCGAGATCGGCGGCGTCGATCTGTCGGATCCGGTCGCGGCCGGCAAGGCGATCGACGCTGCCGTCGCGCAGTTCGGCCGGCTTGACGCGCTGGTCAATATCGCCGGCGGCTTTGCGTTCGAGACCGTCGCCGACGGTAGTTCAAAAACGTGGGAGCGGATGTATGCGCTCAACGTGCTGACGGCGCTCAATGCGTCGCGGGCGGCGATCCCGCATCTCACCAAATCGGGCGCCGGGCGCATCATCAATATCGGTGCGATCGGCGCGCTGCAGGCTGCCGCCGGGATGGGTCCTTATGCGGCGTCGAAGGCCGGCGTGCACCGGCTGACGGAATCGCTTGCGGCCGAACTGAAGGGACGCGTCACGGTCAACGCCGTATTGCCCTCGACCATCGACACACCGGCCAACCGTGCCGGCATGCCGAACGCCGATTTCTCCAAATGGGTGACCCCAAGGGAACTCGCCAACGTCATCCTGTTCCTGGCGAGCGAGGCCGCAAGCGGCGTCACCGGCGCGCTGATCCCGGTGAGTGGCCGCGTGTAGCCGACCGCGCGGCCTGCGGGCGATGTCTAGGTTGCGGCGAGCTTCTTCAGCACCGCCTTGAAGCGGACGCTGCGCTTGCCGGCGAACGCGGTGGCCTCGCCTTCCGCGCCCTCGTCGGTATAGGTCCCGGAGAAGCCGATGCCGACCTCATGCCCGCCGAACAGCGGACGCTCGCCCCGGCTCGGCGTGTGCTCGCGGTTGACGATCTCGCCCTTCCATTTGCCACCGGCCGCGCTGTAGGCGCCGATATAGTCGAAATAGGCGTCGCCTCCCCTGATCCGCCCGTCGTGGAGCATCATCACGCCGGTATTGCCGCCGTCGAGCCCGTCGAGCATCCGGATGTGGATGGAATAGAGCCCATTGCCGATGCCATCGGGGCCGACCCGGCCGGGCGGCGGCGCGTCGGCATCGTTGATCGGGCTCAGGATGGTCCTGAAGGCGACGCCTGGCAGCGCTTCCGTGCCGCCTTCGGAGTGGACCTCCTCGCCGATGGCGCGGCCCCTGAATGTCATGACGACGTTATCGACGTCGAACATCGGGGTATAGTCCGCATTGTGGTTGTGGCGCGACATCAGCATCTCGGCCACCATCTCGCCGCCCGCTTCCGTATAGTGACCGATGAAGGAGTAGCCGGAATCGCCGCCATAGAGCCTGCCACCCTCGGTCGCGAACATCACTCCGCAACCGGCGCCGCGCACGGTTTCGAACCGGAACTTGTAGAGACCCTTCATCTGCGCTTCGTCGCCCGCAGCATTCGAAAGAATGCAATGTCGCCCGCGCGGATAGCCGCGCGCGTTGCCCGTTCTGCCTGTCGTCTTGTCCCAGGCGCAGCATAGCCGGTCCGGCGGGTTTCAATCAAACGCTCCCGCGAATTCGGCTAAAATCGCGGACATTGAGTCGCACCGCCCGCGACCCCGGAGTTTCGGCTTGGAAACCGCGCTTTACCTTCCCGTCAAACGCTTCCTCGAAAACCTCGGCTTTACGGTCAAGGGCGAGATCGGCGGCTGCGATCTGGTCGCGCTCAGCGGCGACGAGCCACCGGTCGTCGTCATCGGCGAGCTGAAACAGACCTTCAACCTCGAACTGATCCTGCAGGCCGTCGACCGCGCCGGCAGCTCCGACGAGGTCTGGATCGCGGCCAGGATGTCGATGCGCGGCAAGGGCCGCGAGAGCGACGCGCGCTACCGCAACCTCTGCCGGAGGCTCGGTTTTGGCATGCTCGCCGTCACCGGCAACGGCCAGGTCGAAGTGATCGTGAAGCCGCCGACGACGGCGCCGCGCCGCAATCTGAAGAAGCGCTCGCGGCTGGTCGCCGAGCACCGCCGCCGCCAGGGTGATCCGGCGATGGGCGGCTCGACGCGGGCGCCGATCATGACCGCCTATCGCCAGCAGGCGCTCGCCTGCGCATCGGCCTTGGCGGAAGGCCCGCGGCGGGTGCGCGACCTCAAGCCGCAGATTCCCGACGCACCGAAAATCCTGCTGCACAATGTCTATGGCTGGTTCGATCGCGCCGAGCGCGGCATCTACATCCTGACGGACGCCGGCCGCGCCGCGCTGAAGCGCTGGCCGCAGCATGTCCCGATACCGGCGGTGGAGGTGGCTGACGCCGCGCGATAACGACCGAACACGGAGGAGCGCAGATGATCATCGTGACAGGCAGTGTGACGGCGCGGCAGGACTCGTTCGACGAGGTGCGCAAGCTCAGCCTGGAGCATGTGCAACGGTCGCGCCGCGAACCGGGTTGCATCTCCCATGCCGTCCATGTCGACTGCGAGAATCCGCTGCGGCTCGTCTTCGTCGAACAGTGGGCTGACAGTGCGGCGCTGGCAGTCCATTTCGCCGTGCCGGCCTCGCGTGATTTCGTTCGCGCGTTGCAGGGGCTCTCGGCAGGCGCGCCGACGATCGCGATCTACGACGCGAAACAAGTGGAAAAGCTCTGACTCGCAACGATGCATGGCTGATTTGCCACACCAATTTCATATTGCAATGCAACATGATGCACCCTAGGTATCCCGGATCAACGAGAGGCCCCGATGAGCGAAGACTGGAATACCAAGTATGGGCCGCGGCGTGTCCGCCGCGATCCGCCGACGCTGGACGAAGCGATTTTTGCTGCCGTCGGCATCACGGACGATCAAGAGGCGCAGGCGGACATCGCCGCGTCGCTGATGGGCCTGCCCTATGAAGAAGTTCTTGCCGAAGTGAAAAAGCTCGGCCGCGCCTCGGCACGCGTGGCCACGACCCGCGTGATCGCGGGCGAACAGGGCGCGCAACGTTCGGTCGTTGTGGAGCGGCGTACCGTACGTCGATTCGCCACCCGCACCGGAACCTGATTGCTCCCGCATTCTAGCCATTCGCGCGATCTGCGATCGGCGAATGGCTCAGCAGATACACTCCCCTCAGGCCGTTCGGCCCAATCCATACATCCGCCAGAACGATCGCCAGTAGACGCGGTTGACGTTGGCGATCGCGCGCGCGGCCGCGAGCGTGGTGTCGAAGGCGAACGGCACCGGCTGGGGCACGTTCTGCCTGGTCAGATCCACCGTGCCGGTGGATTCGCCGTGGCTGAACGTCAGATGCGCGCCGAACTTATTGGCGAGCGCCCGCATCGCTTCGTTGCTCGCACCGGTGGTGATACGAAGGCTTTCGTAGCCCTTGGCACGCGCCTCGGCGATCAATTGCCGGAACAGGAAGCTGCCGACGCCACGACGGCGCACGGAGGCTTCCACGCTGAAGGCGATCTCCGGCAACGTGTCGGACGACGGCTCCGGCGGATGCAGTTCGGCTGCGCCGCGCACCACGCCGTCTTCGAAATAGGCGATGATGATGGTGCCGTCATTGGCGCATTTTTCGGCGTACCGCTCGATGAAGCGATCGTCGATGAAACCGTTGAAGCGGTCGTGGCGGCTCATGCGGTCCAGCCGCAGCAGGTGATCGCGCAGGAGCGGCAATTCCTCGTGCTGACGGAGGGTGCGGACGAAGCTTCGCGCGCGCATCGGGCCGGCATGGTTTCTCTGTTGCATGTCAAAAAACTCCTCTTAGATGACCCTCGAGGAGGCGTCCGAATCCCTAGACCTCATATATTGTGCAGCGCAGCAAGATTTTCAAGACCTTCGCGACAAAAAATGAAACAAGGATTCACTTAAAGATTCAGCGAGCTTAGAGCACCATCTGGGTTTGCGTGATGATCGCAACCAGCTTGCCGTCCTCGGTCTCCAGCCTGATCTGCCATACCTGGGTACGGCGCCCGCGATGTACGGGCGTCGCCGTCGCCACCACGACGGCGCCTTCCCTCACTCCCCCAATGAAGTTGGTCTTGCTTTCGAGCGTGGTCGTGCCCTTGGCATCCTCCGGCAGGTTGATCACGGTGGCCGCGGCCCCCACCGAATCCGCGAGCGCCATGATGGCCCCGCCATGGATGGTGTGATGGAGGGTGCAGAGGTCCGGCCGCACCGTGATCCGCGCCACCACGCGTCCCCTGTCGGCTTCCGTGAAGGTCACGCCCATCAGCTCCGCAAACGGCATCTTCAGCGAATTGATCTTCTCAAGCGGCGTCATCGGCGCTCCCCTTGTCGTCCAAGCCATATTCGAGGCGCGAGGATGGAGTAGCCGGGTAAAGGAGGCAATGACCTCCGAGGTAATGGTGCGCCCGCATTGCCTGTCAGCCGCCCGCGCGGCATAGGGTTGGTCATGCGCCACTTCCCGCCGCAACGCATCGTCTGCCTCACCGAGGAGACCGTGGAGACGCTGTACCTGCTTGGCCAGGAAGACCGCATCGTCGGCGTCTCCGGCTATGCGGTGCGCCCGCCTCGGGTCAGGCGCGAGAAGCCGCGGGTCTCCGCCTTCATCTCCGCCGACATTCCAAAGATCACGGCGCTCGCGCCCGACCTCGTGCTGGCCTTCTCCGACCTGCAGGCGGATATCGTTGCAGAGCTGGTGCGCGCGGGCGTTGCGGTTCATGTCTTCAACCAGCGCGACGTCGCGGGAATTCTCGCGATGATCCGCACGCTCGGCGCCATGGTCGGCGTGGCGGAGCGGGCCGATCAGCTCGCCAGGAGTTACGAGGAACGGCTCGCCGCGATCGCTGCGACCAGTCGTCCCGGCCCGAGGCCAAAGGTCTATTTCGAGGAGTGGGACGATCCCTTGATCAGCGGCATCGGCTGGGTCTCCGAGCTGATCGAGATCGCGGGTGGCGAGGACGTGCTGCCGGATTTGCGCCGCAAGGCGGCGGCGAAGGACCGCATCGTCGCGCCAGACGTGGTGCGCGCGGCTGCGCCCGACGTGATCCTGGCGTCCTGGTGCGGCAAGAAGGTCGTGCCCGACCGGATCAGGCAGCGCCCGAACTGGGACACGATCCCGGCGGTGCGCAACAACCGCATCGTCGAGATCAAGTCATCGCTGATCCTGCAGCCGGGCCCGGCCGCGCTGACCGACGGGCTCGATGCGATCGTTGCGGCGCTTTGGAACGAAGGCTGATTACGCCTTCTCGACCCCGCACCATTCGGCGATGAACAGCGCGGTTGCCTTGGTCGACTTTCGCAGCGATTCCAGGTCGACATATTCGTTGAAGCCGTGCATCGCCGCGCCACTGGCGCCGAAGCAGAGGCTGGGGATGTCGTGGTTCAGCCCGTAGAAGCGGGTGTCGGTCAGCGCGGTGAACACGAGGTCCTCGACCGCCCCGCCATAGACCGCACTGAACGCCTTCCCGAACGCAGCTTCCGGCGCAGCCGAATTCGTCAGCTCGTAGCCCTCCGACAGAAAGCCCGACCACTCGACCGCAGGTGGGTTGTTGGAAAGAAAGCGGTGATCGCGCGCCGCGGCCGCAACACAGGCCAGGATTTCCGCCTGCGCGTCGGCGACCGGCCAGCCCGGCAGGATCGCGATCCGGCAATCGACGTCGCACCACGCGGGCACGCTGGAAGCCCAGTCACCGCCCCTGATGATCCCCGGATTGAAGTTGATGGGATGATTGAGCGTCTTGAAGTGCCGGTCGCTCCTGGCCCGCTCATTCCATTCGGCCTCGAGCTTCTCCAGCGCGTGGATCAGATGATAGGCCGCAGTGATGGCGTTGGAGCCCGAGCCGGCCTCGAACACATGCACGGGATGGCCGCGCACTTTCAGGCGAAACCAGATCACGCCGACCTGCGAACGCACCATCTTGCCGCCGGTCGGTTCGGGGATGAAGCAGGCGTCGGCCCGATAGCCGCGCTGCAATGTCGAGAGCGCGCCGACCCCGGTGCTCTCCTCCTCGATCACGGACTGAAAATGGATCCGCGCGGTCGGCCGGAAGCCGGCAGCCCGGATCGCGTCGAGCGCGTATAATGCGCCGATCGTGCCGGACTTCATGTCGCAGGCACCGCGGCCATACATCCGCCCGTCCCTGATGACGGGCGAAAATGGCGGCGTCTCCCACATGTCGAGCGGGCCGGTCGGCACGACGTCGCAATGGCCCTGCAGGATCAGCGACTTTCCGGCGTCGTTCGCCGGACGGTAGGTGCCGACCACCGTGCGCGCCCTGGAGAAATCGTGCTCGATCGGACCGTAGCCGCGCAGATCCTTCAGGTCGTCAGGGTTGATGTGCCAGTCGTCGACCTCATAGCCACGCGCGCGCAGGAGATCGCCGATCATGTCCTGGCACGGCCCCTCCGCGCCGCGGGTCGAGGGGATCGCAACGAAATCCATGGTGGTGGCAAGCTGCGCGTCGAAGCCGGCATCGACGGCCGCAAGGATTCGTTGGTGAGTGTCGTTGGCGTTCATCGCTTACCCCGTTGTGCTCGCGGGGCGGATCAAATCACAGTTCGCCGCCGAATGCAGGTTCCCGCCGCAGCTTTCAGAATCGGCGCGGGCTGCGTAGGCTTTCCCGGCAACGCCTGTGCTTTTGCGGAGAGACTGGATGGCTGGACGAGCTGGATGCTATGCGATGCTGCTGCTTGCGCTGACCATGTCGGACGCAAAAGCCATGACCGACCAGGTGCCGAACGAACAGGCCATCGTCGATCTTCGGCTCGGACAACGCGTTCAGGTCGATGACGGAACCTGCCCGCAGGGCCAGATCAAGGAAGTGTCCGGCGCCAAAATGGGACCGACCGGCATTGAACGCGCGCGAAGGTGTGTGCCGCGCCGGAAGAAATAAGGAAATGCGTGGCGTGTGACGGCGCTAATGCGCCGGATCGAACATGCACTGCAAGGTCGGCCTCGCAATCTTGGTGAAAGTCGGGCCGATCTCGGATCGCTTCGCGGCGGGCACCCAGTTGTTCTCGATGGTGGGCACGCCGGTCTCGCTGATACCGCGGAGCAATGCTTCGCGCAGATCCTCGTCCTCGACGACCGCGGCGGCGTGATCGTGCAGACAGCCGCAGACTTCCTCCGGATGCGCCCAGCGGCCCAGCATGTGCGGCGCGCACTGGCGGACGAACTCACCGCGCGGATCGGATGGCTTCATGAGCGAAATCATCTGCGCCTGCGCGGGCGCAGCGAGCGCCAGGCACGCGACGAGGGCACCAGAGAGGAAACGAATGAGCATTGCGAGCCTTACCGGCAACTTTCTTGTTCGACGAAAGTGCCAGCCTTAGTTGGCGGCGACAACCAGTGGCGCAGCCGTCGCGATCGGCGAACCACTATAGGCAAAGGTCCCGACACCGGGGAGGCTTGTGTCCGACGAGCCAGCCAGGGACGGCCCAACCATCACGAAGGCGAAGGCCAGGATGAAGCTGATGGTCCGCATTTGACGGTCTCCGGAAAATAGCTTGCGGCGCAGCCCGCCGCTGTCGTTGGGCCCTGATAACCATGTCCGGTTTCGTTCATTCTGCGCGCGAAGCAGAAAATGGTTTCGTCACGGGGCGAATTGTTTCGTCGCTGCCGAGTCCACGAAACAATGAAGCAAAAACCTCAATGATTTCAGATCGCGCGATTGAGCCGAGGCGGATTGAGATGGGTCAATGACCCTGCTGTGAATAGCGGCGATACGGCGCTAGGGAAGTCCCGCTCGGGCAAAGGCCATGCAACCTTTCAGCCTGTCGGCGCGTTACAAGCCTTCTTCAACAAGGATGGCCGTTATGGGCAGTGGCCGCACCGTTGTTGGCAATACACCTCCCCGCAGGCCGATTTCGGCCGGCACCGCCGATCCGCCCCGCACAACCCTCTCGCCGGCGATGTCGCTGCAGCGCGGCGACTTCGGCAATGTCTCTACGCCGCAGAAATTCGTGCATCTGGTCGGTTGCCGCGACGCCCGTCCGAAGCCGGAACTGCGCCCGACGCCGGCGAAGCGCTAGGCCCTCGCCCCTCACTGAATGTAGTCGCCGCATTTCTGGACGGCGGCGTCAGCCGCGCCCCACGGCATGATCGGCACCGAGGAGGTCGAATTCTTCGGCGATCCCTCGATCAGCTTGTCGGAATACACCATATAAACCAGCACGTTACGCTTGGCGTCGCAGCCGCGCACGATCTGCATCTTCTTGAAGAACAGCGAGCGGCGCTGGCGAAACATGTCATCGCCCTGCCCCATTTTGTCCTTGAAGCGGATCGGCCCGATCTGGCGGCAGGCCAGCGAAATATCGGAGACCTCTTCGGCAAGGCCCATCCAGCCCTTGAAGCCGCCCTTCTCCGGCACGGTGAAATGACAGGCCACCCCCTCCACCTCGGGATCATCGATACCGTAGGTTGCAAGCTTGTCGTTCGGACTCATCCATTTGAACACGGTCGAGCGGCGGAAGATGAGATCCGGCTCGTCGGCGGCCGTCGCTTGGGTGGCGAAAGACAGCGCCAGCACGACCATCAGGAGCAGCGAGGCCATGGGCCGTCTGTCACATTCGCTTAAGGCAGGAAATGGCATGGAAGTCTCCGTGGGGGTGTCGCCCATGTAGGCGCCCGACCGCCCTCACGGAAGGCGCGCGGCGAGCCATCTCGGCCGCGGATTTAACGCAATGTGAGGCTTTTTTGGTACGCTCAATTTGAATCGGGCGGGCTTTGCGACTGGGGCGCTGGTGAACGGGTTTTGTGTCTGCGACAACAAACCCCATACGAACTGGGAATCGGGAAATGCGCGTAACCGAGCGTCGGATTTCTAACCGGGCTATTTCAACCAATCATTTTTGGGGTCTGGCATTGTTGGCGGCGGCCGGCACGGTCGCTGCCGGCAGCGAGGCGAATGCCGCTGTCTACTACTGGCAGGACTCCGACCCCAGCTTCTACCGCCCGGTACCGATGGCCCAGCCGCGATCGCAGCGGCCGCGGCGACAATCCGCGCGCAAGAACATGGTCGAAAAGGAGACCAGCGCCAAGCCGCAAGGCCCGCTGATCATCGCGGTCTCCATCGACAAGCAGCGGGTGCGGGTGTTCGACGCCAACGGCTTCTTCGCGGAAGCGCCGGTGTCGACCGGCATGCGCGGCCATTCCACCCCGACCGGCGTCTTCAGCGTCATCCAGAAACACAAATTCCACCACTCCAACATCTACAGCGGCGCGCCGATGCCCTACATGCAGCGCATCACCTGGTCCGGTGTTGCGCTCCACGCCGGCGTGCTGCCGGGCTATCCGGCCTCGCATGGCTGCATCCGCATGCCGATGTCGTTCGCCGTCAAGATGTGGAACTGGACCAGGATGGGCGCGCGCGTGTTCGTGACGCCCTACGAAATCCCGACGCCAACAAGCTTCGCGCATCCACTGCTCGCGACGATGAAGGTGGCGCCGCAGCCGGTCGCGACGGAGGAGCCCGCGAGCGACAAGCCGGTGCCGGCGAAAGCCGATAAGGGCGCGGCCGAGGCGAAGCCCGACAATTCCGAATCGCGGCTTGAATTGCGCTCAACGGTCGGCCATGTCGATCCGCCCAAGGCCTCGGCCGAGGCAGCGGAGAACAGCTCATCGCACGAGCAGACGCACACTGCCGATGCGGGCCGCAACATCGATGCCGCCGCGCCCGCGGTCACGATGTCGGACGCCGCCGGCGGCACCGCGCGGCGCGAGGAGGAACAGGCCGACGGCACGCGGTCGCGACTGGTGAAACCGGCGGATAGCGATGCCGCGCCAGGCGTGGCGATCGCAACCCAAGACAAGCCGGCGCAAGACAAACCAGCGCAGGACAAACGGGCCCAATACAAACCGGCCGAGACCGTTGCCGTCGACATGAAGCCGGTCGATGGCCCGAAGCCCGCCGACAAGCTTGCCCAAGCCAGGCTCGAGAGCAGCAAGGCTGACGACAGGGCAGAAGCCAGGAAGTCCGAACCGGCTGTCGCGGAGGCCGCGAAGCCGGCGGCGGCACAATCCGCGGCCAGCCCTTCCGCAACCAGGCCGGAAGAGGCGAAGACCGTGGCGGTCGCGCCCGATGCGAAGAAAGACCAGAGCCGGATGGCTGGCGAGACTCTGCCTGCAAGAGAATCCCGGCGCCCGGGCCAGATCGCGGTGCTGATCAGCCGCAAGGATTCCAAGCTCTATGTGCGCGAGAACTTCAAGCCATGGTTCGAGGTGCCGGTGACGATCGCGCCGAGCGACCGACCGCTCGGCACGCATGTGTTCACCGCCGAAGTCGACAAGAACAATGCGAATGGCCTGCATTGGTCGGTGGTGTCGCTGCCGATGTCGGCGCGCAGCGTGCAGCGCAGCCAGGACCAGGAGCAAATCGTGCATCGCCGCAAGGCCGCAGCCACGGGTCCGGTCGAGATGAAGTCGATGCCGGCGCCCGACAGCCCGGCGGAGGCGCTCGACCGCATCAGCGTGCCAGCTGATGCGATGGCACGCGTCAACGAGGCGCTGGCGACCGGCGGCTCGATCATCGTCACCGACCAGGGCATCAACCAGGGCGAAACCGGCGAGGGCACGGACTTCATCGTCTCGCTGCGCTAGCCAGCTTCGCGCAGCGCCATTGGCGGGAACGCATATCCGACCGACCGGAGCAAAAAAGAAGCTGGAGCACCGGTTCTGATTCAATCAGAGCCGAAAATGCTCTAGAAGCGGCCGGCATGACGGAACTCTCCACCGCGCCTTCCTCCGCGGCGCCAGCACACGCATCCCGCGACGCGCTCGACCGGCTGACCCCGCTTGGCTGGCGCGGCGGGCTGATCGCGATTGTCGTTGGCCTCGCGCTGTCCTTCTTCCTGTTCGGCTACGCCGTGATCTACTGGCGCAATGCCGATATGGATTTCATGGTGATCTACAGCGCGCTCGCCATGAACGATGGCAGGCCGCAGCAGTTCCTCGATCACACCGCCTATCTGACCATCCTCACCGTCAAGTCGTGGTTTCAGCTGTTGCACGGGCTCGGCCTGCTCGACGCGTGGACGCTGTCGGCCTTTCCGCCGCCGACCGAGCCTGCCGCCTTCGACACGGCGATGACGCACGCGGTCCGCGCCGGACGCCTGCTGGCCTTCCTGATCGCGATCGGCTCGGTACTGATCTTTGCCGCGCTCGGGCGCCGCATCCTGCGCGACTGGCGCGTCACCCTGCTCGCTACGCTCGCCTTCGCGCTTTCCGGCGGCATCGCCGTGCATTCGCGTATCCTGCGCAGCGAGCTGGTCGCCGCGCTGCCGGTCATCTTCGCGCTGATGATCCTGATCGCGACGGGACGGCGCGCGAGCCTGTTCCGCCCCCTTTTCGTCGCCGCCAGCGCGTTCCTGTGCGTGCTTGGCCTCGAGAACAAGGTGCAGGCGATCCTCCTGATCGCCGTCCTGCCGTTCGTGGTGCTGCCGTTCGGTGGCAAGGAAGGCCGCAGTGTCAGGTTCTGGCAGAACACGTCCGGAAGCTGGCTCGTCGTCGCCGCCGCCGTGCTGCTTGCGCTCGCGGCCGGATCGGCCGCATGGCCGCTCGCCCGCGTCGGGTTCGACCGCGCCCTGCTGGACGCCGCGCAGTTTCATCCGCTCCTGCTCGGCCGGTTCGGCGTCTACCAGATCGCGCTGCTCGCACTGGTCGCGGCCTGCATGGTCGCCTATGCCGCGATCTGGCGGATAGCCGCCGCCGAGACGCTCGCGGCGATCGCAGGCGCAGCGGCGGCCGGCGCGGCCGCCCTGCTCGTCCTCGACATCGACTACAACACCGCCAACGTGATCGCCGTCTTCAATCCGCTGGAGAAGATGCTGACCTTTGCCGACACCAGCACGGCAAGCGCCGCGAACGGATCGAGCATCGCGGCGATCCTGCTCCTTCTGCTCGATGGATTGGGCGGCGTGCTCACCCGTTACACCTTCGTGCTGCATTCCTCGCCGCGGCCCACGGTGTTCCTGACCTGGCTGGTCATCCCCGGCATCGTCTATGCGTGGCGGCGCGGCGAGCGGCAGGCCGCGCTGCAGGCGCTGATGCTGATGCTCGGCGCTATCGGCATCGACATGCTCGGCGTGCGGCGCGGCCTGAAATCGGAATATTTCATCTTCACCGATCCGCTGATCATTCTCGCCGGCGCGATCCTGCTCGATTCGCTCGACGCGTCACGTTTCCACAAATGGGCCTATTCGATCGCCATCACGCTGTTCGCGCTGCATATCGCCATCGGCCAGGCGGAGCCGATCAAATACGCGCTGAAGCGCTCGGGGCCGGAATCGATCTGCGAATGGAATTCCTACTACATGCCGCTGATGCCGCTGCCCTGGTGCAAGCGGGCGCCTGCGTAACGACCTGTTGACGAGCCCCGCCCTGCCGGCTGCTGTAGTCTGGTTCCGCTACCGACGGAGACAGCCATGACCGACCGCAGGACCGTGCTCACCGCGGCGCTCGCCGCCATCATGGCGCCGGCACCGGTCCGCCGGGCACTCGCGCAAGGCGCGATGAGCCAGCCGATGAACCAGGTCACGGCCTATGCCTTTTCGTTTCCGGCCCTTGCTGGCGACGACATCCGGCTCGCCGCGTTCGGCGGCCACCCCATGCTGATCGTCAACACGGCGTCGCTATGCGGCTACACCCCGCAATATGCCGGGCTGCAGGAATTGTGGACGGAGTTCAGCGGCCGCGGGCTCGCCATGGTCGCGGTTCCCTCCAACGATTTCGGCGCGCAGGAGCCCGGCGGGGCGACCGAGATCGCGCAGACCGCGCAGCACGACTACGGCGTGACCTTCCCGATTGCGGCCAAGGCCGCCGTGATCGGCCCGAACGCCCATCCGTTCTACCGATGGGCCGCGCAGGCGCGGCCCAGGGATGTGCCGCGCTGGAACTTCCACAAATACCTGATCGGACGCGACGGCTATATCGCCGAGGTGTTCCCGTCGGCGGTCGAGCCGACCGATACGCGCGTGAAAACGGCGATTGCCCGGACGCTCGCCGCGGCCTAGTGGCCCGATTCTAACATTCGCATCCCATCTGGGAGGCACGTTTGCGAATGGAATCGCGGCAAATGGATCGCGAACGTCAAATCCGCTCCACGAGGTCGGCATCTTCCCGTCATTAACCCGTCCACCGACAATAAACCGGTTTCTCCTGCCCGTCCGTTGCGTTGGCGGGGCCGGTCCAACTAGGCTATGATCCGACATGGGGGGACACGGCCGATCCGGCCGGGGGACCAATTCTAGGGAAAACGACGATGCGTGTGGCGGCAGGATTGATTCTCGCAGGGACGATTTCGCTGATGATGTCAGGCGCTGCGTGGTCGCAGACCCCGCCGGCGGCCCAGAAGACAGCAGCCGCGCCACAGACAGCGCCCGCTGCCGCCGCCGCGGCGCAATCACCACAGCCCGCACGGGCGGCCTGCAGCAATCCCAACGCGCTCGGCGTCGCGCGCACCGTCGAGATCGACACAACGGGCGGTCCGGGCTTCGGCTTCGAGCATTTCAAGGAGCTCGACTTCCTGCGCGACAAGGAGGTCGTGCTGACCTTCGACGACGGTCCATGGCCGAACAATACGCCGTCGGTGCTGAAGACGCTCGCCGACGAATGCACGACCGGCATCTTCTTCCCGATCGGCAAGCACTCGACCTATGAGCCGGAGATCCTGAAGAAGGTCTACGCGGCGGGCCACACGATCGGCGCTCACACCTGGTCGCACGCCAACCTCAACAACAAGAAGCTGACCGAGCAGCAGCGCAAGGAAGAGATCGAGAAGGGATTCAGCGCGGTGAAGTGGGCGCTCGGCGGCATCTCGCCCGCGCCGTTCTTCCGCTTCCCGGCGCTGCAGCACCCGCCGGAGATGGTGACCTATCTGGGTACCCGCAACATCGCGATCTTCTCCTGCGACCTCGACTCCTTCGACTTCAAGGCGAGCAAGCCGCAGACGGTGATCGACACCGTGATGAGGAAGCTCGACAAGCTCGGCAAGGGCATCATCCTGATGCACGACTTCCAGAAGCACACCGCCGAAGCGCTGCCCGAGCTTCTGAACCGCCTGAAGGCCGGCGGCTACAAGGTCGTCGCGATGCGCGCGAAGGCGCCGGTGCAGACGCTGCCGGAGTTCGACGAGGCGCTGCAGAAGGAGATCAAGCTGCCGACCGTCAGCTCGCGGCCGGTCTCCAGCGTCGTCACCACGGTTTCGGAATAGCTGCGCTTCGCGCACATCGTGGCGGCGCTTTGCATCGAAGGCTATGTCATCGTCTCGGCGGACGGCATGCTCGCGCGTGGCGGCGCGATGCCGGACGAACTCAAGTTTCCGGGCGACAAGGCCTTCTTCTCATCGAGCCTCGACCGGGCCGCGCTGATCGTGCACGGCCGCAACTCCTATGAGGACCAGCCCAACTCGCCGCGACGCCAGCGGCTGATCCTCACCCGGCAGGTCGCGGCGCTCGCGCTCGATCCGTCGAATCCCAAGGCATGCCTGTGGAATCCGGCCGGCGCCTCCTTCGAGGCGGCTTGCGCCTTCGCGGGCGTCGATGCCGGCACGGCCGCCATCATCGGCGGTCCCGGCGTGTTCGCGATGTTTCTCGACCGCTACGACACGTTCTGGCTTTCGCTCGCCCCTCATATACGCCTGCCTGGCGGCGAAGCCTGCTTTCCCGGCGTGCCCGAGCGCACGCCGCAGCAGATTCTCGCCAGTCATGGTCTGAAAGCCGGCGCGCCAATCCCGCTCGATCCGGCCGAGGGTGTCACGGTGACGCCGTGGCGGCGCCTGCCTGCTTCGAGCGCCGGCGCCGGCTAGAACCGCACGGTGCGCTGCGCGACCGACAACGAAAAGACGTCGAACGTGGCCCGGACGCGCTCGAGATCGTCATTTGAAACGGGCGGACACCCGGGGCGATTGCGAACGATCATCGTGGTGGTCGCCCAATTCAGCCTGGCGGCCTTGCAGGTGACGATCAGTCCCTCGAGCTGATCGCTGAAAATCAGGGGCTCGATGACCTCGATCGGCGATCCCGACAGAAACGCCAGCGCGGCGACGACGTTGGCGTATTCGCGGCAGACCGCGAACCGGTTGACCGAGGAGTCGTTGAGCTTGCCCTTGCGATTGAGGTCGACCATCCGGGCATGCGCCTCGACATAGTCCGGCGGCCCCGGCTGACGAAACTCTTCCGGCGCTTCCGTCGTCGCAACCGTCGTTTCGATCTTCTCTCGCACCGCCTGGGGCATCGCGAGCAGGTGGCGCATCCGCGTGCCGTCGACCTTCGCCTGGACTTTTTTCCGCAGTCCTGGCGGGGCATCGGAGCGCTTTCCAAGCTTTTCCGCGAGACGCTCATCGCGCTCCGCCGCCTCCACCAGCGCCGCCCATCCCGCCTGAGAGAGCCGCGCGCCGAGATTTTCCGCCAGCGCATGACGGACCTCGGCATCGCCGCGCTGCACCAGCGGTTCGCTCAACTGCGGATCGATCGATTGCCGGCTGGCGATCGCCAGCAGATGGGCGTGGTGCTGAGTGCGGGCGACCTCGACGAGATCAGCGTGCGCGATGCTTCGGCATCGCTTCAGCACGGGTCCCGCAATCGACGGATTCTGATCGAACGCAAGCCTCCGGATCGCCTTCGGCGGCGGCCGCTTGACGTCGGAAAGCGCCTTGCCGAGCTGGATCAGCGCGGGCGCTTCCACGCGGTCCATCAGGCGGACAATGACGTCGTCGAACACGCCGACCTGCTGTTCATGCAAACGGTCGACGTCGGCGACGAACAGATTCGTCACCTGTTGCAGGATTTCGGTCCATCGCTCTGGCGGCCGGCCATCGATGGCATCCAGTTCCGCTATCAATGCCGCCGACGCCACCACAGCCACAATATTTGGCTCCCTGGCTGCAACACGCTTCAATCGGTAATCAAATCATTCGCGAAATGAAAAAAAGCCGAGACACGAGCCATCGTGTCCCGGCCAAAATAGCTGCGGGCGGCTAAGGCCCCGTTAATGCTTGTCGCCCCCTTTGTTGCATTGCAGCGCGACCCGTCCCTCGTTGCGGCCACCGACGTTTCCGGGACGTTTACGAAAAAGTTGCGGATTCCGGCTTCAATTCGCCGGATGTCACCGGGGTTTAGGTGCGCTGAAGCCGTCGGCAGGTTGCCGCGAGATTGTGCTGTGTTGAAGTGGCTGCTTCTTTTCGGCAGCGAATTTGAAATTGCATCATTCGTATCGGGCGCAAGCACATTATGGTCGTCGCGGTCGTACCTGAAGACAAGCAGCAGCCACTGCCCAGGGGTTTGTTCTGGTTAGCAACGGGCGATGGCGGTTCTGGAAGGCGCGTGAAGGGGTAATTTTCGGCTCTAGACTGAGGGCAAGTGCATGTCCTTCGGAATGCGAAAGAGCGAACGCGTTCGTTTTGAACGCGGCGTCCAGGTGTACATGATGGGAATCGACGGGACCTGGCGTCGCGATTGCCAGCTGATCGACGTGTCCCAGACCGGCGCGCGCCTGTGCGTCGGATCTTCGATCGAGGGACTGGACCTGAAGGAGTTCTTCCTTCTGCTGTCCTCCACCGGTCTCGCCTACCGGCGATGCAAGCTCATTCGCGTGATGGGGGATGAAATCGGCATCGAGTTTCTCGCGCGCGAGAAACCGAAAAGACCGTCCCGCAAGTGAGCTTCGTGCGAATTGGGGTCGCCTTTAAATGTGCATCCACGTCATCGGCGACAGCCCTGCCAAGCTATCCGCGGTCAACGCCATCCTCCACCTGCAATACGATGTCTCGTCGGAACTGCTGGGCAACCACGAGCTCCACGCCGCTGACACCGACGCGGTCATCGTCACCGCGGATCTGACCGTCGTCGACAACATTCTTGCGCTCAAGAATCTGAGTGCGAAGCTGAAGCTGATCCGCAAGCGCATTTTCCTCGTCGAGGAGCGATCCCGCCTGGGGACCGTGCAGGCCTATGCGCTGGGGGCCACGCACGTGCTGACAACCCCCGTCAGCAAGGCGCAGTTGCTGGCGAAGCTCGTCGACCACAATTCGGCGCCCTGGACCAACGGCAAGACTCTCGCAAACGGCCGCGAAGCCGCCCTCGCCGGCGCGGCTTGCATCGCCTCGATGTTTTCGGCCGTGGTCGACGGCGTTCCGATCGATGTGGACGCCGCCAAGGAGGCGGGCCGCAAGATCGCCGAGAGTATCGCCGAGGACGGCCTGTCATACTGGCTCGACACCGTTCGCCGCCACCACGAAGGCACCTACCAGCATTGCCTGCTGGTCACGGGCGTCGCGGTCGATTTCGGATTGAGCCTGGGTTTGCGGAAAGCCGATATGGAGCGGCTCTATTCCGCTGCCATGTTCCACGACATCGGCAAGGCGAGAATCCCGCTGGCCGTGCTCGAAAAGCCTGCGGGTCTCAGTCCGGAAGAGCGGACACTGATCGAGTCTCATCCGGAGGCCGGATACGCGGCGCTGGCGGGGACTGCCGGCATCTCGCCGGAGATCCTCGACGCCGTGCGGCATCATCACGAATATCTCGATGGCAGCGGATATCCCGACGGGCTGTGCGGTGCCGCCATCGCCGACATCGTGAGACTCCTGACTATCTCCGATATCTTTTCGGCCCTGATCGAAAATCGCGAATACCGGCCGCCCCTGCCGCGCGAGACGGCCTACGAGATCCTTCAGGGCATGCACGGAAAGCTCGAGATGCCGCTCGTTGCCGCCTTCCGCGAGGTCGCGCTCACGCGCTGAATGCGTCAGGCCGACGAACCGTCCCGGCTATACGTCTCCGTAGGCCGCCTCGGCCTGCCGCGTGCCACGGCCGTAGCCCGCAATGATGAACAGCCCGCCGATGATCGACAGATTCTTCAGCGCGTCCATCAGTGTCCTGGCGTTGTCGGGCGGGGACTGATTCCAGAAATCGTGGAAGTAGTAGGTCGCGCCGATCACGAAGAAGATCAGGAGGATCGCGAAGAACCGCGCGCCGAAATTGAGCGCAATCATCAGGCCGCTGACAATCTCGAACCCTCCCACCGCGACCGCCAGCAGTTGCGGCGTCTGCATTCCGGTCGCGCTCTCGAGCTGAGCCATATAGGGAGCGACGGCGGCGGGGATCGCGATCTTGGCGGCGATGAAGTCGGCGGTGGCCTGGATGCCGAACAGCTTGGTGGCCCCCGAATAGATGAACAGCACGGCAAACAGGATTCGCCCGAACGTAATGAGTGCTGGCATTATCGGCCTCTTCCATGCTTCCGGCGGCGTCTTCAAAGCCGCAATGATTATGCGGGTTCTCTGTCAGCTTTTCAAACCATCAATTCCACGAACCTTCTCTAGGCAAACAGGCTCGGCTGCTGGCGCCCGGCGCGCTCCTGGGCTTCGACCACGGCGACGGCAGTCATGTTCAGCACGCCCCGCGCGGTCACCGACGGCGTCAGGATATGCGCCGGCCGCGCCGGCCCGATCAGGATCGGGCCCACCGGCAGCGCGTCCGCCAGCACCTTGATCATCTGATAGGCGACGTTGGCGGTGTCGAGCGTGGGCATGATCAGGATGTTGGCTTCGCCCTCCAGCTTCGAATGCGGCAACACCAGCTTGCGCGCCGATGCCGACAGCGCGGTATCGCCCTGCATCTCGCCGTCCGCCTCGATCTCCGGATGTTTCTCCTTCAACAGGGAGGTGGCGCGGCGCATCTTACGCGAGGAATCCGTATCATAGCTGCCGAAGTCGGAATGTGACACGAATGCGATCTTGGGCTTGATGTTGAAGCGCTGGACATGGGTCGCCGCCAGTGACGCCATCTCCGCGAGCTCCTCGGCGCTCGGATTGGGGCGCACCTGGGTATCGGCGATGAAATAGGCGCCCTTGCTCGTGATCATCAGCGCCAGTGCGGCATAATCGCTGACCCCCGGCAGAAAACCGACGATTTCGCGCACGTGCCGCAGATGGCTCATGTAGCGGCCCTCGACGCCGCAGATCATGGCGTCGGCCTCGCCGCGGATCACCGCGAGCGCCGCGATCACCGTATTGTTGGTCCGCACGACGGTGCGGGCGGCGTCCGGCGTGACGCCGCGCCGGCCGGCCACCTCGATGTAGGACTGGACATAGGAGCGGTAGCGGGGATCGTCCTCGGGATTGACGAGATCGAAATCCCGCCCCGCCTTGATCGAAAGGCCGAAGCGCTTGATGCGCGTCTCGACCACCGACGGCCGGCCCACCAGAATCGGCCGCCCCAGCTGCTCCTCCAGCACGACTTGCGTGGCGCGCAGCACGCGCTCGTCCTCACCCTCGGCATAGATCACCCGCATCGGCTGGGTCTTGGCCTTGGCGAACATCGGCTTCATGAAGAGGCCTGAGCGGAACGCGAAGCGCTCGAGCAGCGCGGTATATTCGTCGAAATTTTTGATCGGCCGCGTCGCGACGCCCGATTCCATCGCGGCCCTGGCGACCGCCGGCGCGATCCGCAGGATCAGGCGCGGGTCGAAGGGGCTCGGGATCAGCGATCCCGGCCCGAACCCCTGCGTCTCGCCGGTGTCAAAACCCTGCGCGACCGCATCCGACGGCGGATCGCGCGCGAGCTGCGCGATCGCATCGACCGCGGCATGTTTCATCGCCTCGTTGATCGCGGTGGCGCCGACATCGAGCGCGCCGCGGAAGATGAAGGGGAAGCACAGGACGTTGTTGACCTGGTTGGGGAAGTCGGAGCGGCCCGTGCAGATCATCGCATCAGGGCGGGCTTTCCGCGCCTCGTCCGGCATGATTTCCGGGTCCGGGTTGGCCAGCGCCATCACCAGCGGCTTATCCGCCATCTGCTTGACCATCTCGGGCTTGAGCACGTTCGGCGCCGAGAGGCCCAGGAAAATGTCGGCGCCGGGGATCACGTCGGCGAGCGTGCGCTTGTCGCTCTTTTGCGCATAAGCCCCCTTCCAGCGATCCATCAGCTTGGTACGGCCTTCATAGACGAGGCCCTCGATGTCGCAGACCCAGATGTTCTCGCGCCGCGCCCCGAGCGAGACGAGCAGATTGAGGCAGGCGATCGCCGCAGCCCCGGCGCCCGACGCCACGATCTTAACGTCGGAGAGCTTCTTGCCGTTGAGCAGGAGGGCGTTCTTGATCGCCGCGCCGACGATGATCGCGGTGCCATGCTGATCGTCATGGAACACCGGGATCTTCATGCGCTCCTTCAGCCGCGCCTCGATCTCGAAACATTCCGGGCCGCGGATGTCCTCGAGATTGATGCCGCCGAAGGTCGGCTCCAGCGCCGCCACCGTCTCGACTACGCGATCGATGGTGTCGGCCGCGATCTCGATGTCGAAGACGTCGATGCCGGCGAATTTCTTGAACAGCACCGCCTTGCCTTCCATGACGGGCTTCGAGGCCAGCGGCCCGATATTGCCGAGCCCCAGCACCGCCGTGCCGTTGGAGACGACGGCGACGAGGTTGGCGCGCGAGGTGAGCGAGGCCGCTTCCGCGGGGTCCTTGGCGATCTCGGTGCAGGCGGCCGCGACGCCCGGCGAATAGGCCAGCGCGAGGTCGCGCTGGTTGGCGAGCGGCTTGGTCGCCTGAATCTCGAGTTTGCCCGGCCGCGGCAGCCGATGATAGGCGAGCGCCGCGGAATGCAGGTCTTCAGAATAAGTCATTCACTCCCCCGCGAGCTTCCCGAATTGGTTTTCGGTCGTACCTATTTTTGCGGCACATTGAGCCGGATGTGAAGCTCGCGCAACTGCTTCGGCGTCACCTCGGATGGCGCCCCCATCAAGAGGTCCACCGCCTGCTGATTCATCGGGAAGAGCGAGATTTCGCGCAGGTTGGTGGTGCCGCAGAGGAGCATCACGATACGGTCGAGGCCGGCCGCCATGCCGCCATGCGGCGGTGCACCGTACTGAAATGCGCGGTACATGCCGCCAAACCGCTCGACGACCTCCTTCTCGCCATAGCCCGCGATCTCGAACGCCTTGACCATCGCCTCGGGGCGATGGTTGCGGATGCCGCCGGAGGCGATCTCGTAGCCGTTGCAGGTGATGTCGTACTGGAATGCCTTGATCGACAGCGGGTCCTGCGTCTGAAGCGCCTCGAGTCCACCTTGCGGCATCGAGAACGGGTTGTGCGAGAAATCGACCTTCTTCTCGTCCTCGTTATACTCGAACATCGGGAAGTCGACGATCCAGGCGAGCTCGAACCGCTCCTTGTCGACGAGATTCAACTCCTCGCCGACCTTGGTGCGGGCGAGGCCTGCGAACTTCCAGAATTTCTCGGGATCGCCGGCGACGAAGAAGGCGGCATCGCCCTCCTTCATGCCGAGCTGCTCGCGGATCGCTGCGGTCCGCTCCGGGCCGATATTGTTGGCAAGGGGACCTGCGCCCTCGCCGCCCTCGCGCCACATGATGTAGCCGAGCCCGGGCTGGCCTTCACCTTGCGCCCATGAGTTCATGCGGTCGCAGAAGGCGCGGCTGCCGCCACCCTTGCCCGGGATCGCCCAGACCTGGTTCTTCGGGTCCTCCAGCATCCGCGCGAACACCTTGAAGCCGGAGCCGCGGAAATGCTCGGAGACGTCCTGCATCACGATCGGGTTGCGCAGGTCGGGCTTGTCGCTGCCATATTTGCGGATGGCCTCGGCAAAGGGGATGCGCGGCCAGCCCTTGGTCACCGGCTTGCCCTTGGCGAACTCCTCGAACACACCCGTGATCACCGGCTCCAGCGCCGCGAACACGTCGTCCTGGGTGACGAAGCTCATCTCGACGTCGAGCTGGTAGAACTCGCCCGGCAGGCGGTCGGCGCGCGGGTCCTCGTCGCGGAAGCAGGGCGCGATCTGGAAATAGCGATCGAAGCCCGACATCATCAAGAGCTGCTTGTACTGCTGCGGCGCCTGCGGCAGCGCGTAGAATTTTCCGGGATGGATACGGGACGGCACCAGGAAGTCGCGCGCGCCTTCCGGCGAGGAGGCGGTCAGGATCGGGGTCTGGAACTCGAAGAAGCCCTGCTCCTTCATGCGCCGGCGCATGGAATCGACGATGGCGCCGCGCGTCATGATGTTCTGGTGCAGCTTCTCGCGGCGCAGGTCGAGAAAGCGGTATTTCAGGCGGATGTCTTCGGGGTATTCCTGCTCGCCGAACACCGGCAGCGGCAGCTCCGCCGCGGGTCCCAACACCTCGATGTCGGCGACATAGACCTCGACCAGGCCAGTCGGCAGCTCCGGGTTGTCGGTACCCTCTGGACGGCGGCGCACCTTGCCTTCCATCCGCACCACCCATTCGGAACGCAGCTTCTCGGCATCCTTGAACGCCGGCGAGTCCGGATCGACCACGCACTGGGTGATGCCGTAATGGTCGCGCAAGTCGATGAACAGCACGCCGCCATGGTCACGGATGCGGTGGCACCAGCCGGACAGCCGGACCGTCTCGCCGATGTGGCTCTCGCGGAGCGCGCCGCAGGTGTGGGTCCGGTAACGATGCATGGGGTCCTGGAACAGTTTCGGAAAAAGGGAATCGGGAGCCATGGGGGCCACCCCGAATTTGCGGGAGGGTTTACCCGAGGCGGGATGGCGCGGCAACCAAATGGCGTAGGCGTTTGGGCTCGAAAAAGCACCCCACTGCGCCTATCTTGAGCACATGACGGTGCATTTCCCCTTCCAGAACACCTATGCGGCGTTGCCGGCGAATTTTTTCGCCCGCGTCGCGCCGACGCCGGTGTCCGCCCCCCGGCTGATCAAGCTGAACCGGCCACTCGCGATTCACCTCGGCCTCGACCCTGATCTCCTGGAAACCGCCGAAGGCGCTGAAATCCTGGCCGGCAAGGCCTTGCCCGCCGGCGCCGATCCGATCGCCATGGCCTATGCCGGCCACCAGTTCGGACAATTTGTTCCCCAGCTCGGCGACGGCCGGGCCATCCTGCTCGGCGAGGTGATCGACAGGGACGGCGTCCGCCGCGACATCCAGCTCAAGGGCTCGGGTCCGACCCCGTTTTCCCGCCGGGGCGATGGCCGCGCCGCGCTCGGGCCGGTCCTGCGCGAATACATCGTCAGCGAGGCAATGGCCGCGCTCGGCATTCCGACCACGCGCTCGCTCGCAGCCGCGATCACCGGCGAGAATGTGATCCGCGAAACCGTGCTGCCCGGCGCAGTCCTGACCCGCGTCGCGGCAAGCCACATCCGGGTCGGCACCTTCCAGTATTTTGCCGCGCGCGGCGACGTCGAGGGCGTCCGCCAGCTCGCCGACCACGTTATCGCCCGGCATTATCCGGACCTCGCCCTCACCGAGCGCCCCTACCACGCCCTGCTCAAGGGCGTGATCGGGCGCCAGGCCGAGCTTGTCGCGCGCTGGCTCCTCGTCGGCTTCATCCACGGCGTGATGAACACCGACAACACCTCGATCTCAGGCGAGACCATCGATTACGGCCCCTGCGCCTTCATGGACGACTACGACCCCGCGACCGTCTTTTCGTCGATCGACGAGCTTGGCCGCTACGCCTATGGCAACCAGCCGCGGATCGCGTTGTGGAATCTGACGCGGCTTGCCGAATGCCTGCTGCCCTTGTTCAGCGAGGACAAGGAAAAGGCGATCGAGGAGGCCCAAGCGATTCTCGGCGAGTTCGCCGGGAAATTCACCGCCGCCTATCAGGCCGGCCTGCGGCGGAAAATCGGACTGTTCACCGCGCGCGATGGCGACGAGGCGCTGGTGCAGGACCTGCTCGATGCCATGGCGAAGAACCAGGCCGACTTCACCCTCACCTTCCGCCGCCTCAGCGAGGCGGCAGGCGATCCGGCCAGCGACCACAGTGTGCGCGAGCTGTTCACCGACGCGAGCGCCTATGACGAATGGGCGGCCCGCTGGCTGGAGCGGCTGGCCGCCGAGCCGCAATCGCCGGAAGAGCGGCGCAATGCGATGCGGTCCGTCAATCCCGCCTTCATTCCGCGCAACCACCGCGTCGAGGCGGTCATTGCGGCCGCAACGACGAAAGACGACTACGCCCCGTTCGAGGAGCTGCTCAAGGTGCTGTCCAGGCCCTATGAGGACCAGCCGGAATTTGCCGCCTACGCCGATCCGCCATTGCCGGACCAGCGCGTGATGCAGACCTTCTGCGGGACGTGACCCGTTAACCGGGCGTCCACCATTGAATCGGTCGCGTCCCGCCGGTTAAGGAAGGGTCAATCCGCTCCCGCCAAAGCTTCAGCTTTGTTGGGGGATTATGCCGTGGACGCGCTTGTTTTCGAATTCATGGGATTGGCGATGCTCGGTTTATGCGTCATCGTACTGGCGATACCGTCGGTGTGCCGAGAGCGCAAAGAGCTGCGGCGCTAGGCCGATTATCCGCCAGAATTGGCCGCGAACGCGCCGTGAGTCGCCACAGTGATGCCTTGCAAAGCTCATGATCCGGCTCAAATGCAAGGCTCGAATTTTAGCAAACACCCTTGACAGGCCAGCGCTTTCGGTCGAACGGCTGTAGTAGCGTATGGACTGTTCATGGATCTGATTGCTACCACTTCGGAACTCGCGGCCGCTTGCGAACGCCTTGCCAAGCACCCGGTAATCACCGTCGATACCGAGTTCCTCCGCGAAACCACTTATTACCCGCTGCTCTGCGTCGTGCAGATGGCGAGCCCCGAGGAAGCGGTCGTGGTCGACGCGCTGGCGGAGGGCATCGAGCTCAAACCGTTCTTCGACCTGATGTCGAACGAGGCGGTGCTGAAGGTGTTTCACGCCGCCCGCCAGGACATCGAGATCGTCTGGCACCGTGCGGGCACCGTCCCGCATCCGATTTTCGATACCCAGGTCGCCGCCATGGTGCTCGGCTATGGCGATTCCATCGCCTATGACCAGCTGGTCGAACGCATCACCGGTCACCGGCCGGACAAGACCCACCGCTTCACCGACTGGTCGCGCCGGCCGCTGACCAAGGAGCAGGTCCATTACGCCGTCTCCGACGTCACCCATTTGCGCGACGTCTTCATCGCGCTCGACGCCGACCTGAAGAAGCGTCGGCGCAGCGATTGGGTCAGCGAGGAGATGGAGGTTTTGACCTCGCCCCGCACTTACGATTTCCATCCCGAGCGCGCCTGGGAGCGGCTGAAGACGCGCGTGCGCAAGCCGAAGGAGCTTGCGGTGCTGATGGAGGTCGCCGCCTGGCGCGAGCAGGAAGCGCAGAGCCGCGACGTGCCGCGCAGCCGGGTCCTCAAGGACGACGCGGTCGGCGACGTCGCGATCCACGCACCGACCAGCCTGGAGAGGCTCGCCAATCTGCGCTCGCTGCCGAAAGGCTTTGACCGCTCGAAATGGGGCAGTGAAATCGTCGCCGCCGTGCAGCGCGGGCTGGCGCGCGATCCGGACACGCTGCCCAAGATCGAGAAGCCGCGGAGCAATTCCAACGGGGCCGCGATCGTCGAGCTGCTCAAGGTGCTCTTGCGCATGACCTCGGAGCGCCATGCGGTGGCGAGCAAGGTGATCGCGACGGTCGACGATCTCGAGCAGATCGCGGCCGACGATCAGGCCGACGTGGCCGCGCTGCATGGCTGGCGCCGCGAATTGTTCGGCGAGGCGGCGCTGCAGCTCAAGCATGGCCGGCTGGCGCTCGCGATCGAGCGCGGCCGGGTGGTGCGGGTCGACCGCGGCGAGGCGCCGGCCTAAGGGATCGCTAACCGGGCCCTACCACCTCACCTCGACGCCGACCGTGCCCTGGTGCGATTGCATCGTGGTGCGGAACTTGCCGTCATAGTTCAGATAGACCCGCGCCGTATTGCTCAGGCCGATCGATGCGGACGCGCCGGCATCCGCACCATAGCGGCTTTCGCCGATCCCCTGCAGCGTGATGCTCTCGGGGCCGAGGCTTGCCGTGATCGCGCTGAAGTTCTGCGAGAAATTGTCGACGAACTTGCCGTAAGCCGAGAGGTCGACGACGCGGCGATCGACGATCCAGTAGTGGCCGACCTCCGCGCCAAGAAGCATGCGGGCACGCTCGAGCGTGGCGCCGCCCACCGTCAGCGGATCGACGCCGCCCGCTTCCTGGAACGATCCGTTCGCGGCGCGGACATATTCGAAATCGACCTTCGGCACGATGCGGGTCTGTTCGATATTCCAGTAATAGCTGAGTTCGGTCAGCGCGCCATCGAGCTCGGCGTGATAGGCCGCGGTCGCAAAGCCCGGACCGGACTCGCGGCTCGACCGGGCGGCACCAAAGCCGTGCACCAGCGCGATCGCCCAGGTCCAGGGCCCCTTGTCCACGGAGGCGTTGAAGCCGAGCTGGGTGAGATCAAGACTTGCCGATTGCAGCGCCAGCGGCACATCGATCGAGGTGCGGCTCTGGTCGATCGAGACGCCGATATTGACGCCGGGTGCCACGCGCGCGCCGAGGCCGGCGACGCCACCCCAGGTCTGGCGGTTGTCGGCGGCGAACGGGCCTTGCGCGCCGTTTCGCGCCGAGATGCCGTAGGCCTCGGCCCACGAACGCAGCGGCGGATTGTCGGCGGCCTCCGAGGCGCCGCCGCCGCCGGGATTGTTGCGCCAGATGCGATCGAAACCGCTCGCCTGGTTGCCGAGCCGCTCCAGGAACGTGCTCCCCAGGTTCAATGCGGTCGCGCCCGTCGAGATGTCGGCATTAACCATCGTCGGGGTTGGGATCGGGGGCGGCAGCCCGACCGGCGGGCCTACCACTTGCGCCTGCGCCGCCGGTACCGCCGCCATCATCGCGACGAGCGCGAAAACAGCCGCAACCGCCCTCGCAGGCCAGCCGCCCGATCCGCCGCGCAGCCAAAGCCGCGGTGAGCCCATCATGCCCTTCCCAGCCGAATTCCTGGCCCGACAAATCGCATAAAACCTTATCGAGCCTAGCGGATTTGCCCCTAGTTCCGGCGGGCGGTCAATTGCCCCGCGGCACGGATCGGCGCGCTCCTGGGCGGTTGTGGTTCCCCGGCCACAGGTCGCCTTGGCCGTGCAACGGGCCGCCGCTTTAACCTCAGGTGCGGCCACGGCTTGCTAAGGCGCCGTTTTCATGTTGCAATACCCATACAATCGGTTCCTGGCCGTTCGACTTGTGCGTTTTCGCGACGTGGAAATTCAACAGACTTCCGGAAGCCCGTTGTGGCGTGGCACGCGAAGAGCGTGGCCGCGTCTTTTTTTGTGCCTAGACTAGGAGACAGGCGATGCCGAAGGGTACCGTCAAATGGTTCAACCCGACCAAGGGTTATGGGTTCATCAAGCCGCAGGTGGGCGATAAGGACGTTTTCGTCCACATCTCCGCCGTCGAGCGTGCTGGGCTCACGACCCTCAATGAAAACCAGGTCGTCGAGTATGACCTCGTGGAAAACCGCGGCAAGTCATCCGCGGAAAACCTCAAGGTTTCCTGAGTTTCGTCGCGATCTGCGCAGCTTTCGTGATTGTCCCCCGGCGCCAGCGCCCGGGGGATTTTTACTTTTCCTGCGCGCGTGCCGCGCTGTGAATTCAGCTCGCGGTCGGCGAAATCAGGAAATTGCCTGAGGTTGCGCTCGCCTCGATCCGGCAGCGATCCTGCTCCAGCCGGATTTTTCCGGTCGCAAGCAGCCGCAGCGCTTCCGGATAGATGCGATGCTCGATCTCGAGGATGCGCTCGGAGAGCGTTTCCGTCGTATCATGATCGCTCACGGGAACCGCGCCCTGAACCACGATAGGGCCCGCGTCGGTCTCCGCCGTGACGAAGTGCACTGTCGCGCCCGATATCCTGACGCCGGCGCGCAGCGCCTGGCCGTGCGGATCGAGCCCGGGAAACGACGGCAGCAGCGAAGGGTGGATGTTGAGCATCCGCCCGGACCAATGCCGGGTGAAGTCGGCCGTGAACAGCCGCATGAAGCCGCCGAGACAGATCAGCTCGATGCGGTGCTGGTCGAGCGACGACTGCAGGGCCCGCTCGAAGGCAGCGCGATCCTTGCCGAATGGCTTGCTTTCGATCAGCGCGGTCGCAACACCTGCCGCCTTCGCCCTCGCCAGCCCGGCCGCGTCGGCGCGATTGGAAACGACAAGCGCGATCTCGGCCGGAAAATCCGCCGTCTTCGCGGCCTCGATCAGCGCGGCCATGTTGGAGCCGCGTCCGGATATCAGGATGGCGACGCGCCGCTTCATTGCCTCTACCACGACAGGTCGAGATGACCGTTGTAGACCACGCGGTGCTCGCCGCTTGCCTTGATCACTTCGCCGAGCAACGCGACGCTCTCGCCGGCCTCCCTGAAGACGTCGCAGACCTGGTCGATCGCGTCCGCCCTGACGATCGCGATCATGCCGATACCGCAATTGAAGGTGCGCAGCAGCTCGAGCTCGGCGATGCCGCCCTGTTCGGCGAGCCATTTGAACACCGGCAGCACCGGCAGCCGCGCCAGATCAATGCCGACGCCGAGGTGCTTGGGCAAGACGCGCGGAATGTTGTCGGTGAAGCCGCCGCCAGTGATGTGCGCAAGGCCCTTGATCGCGCCGGTCTCGCGGATCGCGCGCAGGCATGATTTCACGTAGAGCCGCGTCGGCGTCAACAGCGCTGCGCCCAGCGTCATGACCGGCGAGAACGGTGCCGGCGCGTCGAAGCTCACGCGCGAGCTCTCGACGATCTTGCGCACCAGCGAGAAACCGTTGGAATGCACACCCGACGAGGCAAGCCCGATCACGGCGTCGCCTGCTTCGATGTCAGACCGCGGCAGCAGCGTGCCGCGCTCCGCCGCTCCGACCGCAAAGCCGGCGAGGTCGTAATCGCCGGCTTTGTAGAGGCCGGGCATCTCCGCGGTTTCGCCGCCGATCAGCGCGCAGCCGGATTCGCGGCAGCCTTCCGCGACACCCGCCACGATCGCGGCGGCGGCCTCCGGCTCGAGCTTGCCACAGGCGAAGTAGTCCAGGAAGAACAGGGGTTCGGCGCCCTGCACCACGAGGTCATTGACCGACATCGCAACGAGGTCGACGCCGATGCCGCCATGCAGCCCGGTTTCGATCGCGATCTTGACCTTGGTCCCGACCCCGTCGGTCGCAGCGACCAGGACGGGGTCCTTGAAGCCTGCGGCCTTGAGGTCGAACAGCCCGCCGAAGCCGCCGATCTCGGCGTCGGCGCCCGGGCGCGCCGTGGCGCGCACCATTGGCTTGATGAGGTCGACCAGGCGATTACCGGCGTCGATATCGACGCCCGAATCGGCGTAAGTGAGCCCGTTTCTGCGTTCGGCCATACAAAATTCCGCTTGTATATCCGGCTGGTTACGTCGGATTCCGCGTCAGCGCAATGGCTCGTAAGCGCCGCCAGCATATACTATGTGTAGATAAGCGGCTCAGTCCCCAGGAGCCGTGTCTCTTGCGCCGGGAAGCGCCGTGAGCATTCCGAACATCATCACGCTGGGTCGCATCCTGCTGGTCCCGATCATCGTCTGGGCGATCGCCTCGGGCGAAATGGAGATCGCGTTCGCCATCTTCGTGATCGCCGGCGTCAGCGATGCCGTGGACGGCTTCCTTGCCAAGCGCTTCGACATGACGAGCGAACTGGGCGCCCTGCTCGATCCGCTCGCCGACAAGGCGCTGCTGGTCACGATCTACGTGGCGCTCGGCATCTGGGGCGCGATCCCGCGCTGGATCGTGATCCTCGTGGTCTCCCGCGACATCATGATCGTCGCCGCCGTCATCGTGTCGTGGCTGTTCGACAAGCCGGTTCCGATGAAACCGCTGATGGTCTCCAAGCTCAATACCGTGGCCCAGGTCGCGTTCGCCGCCTTGGTGCTGGCCTCGCTCGGCTTCGGTTTCAGGCCAGCGCCCTATGATCTGATCCTGATGGGATTCGTAACCGTCTTTACGCTGGTGTCCGTATCGCTTTATCTCGTGGAATGGGTACGGCACATGAGCACGATAGAAGCGCGCTAGCGGAGCGGATTTGACGTTCGCTACCCGGTTGCCGCGATTTCCTCAGGCGAACGTCAAATCCAAAGCTCCACGGGCATCAATGATTTGCTAGTGGTCCTTTTGATTCTTACATTCGCAAAAGTGCCTGCAGCGATGGGGTGCGAATGTTAGAATCGGATCACGAGGCTGCAAGGCCTGGTTTACTGGCGGCATGGAGTGAGTTGTGGCTGGCCGCGTTCAACCCCGTCAACTGGCCTTTGCGTTGCCGCATGCGGAGAGCCTGACGCGCGACGATTTCCTGGAGGGCCCGGCCAATGCGGCGGGCCTCGCGCTGATCGACGCGTGGCCGGAATGGCCGAACCGCGTCATGCTGCTGGTGGGGCCGGAAGGTGCTGGCAAGAGCCACCTCGCCAGCATCTGGGCCGAGCAGGCCGGCGCCCGATCGACCACGGCGCGCGCGCTTGATCTCGCCGCAGTCCCCGCGGCGCTCGCAACCGGCGCGCTGGTTGTCGAAGATCTGAAACCCGGCGAGTTTGACGAGCGCGCGCTGTTTCACCTGATGAACCTGGCGCGCGAGGACGGAGCCTTCGTGCTGATCACCGCCCGCGCGGCACCGGCGGCGGCCGAGATCGAGCTGCGCGACCTGCGGTCGCGCCTGCGCGCGCTGCCCGTGATATCGCTGCTGCCGCCCGACGACGGGCTGTTGCGCGCACTGATCGTCAAATTCTGCGCCGACCGGCAGCTGGCGGTCGACGAGGCCGTCGTCAGCTATCTCGCCAGCCGGATCGAGCGCTCCTACGCCGCGGCGCGGCAGGCGGTCGCGCTGCTCGACAGCGAGGCCTTGCGGCTGGGCCGGCCGGTAACGCGGGCGCTCGCCGCGGAACTGCTCCGCAAAACCTGACGGGAACCGCCTTGACGCCGCGATCGGCGGGAACGTCAATGTCATCGAAACGTCATCGCACTAACACATGGTTGCGCGGCGTTTGCTCAAACGGCCCCGCCCGGCGACGCGAAATGGATAAGAATCTGATGGATTCGGCACAAGCCATTGAAAACAAAGAAAAAGAAGCCGAAGTTCTGGCGCCGCCATCAATTGCGGCGAGCCCCGAGCGCTTCATCAACCGCGAGCTGTCCTGGCTGCATTTCAACCGCCGGGTGCTCGAGGAATCGGTCAATCCGGGCCATCCGCTGCTGGAGCGGGTGCGGTTCCTGTCGATTTCTGCCAATAACCTTGACGAGTTCTTCATGGTCCGCGTTGCCGGCATCAAGGCCCAGGTGCGCGAAGGCATCGCCGAGCGTAGCCCGGACGGGCTGACGCCGGCCGAGCAGCTCGTCATGATCAACCAGAACGTTTCGCAGCTTGCCACTGACCAGCAGGCGATCTGGCGCGATCTACGCGGCCTCCTGTCCGAGGCCGGCATTGCGCTGGTCGATGCGCGCGACGTCAGCAAGTCCGAGCGGGCCTGGATCGAGGACTACTTCCTGCACAACATCTTCCCGCTGCTGACGCCGCTGGCGATCGATCCGGCCCACCCCTTCCCGTTCATCCCGAGCCTCGGCTTCACGATCGCGCTGCACATGACGCGTGCCTCCGACGGCAAACCGATGAATGCGTTGATCCGCATGCCCGGCAAGATCGACCGCTTCATCCGCATGCCCGCCGGCAAGGACGGCGCGGTGCGCCTGATCACGCTGGAACAGGCAACCAGCCTGTTCATCGGCCGCCTGTTCCCGGGCTACCACGTCAACGGCCAGGGCGCCTTCCGCATCATCCGCGACTCCGAGCTCGAAATCGAGGAAGAGGCGGAAGACCTGGTGCGGCTGTTCGAAACCGCCCTGAAGCGGCGGCGGCGCGGCTCGGTGATCCGGCTGGAGATCGATGCCAAGATGCCGGAGGAGCTGCGCATCTTCGTGCAGCACGCGCTGTCGGCATCAGATGACGAGGTCTTCCTGGTCGATGGCGTGCTCGCCATGAACGAGCTTTCGCAGCTCACCCGGCTCGACCGGCCCGACCTCGAATTCTCGCCCTATGTGCCGCGCCATCCGGAACGGGTGCGCGAACATGGCGGCGACATCTTCGCAGCGATCCGCCAGAAGGACCTGATCGTCCATCACCCTTACGAGTCCTTCGACGTCGTCGTGCAGTTCCTGCAGCAGGCCGCGCGCGATCCCGACGTCGTCGCGATCAAGCAGACGCTCTACCGCACTTCCAACAACTCGCCGATCGTGCGCGCGCTGGCGGAGGCCGCCGAGGCCGGCAAGTCGGTGACCGCGCTGATCGAGCTCAAGGCGCGCTTCGACGAGGAGGCGAACATCCGCTGGGCGCGCGACCTCGAACGCGCCGGCGTGCAGGTGGTCTACGGCTTCCTCGAACTGAAGACGCACGCCAAGCTGTCGATGGTGGTGCGCCGCGAGGGCGGCAGCCTCACCACCTATGTCCATACCGGCACCGGCAACTATCACCCGGTGACCGCGCGCATCTATACCGACCTCTCCTATTTCACGTCCGATCCGACCATCGGGCGCGACGTGGCGCGGGTGTTCAACTACATCACCGGCTACGCCGCGCCGAGCGACCTTGAGAAGATGGCGGTGTCGCCGCTGACGCTGCGCAAGCGCATCATCGAGCATATCCAGGGCGAGACCAGCCACGCCCGCCACGGCCGGACCGGCGCGATCTGGATGAAGATGAACGCGCTGGTCGACCCCGACATCATCGACGCGCTGTACGAGGCCTCGCAAGCCGGCGTCTCGATCGAGCTCGTGGTGCGCGGCATCTGCTGCCTGCGGCCGGGCCTGCCCGGCCTGTCGGAGAACATCCGCGTCAAATCGGTGATCGGACGGTTCCTGGAACACGGCCGGATCTACTGCTTCGGCATGGGACAAGGGCTGCCGAGCACCAAAGCAGCTGTGTATATCTCGTCTGCCGACATGATGCCGCGCAACCTCGACCGCCGCGTCGAGGTGCTCTGTCCGCTGCAAAATCCGACGGTGCATCAGCAGGTTCTCGAACAGATCATGGTCGCCAACCTGAAGGACAATGAGCAGAGCTGGCAGTTGTTGCCGGACGGATCGTCAACGCGTATGAAGACCGCGAAAGGCGAGGAGCCTTTCAACCTGCACAACTATTTCATGACCAATCCGAGTCTCTCAGGCCGTGGAAAGTCGCTCAAGGAATCCTCGCCGCGCCGTCTCACGCGCCGTACCGAACGTCATCCTCCCGCTTAATGGATTGTCACGGTGAAGCGGCCGCGCAAGCGCAACGCCAGCGTCGCGGTCATCGACATCGGTTCGAACTCGGTTCGTCTCGTCGTCTATGAACAGATGTCGCGCAGCCTCGTCTCGGTGTTCAACGAGAAGGCGCTGTGCGGACTGGGACGCGAGGTGCAGTCGACCGGCCTGCTCGCGCCCGACGCGGTCGACAAGGCGCTGACTGCGCTGCGGCGCTTTCACGCGCTCTGCAAGGTGCAGAGGGTCGAGCGCGTCTACGCCATCGCGACAGCGGCCTGCCGCGACGCCACCAATGGCGCCGACTTCATCGCCAAGGCGGAGCGCATCTGCGGCGTCAAGATCGACATCCTGTCGGGGCCGATCGAGGCGAAGCTCTCGGCGCTCGGCGTCATCTCGGGCATCCACAGGCCGGACGGCATCGTCGGCGACCTCGGCGGCGGCTCGCTCGAATTGATCGACGTGCGCGGCAACGCCGTGCGCTCCGGCGTGACGCTGCCGCTCGGCAGCCTCGCGCTGCAGGACCTGTCGCACAAGTCGCTCAAGCGCGCCGAGCGCATCGTCAAGAACGAGCTCACCGCGGTATCCCAACTGCAGCGCGGGCGCGGCCGGACCTTCTATGCGGTCGGCGGCACCTGGCGCGCGCTCGCCCGCATCCACATCATCCAGAGCGGCTATCCGCTCAGCGTCATGCACGGCTATGCGATCCCGGCCTCCGATGCGCTCGACTTCGCGCGGCGGCTCAGGCGGCTGGCGGCGACCAACCTGCTCGCCAATATCGAGGCGGTGGCCGACGCGCGCCGTCCGCTGCTGACCTATGCCGCGCTCGTGCTCGAATACGTGATCCGCGTCGCCAAGCCGAAGACCATCATGTTTTCGACCTTCGGCGTGCGCGAAGGGCTGCTGTACTCGATGCTATCGGAGAGCGAGCGCGCCAAGGACGGCTTCCTCTGCGGGGCGCAGACGCTCAACGAGTTGCTGTCGCGCTCGGCGCGCCACGCCGAGGAATTGATCGGCTGGACCGACCGCTTCGTCCGCGTGGTGGGTCTGCGCGAAACCGACGAGGACCGCAGGCTGCGTCACGCCGCATGCCTGTTGTCGGATATCGGCTGGCGCGTTCATCCGGATCATCGCGGCGAACAGACGCTGAGCCTGATCACGCATGGCAATTTCGGCTCGGTCACGCATCAGGGCCGGGTGTTCGTCGCGCTCTCCGTGTTCTTCCGCTACGCGGGCCTGAGCGAGGAGAATGAACCGCCCGCGGTCATGCAGGCGATGGTGACGCCGGCCCAGTTCGAACGGGCGCGGGTGCTCGGCGCGGCGTTTCGTGTCGCCCATCTGATCTCGGCGGCACGGCCGGGCGTGCTGCCGGCGACGCATTTCCGCAGCCACGGCCGCAAGCTGATGCTGGTGTTCGAGCACAGGATGGTCGATCTGGTCGCCGACCGCGTCGGCAGCCGCTTCCGCCAGCTTGCGCGGCTGGTCGGCCGTTCCGGCTCGATCGTCAGACGCTAAGCTTTCGCCCGGATCAGGACCGCGGCAGCGGTCAATTCCTCGTTCGCAAACGCGCCTCCCGAAGCGGGGAGCAAATGTTAGAATTCGACCACTAAGCGCGTGGGGATCAGGTGCCCTGTGCGGCATAGCTCAGCCGCTGCCTCCGCCAGATCGCGCCGACGATCAGGACGATGAACGCGCCCAGCGCGGCGCAGACGATCTCGCCGCCATTGCCGCCGACGAACAGCGGCGCAACCCCGAGCAGCGTCAGCAGCGCATCGAACTCGATGCCGACCGCCCCCTCGAACAGGCTCTGCAGCTTGGGATGAACGACCGGATCGGTCGCGATGACGTCGCCTGCGATCCAGCCGAGCAGCGCCGATCCGGCCCAGACCAGGACCGGCAGCATCGCGAGCAGCGCCATGATCAACGTCGCCCCCGCAATGATCAGCGGAATGCTGCTCGCCAGCCCGAAGATCAGGAGCGGGATGCTGCCGTTGGCGGCGGCGGCGACTGCAATGACGTTGTCGAGGCTCATCACGATATCGGCGACCACGACGATCTGCACCGCGGCCCAGACATGCGCCGCCGAGCCGACACCCTGCTCCTCCGCGCTGTCGGGAACGAGCAGCTTCGCGGCAATGACGAGCAGCGCCAGTCCGCCGACCAGTTTCAGGTAGGGCAAGCCCATCACGGTCGCGATCACGAGCGTGAAGATGATCCGCAGCAGCACGGCCGCCGCCGCACCCAGCACCATGCCCCACAGCCGCTGGCGCGGGGCAAGGCCGCGGCATGCCATCGCGACGACCAGCGCGTTGTCGCCCGACAGCAATACGTTGATCCAGATGATCTTGGACAGGTTGACCCAGAACTGAGGGTGCTGGATTTCCGCCCTGAATTGCTTGATGAGCGTGCCGAGGAAGGCAGGATCGAACAAATCCGAAAACCAGTTCAATCCAACCTCCGAGTGCGGCCTATCCGCTCACTCGGTATCGCAAAACGGCAAGACCCGTCCGGCGGCTATTTGTCGCAAATCGCGCGAGGGGCCGCCGGCCGCAAATGGCGCGGAACCGGAGAGCTTGCCGGCGCCTTCAGGCGGCCGGTTTCGGCTTCGGATCGTCGCGCAGCTTGCGACGACGCCAGATCGTTCCCATGACGAGCACGGCGACCGCGCCCAGAATCGAAGCCAGGATGTCGATCAGGTCGCCGTCGAAGCTGAAATGCGACGCGCCGAATATCGCGGAGGTGGCATCGACGCTGAAGATCATCTGGCCGTCGAGCAGGCGGTGCAGCACCGATTGATCCACCGGATCGGAAGCGATCACGTCGCCGGCGATCCAGCCGAGCAGGACCGCGCCGAGCCAGACCAGGATGGGAAAGCGGTCGAGCACCAGCATGATCAGCGCCGCGCCCGCGATGATCATGGGGATGCTGATGGCAAGCCCCAGGATCAGCAGCGAAAGCTGGCCGTTGGCGGCGGCGGCGACCGCGATGACATTGTCGAGGCTCATCACAATGTCGGCGATCACGACGATGCGCACTGCATGCCACAGCGTCGTGCCTGCCTCGACTTCGTCGTTTTCGTCCTCCGGCACCAGCAGCTTGGCCGCGATGATCAGGAGCGCGATTCCGCCGATCAGCTTCAGATAGGGCAGCGCCATCAATGTCGCGACGATGCCGGTGAAGGCGATCAGCAGCACGACCGCAATGCCGGCGCCGATCACCATGCCCCACATGCGGTGACGGCCGTGCAGGCCGCGGCAGGCCATCGCGATGACCAGCGCGTTGTCGCCGGACAGCAGCACGTTGATCCAGATGATCTTGCCGACCGCGAGCCAGAACGCCGGCCGGTAGAGGTCCGCCTGCAGTTGCGCGAAGAACGCGCCGATGCTGGCGGGATCAGCGACCTGCAACAGCAACTTCAAGGTTTCGCCCCCCGGTTAGCCCTGATCAGCCCTGAATCCCTGCGCCGGTGCCGATCAACCGACGATTTCGTTGCCGGAGAAGAACTGCGCGATCTCGACGGCCGCGGTTTCCTGGGCGTCCGAGCCGTGCACCGAGTTCTCACCGATCGATCGGGCGTGCAGCTTGCGGATCGTGCCGTCGGCGGCCTTGGCCGGATCGGTCGCACCCATCACGTCGCGATATTTGAGCACCGCGCCCTCGCCTTCCAGAACCTGCACCACCACCGGGCCCGAGGTCATGAATTCGACGAGCTCGCCGAAGAACGGCCGCGCCTTGTGCACGGCGTAGAAGGTCTCCGCCTGCTCGCGGCTCATGCGGATCCGCTTTTGCCCCACGATGCGCAGGCCCGCCTTCTCGATCAGCGCGTTGATCGCGCCGGTGAGGTTGCGCGCGGTCGCGTCGGGCTTGATGATCGAGAAGGTGCGTTCAATTGCCATGTGTTGTCCTCAAATAGCGGGGTTTGACGGATTTGCGGCGCTTATATCGGCGGGACCGCCCCGCGGCAAGCGACCAGGCCGGCGCGGCCGGCGCCGACAGGCATCGTTAACGCCCGGCAATTACAGTAATTTCACAAAGCTGAACCCATTCTGCACGTCCCGTCGCGGTGCCGTTCAGCCTGGCCGGCTTAGGCTTTGATCGACCGAACGCCTCTTGAACCACTCGAAAAGGGGCGCCACCGGGCAGCGATCACCGACGGCGCGGGAAGCCGCGCCTTTCAGCCTCGAGGAGACAACCATGTTACGCAAACTCTCGCTTGTTGCAGTCGCGGCGGCATCATTGGGTGCGGCTGCGTTGGCACCGACCTCCGCTTCGGCCTGGGATGGCGGCTGGCATCACGGCTGGCACGGCGGCGGCTGGCATCGCGGCTGGTGGGGTCCGCGCGTCTATGTCGGCGGCCCCGCCTACTACAATTACGGCTATGGCGGCTGCTATGCGCGGCGGCTGGTTCCGACCCCCTGGGGTCCCCGTTGGCGGCTGGTCAACCGCTGCTATTGAGCGGCCCTTCCTGCTGACACGCAAAAGCCCCGGTGTTCCGCCGGGGCTTTTTCGATTGACGTCCTTGTCACGGAATTGTGGCGCCGAACGGCGGCCCTGTCCGAAACCATTTCCGTCGAAACGACTTTCTACTGGCAAGGAAATCATAGCGAAATACGGAACCGCCATGGAAGGCCGATGCAGCACCCCCCACGACTCGATCGACGGCAGGACCGTTCGCTCGATCTGCGATGCCGTGGGCGAGCGCCTGCAGCAGGCGCTGCGACTGGAATCGCTGCATTCGGCCCCACTGCTGCAGCAGCTGCTGCAGGACCTGCGGCGGCACGAGCTCGAGGGGCCTGCACCGCGCTAGGCGGGGCGCAAAAAGCGGTTGCCATTGAGCGCGGCTGCGGCGACAACCCGCGCGCATGCTTTCCATCACCGAATTATCGATCCGCCTTGCCGGACGGCTTCTGATCGACCACGCCAGCGCGCAGATCGCGCCGGGCGCGCGTGTCGGGCTGGTCGGACGCAACGGCACCGGCAAATCGACGCTGTTCCGGGCGATCCGCGGCGAACTGCCGACCGAGAGCGGCAGCATCGCCATCCCGCCGCGCTGGCGCGTCGGCAGCCTCGCCCAGGAAGCGCCGAACGGGCCGGAGAGCCTGGTCGAGGTCGTGCTGAAGGCCGACCGCGAGCGCGACGCGCTGTTGCACGAGGCTGAAAGCGCCCGCGATCCGCACCGGATCGCTGAAATCCAGACCCGGCTGGTCGACATCGACGCCCATTCGGCGCCGGCGCGCGCGGCAGCGATCCTGAGCGGCCTCGGCTTCTCCACGGCTGACCAGGCCCGCCCCTGCTCCGAATTTTCCGGCGGCTGGCGCATGCGGGTTGCCCTCGCCGCCACGCTGTTTGCGGCTCCCGACCTGCTGCTGCTCGACGAGCCCACCAACTATCTCGACCTCGAAGGCACGCTGTGGCTGGAGGATCATCTCGCCAACTACCCGCGCACCGTGATCGTGATCAGCCACGACCGCGACCTGCTCGATAAATCGGTCGACCAGATCCTGCATCTCGACCGCGGCAAGCTCACGCTCTACCGCGGCGGCTATTCCTCATTCGAGGAACAGCGCAGCGCGCGCGAGTTGCTGGATGCCAAGCACGCCAGACGCCAGGAGGCCGAGCGCAAGCGCCTGCAGGCCTTCGTCGACCGCTTCAAGGCCAAGGCCTCGAAGGCGCGCCAGGCGCAGTCCCGCGTCAAGATGCTGGAAAAGATGAAGCCGGTGGCCGCGCTGGTGACGCAGGACGTGCGCGAAATCACCTTCCCGCCGCCCGAGAAGGTGCTGTCGCCGCCGATCATTGCCGTCGACAATGTGTCGGTCGGCTACGACCCGGCGCTGCCAGTCCTGAACCGGGTGACGCTGCGGGTCGACAATGACGACCGCATCGCGCTGCTGGGGGCCAACGGCAACGGCAAGTCCACCCTCGTCAAATTGCTCGCGGGGCGCCTCGAGCCGTTTTCCGGCGGCATCACCCGCGCCGAGAAGCTTGCGGTCGCCTATTTCGCCCAGCATCAGCTCGACGAACTGAATGTGGACGCCTCCACCTACGACCACGTCCGCAAGCTGATGCCCGACGCGCCGGAGGCCAAGGTGCGGGCGCGCGCCGGCAGCATCGGCTTTTCCGGCAAGGCCGCCGATACGCTGGTCGGGGGCCTGTCCGGCGGCGAGAAGGCGCGGCTGCTGTTGGGCCTTGCGACCTTCTTCGGTCCCAACATGATCATCCTCGACGAGCCCACCAACCACCTCGACATCGACAGTCGCGCTGCGCTCGCCGAAGCCATCAACGAATTTCCGGGCGCGGTGATCATGGTGTCGCATGACCGCTACCTGATCGAGGCCTGCGCCGACCGGCTATGGGTGGTCGCCGATCATGCGGTCACCGCCTATGAGGGCGATCTCGACGACTACCAGCGGCTGGTCCTGTCGTCGCGCAATGCGCGCACCGCGCCGCGCGAGCGTGGCGGCGGCGAGCGGGAAAAGCCGCAGCGGCCGAGGAACGAAAGCCGCACGCCCCTGAAGCAGAAGATTTCCGAAGCCGAGGCCGAAATCGAGCGTATCACCGGCATCATCGCGAAGATCGATGCGGCGCTTGCGCTGCCGGATCTCTTCACGCGCGATCCGAAGCAGGCGGCCCAGCTTGGCAAGGCCCGCGCCGGCGCCGTCGAAGCGCTGCAGCGCGCCGAGGAGGCGTGGCTCGAGGCCAGCAGTCGTTTTGAGGAGAC